>DASTYE010000098.1:0-5487 GCA_035765135.1 Gemmatimonadaceae bacterium | reverse complement strand
AGCCGATGATGATCGCCCAGTCGAGCAACGTGAGAGTCATGGCGTTCCCGAGGTGAGAGGGGCGCCAGAACCTATCGCCGCCATCACGGCGTTGGCGAGCGCGGAACGGACGAGACCAATCCGCGTGTTCTGTCGCGAGGGATTGACGCGATTGCTCAGCAGCAGCACGAACGTACCCTGCTCCGGGTCGATCCAGAGTGACGTCCCCGTAAAGCCGGTGTGCCCGAAGGCACGGGCCGACATGCGTTGACCCGCCGAGTTCTGGCCGGTCGGCGTCTCCCAGCCGAGCGCGCGGTGCGACAGGCCGGGGTCCTGAACGGCGGTGAACTGGGCGATCGTCGATGGGCGGAGAATGCGCGCACCGTCGAGGGTTCCCCCGCCTAACAGCATCCTCGCGAAGCGCGTGAGATCGGCGGCCGTCGAAAACAGCCCCGCGTGGCCGGAGACTCCACCGAGCATGAAGGCATTCTCATCGTGCACTTCGCCGCGGATGTGTCGCTGGCGCCAGGGATCGAACTCGGTCGGCGCAATGCGCGGGCGAAGCGCGGCGTCCGGGCGATACATCGTGGACGTCATACCTAACGGCCCGGTGATGTGGCTCGCGACGTAGGCGTCGAGCGACTCGCCGCTCACGCGCTCCACGATCTTGCCCAGGATGATCGCGCCGAGATCGCTGTACACCATCCGGGCTCCCGGCACGGTATCGAGCGGGGTGGTGTAGACGACCGCGAGGGCGGTATCCGGTGTCGTCGCCTCCTTGTACAGCGGTCGCCACGACGGGAGTCCCGACGAGTGCGTCAGCAGGTGGCGAACGGTCACCCGCTCTTTCCCCAGCCCCTTGAATTCGGGGATGTAGAACGCGACCGAGGAATCGAGCTCGACGCGATTCTGCTCGACGAGCTGCATCATGGCGGTCGTCATCCCCACGACCTTCGTCAGCGACGCGAGGTCCCAGAGGGTATTCTCGTCAGGCGCGGGGGATGGGGCCGGCCAATCGATACGGCCGACGGCGTACGACGTTACGGATCCGTCCCGTGAACCGACGACAGCGATCGCACCGGGGAACGCGCTGTCGGCCACTGCCCGATCGAGCACGCCGGCGACCGAATCGTGCACGACCCGCATGCGGCCTCCCGGCTCCGGTGCCGGCGTGGGTCTCGGCCCGGCGCACGCGCACATCGCGATGAAGAGGAAGGATGCGGCGGTGCGCCGCCGTCCCATCACGGAGCCGCCTCGCGACGAATCCCGTCCCCGGCGGCGAAGAATCCCGGAAGAGAAATCGGCGCGCGCCCCGTGATCGGCGCGGCGCCAAGGACCGCGCGTGCGGCCGCGCGCTCGAGTGATGGAGTGATTCCGTAGGTCACAACGTAGCTCCCAACCCGAGGAAACTGCGCAATGACGTAGGGATTGCCGTTCGCGACGACGATGACCTTCTCGCGTGTCGCCAGCGTGTCGATCCAGGCGGCGACCACGGGTGCAATGGCGAACCGACCGGCACCCTCGATCGTGCGCACGTGCGTCGTGACGATGACGCGGTCGGCGCCCTGCAGACGCATGGACAGGGAATCGAGCTCCGCCCTGGCGGTCGAAGGGTCGATGCGCACGATGATCGCGCGGGGCGCGAGCGTGCGCACTTCGGTCGCGAAGGCGCGCCCCGCGTTGACGTCGAGCTCCGGGGCATAGCTGACCACGGCGAGACGGCCGTCGCGAGGCGCCGGCACGAGCGACGTGCTGTCGCGCAGCAGCGTGACCGCGCGCGCGCCGATGTCCTCCGCCACCAAGCGATGCTGCGGCGCGCCGACGATACGTCGCAATGAATCCAGTGAGACGAACGGGTGGCGGGCGGCCCGCGTACGTACTTTCAGCTCGAGGATGCGCCGGGCCGACTGATCGATGCGCGCCGCCGAAATCGTGCCGGCCTGCACCGCCGCGGTGACCGCGTCGATCGCGAGCTTCACGTCCGTCGGAGAGAGCAGGATGTCGGCGCCCGCCTGTACGGCGAGCACTGCCGCCTGTTCCGGCGTGTAGCCTTTGCCGACGGCTTGCATGCGGAGCGCGTCGGTGACCGCGAGTCCGCGAAAACCGAGCGAGTCGCGAAGCAGCTCGCTGACGATGCGCGGCTCGAGCGTCGCGGGACTGCTGTCGATGCCCACCGCGGGAAGCGCGATGTGCGCGGTCATCACACCGATGACGCCCGCGTCGATCGACGCTCGAAACGGCACCAGCTCAACCGACGCGAGACGTGCCGCATCGGATCGCACGACGGGGAGTGCCAGGTGAGAGTCGGTGTCCGTGTCACCGTGTCCCGGAAAGTGCTTCGCGGTCGCCGCCACGCCCTCGGACTGCACGCCTCGCACGAACGCCGCCGACAGCTCGGCGACCTGCTGCGGATTCTCGCCAAACGAGCGCGTGTTGATGACGGGATTGGCCGGGTTGTTGTTGACGTCGACCGTCGGGGCGAACGCGAGGTGGATGCCAACCGCCCGCGCCTCACGGCCGATCACGCGTCCCACCTCGAACGCATCGCGCGTGTCGCCGGTCGCCGCGATCGCCATGTTGCTCGGGAACACGGTCGCGCTTCCCGCGCTCATCAGCGTCGGCACGAAGGTTCCACCGACGAGGCGCCCGAGCCCCGGCTCGAGGTCCGACGCGACGAGCAACGGAACCACCGCCAGCTGCTGAAGCGAGTTCACCTTCGCCGCGACTTCGATGGGAGAGCCGAGCGACATGATCACTCCGCCGATGCGCTCGTCCGCGACCGCGCGACGTGCTTCGGCGAAGACACTATCGTCGACGTGAGCGTAGTCGCCGAGGACCCACAGCATGACCATCTGGGCGACGCGCTCGCGCAGCGTGAGCCGCGCCAGCGTGCGGTCCACCCAGGCGCGATCTCGAGTCGACAGTGGCGTCGTCCACGACACCGGATGCGCGCCGGCGCTCGGCGTCGGGGCGTTCGCGACGGGCGCCTGCGAGGGACCGCATCCCAGGAGCCAGGCCGCTCCGGCGGCGAGCAGGTGAAGGCGAGAAGGGGAAAGCCGGCGCATGAAAGAGTGACTGCTGTGCGTGAAGACGCGTGACGGCAACCGTTTGGACAGGGGACGCGGCGGTGAATCTACGCCTGCGCGCGGTAGCGCGGAATCACCAATGCATGTAGATCATCGGCGAGCACGGTATTTGTATAGCTTGTTTGGCTGCATCCAACACACCCAGCGTGGCTGGTTCCGCCAGGCCGGGCTCGCGAACCATCAAGGAGGCACTCATGAAGGCGCTCTTCGCCGCATTGCTGTTCGCTACAACGCTTTCGGTCACCGCCTGCGGCCAACGACAGGTAGAGGTGTCCACCGGCGCGCAGCCGCAGAGTGACGTCGCCATCCACTTCACGAACAACACGAACAGCCTGCTGAACGTGTACGTGGTGCACGGTGGCCAGCGGATCTTCGTCGGTCAGGTGAGTGGCAACAGCACGCAGCACCTGCCGGTCGCGAACGTTCCGTCGGGATCGGTCGTCACGCTGGAAGCTTCGACAGTCAGCAACAACCCACAGACTTACTCGCGTTCGGACGTGGCGTTGACGGGTACATACGCCTGGCAGGTTCCCTGATCGCGGGTTGCTCGCGAACCGAGGGGAAGCTAGGTTAACGGGCTGGAGGGCGACCTCTCCAGCCCGTTGTCTCATCGTCACTTAGGAGATCCCGTTTCGTGCAGGGTTCATCTCGCGCCGGCAACCGTCCCGCTCTGCGGCCCGCGACCGGCCGCCTCGGCGTGCTCACCCCGGGGCTCGGTGCCGTCGCAACCACTTTCATGGCTGGCGTTGAGAGCATTCGCCGGGGCTTTTCCAAGCCGATCGGCTCCCTCACCCAGATGGCGACTATTCGACTCGGAAAGCGCACGGAAAAGCGGTCGCCGTACATCAAGGAGTTCGTTCCGCTGGCATCGCTCGACGATCTCGTGTTCGGGGCGTGGGATCCGATTCCGGATGACGCGCTGACCGCTGCGCGGAAGGCCGGCGTGCTCGACGAAAAGCATCTCGAGCCCGTCGCCGATTTTCTCGCGGCGATCAAGCCCATGCCCGCCGTCTTCGACCAGAAGTACGTGTCGCGGCTCACGGGCACCAACGTCAAGAAGGGAAAGACGAAGCGCGATCTCGCGGAGCAGCTGCGACAGGACATCCGCGACTTCAAGGCGAAGCACAAGCTCGATCGCGTCGTGATGGTGTGGTGCGCCTCCACTGAGATCTACATCAAGCCCGGTCCGCAACACGCGACCATCGAGCAATTCGAGAAGGCGATGGAGCGCAACGACGACGCCATCGCGCCGTCGATGCTCTACGCATGGGCCGCCATCATGGAAGGCGTGCCGTACGCGAACGGCGCGCCGAACCTGGCGGTCGATACGCAGGCGCTTCAGCAGCTCGCCATCGCGCGCGGCGTACCGGTCTCGGGGAAGGACTTCAAGACCGGTCAGACATGGATGAAGACCGTGATCGCGCCGGGACTCAAGGCGCGTATGCTCGGCCTCGAGGGATGGTATTCGACGAACATCCTCGGCAATCGCGATGGAGAGGTTCTCGACGATCCCGCGTCGTTCAAGACGAAGGAAGAATCGAAGCTGAGCGTCCTGCACACCATTCTGCAGCCGGAGCTGTATCCGGACCTGTACAACGGGTTCTCGCACGTCGTCCGCATCAACTACTACCCTCCGCGCGGCGACAACAAGGAAGGATGGGACAACATCGACATCGTCGGGTGGATGGGCTACCCGATGCAGATCAAGGTGAACTTTCTCTGCCGCGATTCGATTCTCGCCGCTCCCATTGTGCTCGACCTCGCGCTGTTCATGGATTTCGCGCAGCGAGCCGGCATGAAAGGGATCCAGGAGTGGCTGTCCTTCTACTTCAAGAGTCCCATGGCCGCGCAGGGACTTCAGCCGGAGCACGATCTGTTCATCCAGCAGACGAAGCTGAAGAACACGCTGCGGCATCTGATGGGCGAGGAGCAGATCACCCACCTCGGTCTGGAGTACTATCCCTCGTGAGGCACCGCCTGATCGCTTTGTTGGCGGCCGTCGGCCTTCTGGCCATCGCGTGCCGCCCCGAGCCTCAGCCATTCGCGCTGCGGCTCGACTCGGACAGCTATTCGTTCCGTATCACGGCGGATCCGCTTCCGCCGCGGGCGCGCGAACGAACCGTGTATACCGTCGTCGTGAACGATCGGAAGACGAAGCAGCCGATCGAGGGCGGGGAGGGGCGAATCTTCGCGAGCAACGCGGGTCCCGACGATCCCGATCGGCGTACCGTGTGGGACGGTCTCGCGCCGGCGGAGCAGGTTGGCACGTACACGGGGAACCTGAACTTCGTCACCGCGGGCAACTGGGCGATGGCGCTGGAGTTCCGCCGCGACTCGACCAGCAAGCTCGAGCGCGTGGACTGGCGGCAGGACATTCGGCGCGAAGGTCCGGCGTATCCGGGTGATACCGGATCATGAGGCA
>DASTYE010000097.1:0-23216 GCA_035765135.1 Gemmatimonadaceae bacterium | reverse complement strand
GCCGCCCGGCGATAGCCTGGCCTCGATCACCGTCGAAGTTCGCCAGGACACACTACCAGTAGAGGGTGCGCGCGTTCGCAGTGGACGCGTTGGAGCCCACACCGATCGCGCCGGCCGAGCCCAGCTGCATCTCACGCCCGGTATTCACGACATCGTCGCGGCCAAGATCGGCTTCGAGCCGGAGACGGTAACCGTCGCACTTCGGCCGCGAAGTGATACGACCATCGCCATCGAGTTGACTGCTCTCGCGGCGGAGCTCTCCGGCATCGTCGTGTCCGCCGCACGAAGCGGCCGGCGCATCGAGGACGAGCCGCTGCGCGTCGAAGCGCTCGCGCAGGAGGAGGTCGAGGAAAAGCTCCGCATGACGCCGGGCGACATCACCATGATGCTCAACGAGTCGTCCGGGTTGCGCGTGCAAACGACCTCACCTTCGCTCGGCGGAGCGAACGTGCGCGTGCAGGGCCTTCGCGGTCGTTACACGCAGATTCTCGCCGACGGGTTGCCGCTCTACGGCGGCCAAACCGGCGGGCTCGGTTTGCTCCAGATCCCACCGATGGACCTCGGCGGCGTCGAGATCATCAAGGGCGTCGCCTCCGCGCTCTACGGGGGGTCGGCGTTAGGCGGCGTGATCAATCTCGTCTCGAAACGGCCGGGCGAGGCGCCGGCGCGCGATCTCCTCCTCAATCAAACGACGCTCGGTGGTACCGACGCCGTCGCCTTCGCATCCAGCCGTTTGGGACCCCGGTGGGGGTATACGCTGCTCGCCGGCGCTCACCGCCAGTCACAGACCGATCGCGACGACGACGGGTGGACGGACCTCCCGGAGTACGAGCGCGGACTCCTGCGCCCGCGACTGTACTGGACGAGCGAGCGCGGACACACGGGGATGATTACCGCCGGGACGACGATCGAACGCCGCGAGGGTGGGACAATGGACGGAGCGGTCGCGCCGAGCGGAGTGCCGTATCCGGAGCGCCTGCGAACGAATCGGTTCGACGCCGGCGGCGTCGCTCGATTCGTTACCGGCGGGACACTCGTGATCTCGATGAGAGGCTCGGCGGCCTGGCAGACGCACCGCCACACGTTCGGCGATGTCGGCGAGCGGGATGATCATCTCACCTGGTTCGCCGAGGCCGCGTCGACCTTCACCAAAGGAACATCGAGCTCGGTAGTGGGCGTCGCCGTACAGCAGGAGCGCTATCGCGCACGCGACGTCGACGGCTTCGACTACACGTTCACGACGCCGGGAATTTTCTCGCAAACCACGACGGACATTGGCGAGCGCCTGGCGTTGACGGGGAGCGCGCGACTCGACAGGCATAGCGAGTACGGCACCCAGCTGTCGCCCCGCCTTTCGGCGCTGGTGAAGATGACGCGGCGGTGGTCGCTGCGGCTCTCGGCGGGGACGGGCTACTTCGCTCCGACCTGGTTTACCGAGGAGACCGAGGTGATTGGCCTCACCCCGCTCGCGCGACTGTTTGACATTCGCGCTGAGGAGGCCCGGAGCGGCTCGGCGGATCTCGGAGGGGTGCTGGGTCCGGTCGAGATGAATGCCACCGTCTTTGGATCAGTCGTTAGGTTTCCCGTTGGCGTTCTGGAGCCGCCTGGTGGCGACGGTCGCGTCGCACTCGTGAACGTGCCAGGCCCCACGCGGACGACGGGCGCGGAGCTGCTGCTGCGGTGGGAGCCGGAGCCTTTTCACGTGACCGCTTCCTATACGCTCGTGCGCTCGACCGAGAACGACCCGGAGACTGGGAATCGGCGCGCTGTGCCGCTCACGCCACGCCACCAGGCAGGGCTCGTGACGATGTGGGAGCAGGAAGAGCAAGCCCGGGTCGGTGTCGAGGTGTACTACACCGGCCGTCAGTCGCTCGACGACAACCCCTATCGCACCGAGAGCAAGCCGTACGTTCACATCGGCGTCCTCGCGGAACGGCGATTCGGACGGGCACGTGCATTCGTCAACGTCGAGAATGTGCTGAATTACCGCCAGACGCGCTACGATCCGCTCGTGCTACCGGCGCGCGGTGTGGGCGGGCGCTGGACCGTGGATGTGTGGGGGCCGCTGGAAGGGCGCGTCGCGAATGTCGGGCTGCGCATCGATGCGAGGTAGATCGAGCCCGAGAACGCCTTGTCGATTTCTCCCCGCATCGTTCGACGTTCCTGTATGAGGCAGGCGCAGCCCGCGCCGCCCAGATACTTCCGATCGAGGGGATTCCATGAGGAAGCTGATTGTTTCCGAGCTCGTGACGCTGGACGGCGTCATGCAGGCGCCGGGAGGCAAGGACGAGGATCGAGACGGTGGATTCGAGTACGGCGGCTGGACGTTCCCGTACTGGCACGACGACATCGGCAACAGCTTCGTCGCGATGATGAAGGATTGCGATGCGTTTCTGCTGGGGCGTCGCACCTACGTCACGCACGCCGAGGCGTTCGAGCCGCTGCCGCCGGGCGACCGGTTCGGCGATCTAATGAATGCGCCGAAGCACTACGTGGTGTCGAAGACCCTGAAGAAGCCGATCTGGCGAAACACCACGATCATTCGCGACAACGTGATCGAGTCGGTGCGCGCGCTGAAGGCGGAGGCTGGCAAGACCATCCTGACGGACGGCAGCAGTCAGCTCGTCCACGCCTTGCTCGCCGCCGACCTGGTCGATGAGCTGCACCTAGTGCTGTTTCCGATCACGTTAGGCACCGGCAAGCGCGTGCTGCCGCACGGCGTGCACTCGACGTTCCGCTTGAAGTCGGCGAAGCCTTATCCGACCGGCGTGGTGGGCCTTCACTATGAGCGTCAGCGCTAGCAAGGCCTACCGTGGACCATCCTTGATGAACGTCCCGCGCCGGAGGTCGCTCACCGCCTCGCGGAGCTCGTCCTGCGTGTTCATCACGATCGGCCCGTACCACGCCACGGGCTCTTCGATTGGCCTGCCCGACACGAGCAGGAAGCGAATGCCCTGCTCTCCCGCCTCGACGGTCACTTCATCGCCACGGTCGAACACGACCAGCGAGCGATTGCCGGTGCGCTCGCGGACGATGGTGTCATCGTCCTTCTCTGTCAGCACGCCAAAGGGCGTTGACGCACCGCGAAACGTGCCGCTTCCGTCGAATACGTAGGCGAACGCGTTGTGTCGCCAATTCACTGGTAGCGTCTTGCGCTTGAGCGGCGGCACCCAGACGTCGAGATAGCGTGGGTCGGCCGCCACGCCCTCGACGGGCCCTCTCCTTCCCCAGAACTCGCCGACGACCACCCGCACGATCGTCCCATCGTCATCGGTCACCTCGGCCACGTCCTTCGCGGCGATATCCTGATAGCGCGGCTTCGTCATCTTGAGCGCGGCCGGAAGGTTCGACCACAGCTGGAAGCCGTGCATCCGCCCGCGATCGTCTCCCGTCGGCATCTCCTGATGCATGATGCCGCTTCCCGCGGTCATCCACTGAACATCGCCCGGGCCGAGTGAGCCGCGGTTGCCGAGACTATCCCCGTGGGCGACCGATCCGGCGAGAACATACGTGATCGTCTCGATGCCGCGGTGCGGGTGCCAGGGGAATCCCGCGAGATAGTCGTCGGGGCGATCGTTGCGAAAATCGTCGAACAGCAGGAACGGATCGAACTCATCGGTGTCACCGAATCCAAACGCGCGGCGCAGCTTGACGCCGGCGCCCTCGAGCGCGGGTCGCGACTCGATGATGCGCTTGACCGGACGAATGGACATTGTCGCTACCTACTGATAGAGGACGAGGCACGCTTTACCGCCGCGTGTTCTCATTACATGAACGCGCGGAAAGGTGAACTCGTGCCAGTCGGGAGCGCTTATGATCGAAGCGACAGCCGCTTCTCGAACCAGTGATCGCCGTACGGCTCCGCGTTGAACGGCGGTACCTCGACGTACCCTGCACTTCGATACAGCTGAATTGCCTCGACAAGGGACCGGTTGGTCTCCAGCTGGACCGTCGTCAGACCGAGGCGGTGTGCCTCGCGCTCGAGCGCGGCGAGCATTTGGCGCCCCAGTCCAAGACCGCGCGCGGTCCTCGCGACCCACATGCGTTTGATCCACCCAACGCCCGCAGACACTTTCTTCACCGCGCCGCACGCAACGGGCTCTCCGTCGACTGTCGCAACCAGAAACGCGCCGCGCGGCGAACGGAGCTCGGCATCGTCGGCCGGAATGGAGCTCGCGGGATCGAACCCGTCCTCGAACCGATTGGCGAGCTCCGCGTAATACTGCGCAACGCACCATCGGGCGGAATCGCTGGCGGGATCCACTCGCTCGATGACGACGCCTGCTGCCTGAAGCAGGCGATGCACCTCCGTCATCGCCGCGACCAGGCGTTCCCGCTGAGCCTCCGTCAGGGGAGCAAGAATGGCCTCGGCCGCCTCATCCGAGCGCCGGTTCATTTCTCTCAGCTCTGCCCGTCCGGCGCGAGTGAGCTCGGCCCGGCGAACGCGCTCGTCATCCGCCGCTGTTCGCAGCCTGATGAGCCCCTTCGACTCCAGCGCCTGAACGATGCGGCTCAGATACCCCGAATCGAGACCGAGCCGCGCACGGACATCGCGGAGGTCCGCGCCATTGGTTCCGATCTCGTAGAGCACACGTGACTCGCCGAGCGGACGATCGCGGCCGAGGAAGTGGTCGTCGAGCGCGCCCGCCCGTTGGGTGACGAGCCGGTTGAAGCGGCGCACCTGCTGGACGTGCTCGCGGATCATTGTCTGACTTTAGTCAGACAAGTGGGAAATGTCAAGAATCGGCCACGGGGGTGGCACCCCGGAAATGGATGTTTCGTTAGGCCCGCGTTGAACGCCACACTCGAATGTTCGCGAGTCGTAAGCTCTGAGCGACGGTTCGAACGCTCCGGCAGGTATGTGAGTTCATCGAGCGGCAGTCATCGCGGTTTGGTCGAACCACCACTCACCTGCCGAGGAGTCGCCGTGAGCCAGCAGTTGCTCGACCGCATCCCCGTCGGGTCTACGCGCGGAGGCATCAACGTAGACCGACGCACCGACGTCTCGTCGCCCATCACCAGGCAAGTCCTCGATTGGCCGGGTGTGCTTCTCGAGACGGGACGCAATGACATTACGAGCGCCCAGGACATCACGCTCTCACATCATTACATCGGCATGAACGCCGGCGGACAGCCAACGGCGCTGGACGTGCGAGAGGCGCGCGGAACGCGACGGATCATTCTCCCTCCGGGTAGTGTCTGGGTCCTCCCCGCGGGCGACAGCATCACCCTGCGGAGCGATTCGATCAGAGCGCCATACATCCGCATGACGATCGACCCGCGGCACGTCAATCGCCTGCTCGCACGCTCCCCCGACGACGAGACGTTGGTGGACCTCCGCCGAACGTACGCCATCGCGTCGCCTCAGTTGGTGCACCTGCTGGAGGCGCTCATCGCCGAAGCAGATCACGGGAATCCGAGCGGACTGGCGTTCGTCGAGACGGTGACCGCGGCGGTGGCCCACCAGCTCACGCGACATGCCGGCGTCGAGCGCCCGCGTCCACCGTGGGCACGAGGCGGGCTCTCGCCGCGTGCGAAACGGCGTGTGCTCGAGCTGATCGACGCGAAGCTCGACACGAGCCTGACGATCGACGCGCTCGCGCGCGAGGTTGGACTATCGCGGGCCCACTTCGCCCGAGCCTTCAAGGAGACGATCGGCCAGCCTCCGCACCGCTATCTCCTCTCACTCCGGCTGCAACGTGCTCGCCACTTGCTCGAGACGCCGGACGCGGCGCTCTCCGACGTCGCGCTGCGCACCGGCTTTGCCGATCAGGCGCACTTCTCTCGATTCTTCAAGCGCGAGTTCGGCGTGACACCGGGAAGGTTGCAGCGAACGATCCGATGCAAATGAGGAATGCGGACGAAGGGACGAAGGAATTCATTTTGAATGGCGCATCGACCAATCGGATTCCTCGCTCCTACGTCCTCATTCCTCATTCGGCCGAGATCAGTTTTCCAACTTCAGGTGCCCGGCATTCGGCACAAAGTCGGTCGGGCCCCCGGTTCTGCCGACGATCATTGCGGCATTGAGACCGTCATCGTCGCCGCCAAGTAGGGTCTTGGGGATTCGAACCGTCAGGCGCCGGCCGGTGAACACCGGCTTGATCCGGCCGGCCTCGACGCCCTCCACGGTGATCAATGCCACGGTCGAGTCCGCGGCGTACACGCCGAGGTTGAGCAGATAGTCCGTCCCGAGCCCGGTCGATCCACCGTCCGTTCGAAAGTCGTCGACGATCGCGCGCACGCCAGTCGTAGAATCCTGATCGACGTCGAGGTCCAGGAAGGCAACCATGGCCGTGGGATCGCCCGTCACCGGCGAGATGAGATCCGCTGTGAAATCGAGAAGCACCGTGACGTGGGCGGTGTCCGCCTGGATCGTCAGGCTCGTCACGTCCCACTGGACGCCACCGCCGCCAAGCGTGTCGCCAGTCGGATCCGCGACCGTTGCCGTCGCCGCGGCCGCCCCAACCACCACGATCCTGCCCGTCATCAAGTTGCCGTGCTCGCGACAGTCGTACTGGTAGACACCCGGGGTCGTGAACGCCACGCGATGCGTGCCATTCCCCGTGAAGGTGGGGCTGCCGGCGAACGCCCCGCCCGCCGCCCGAACGCTGTGCGGCAGATCGCCGCGCCACGTCCAGGTCACGGTGTCACCCACGGCGACGGTGTCCACCGCCGGATTCGAGGTGCCGTTGTGGGCGCTGACGTACTGGATGCCGGATCCGACTCTGATCGTTCCCGCCGGGCCGCCACCCCCGCCGCCACCACCGCCGGGGTCATCGGGTCCGTACGCGCTCTCGCCGCAGGCGACGAGCGTCACCAGCACCGTGGTGATGAGGACTGCATTCCGGATACGCATGGGCATTCGTGCTCCTTTACTCACAAGAGAAGATGGTCTGTAGACGTTAGGCGGCGGCGTCCTGCACGATCACCGTCGCCGTCATGAACGGGTGGGGGCCGCAATGGTACGAGTACACGCCAGGTGTATCGAAGCGCTGATCGTGCACTGCACCGGGACCGAGCAGCCCAGAATCCCATGTCCCGGTGTCCGATGTCGTCGTGTGAGAGAGACCTGAGCCGTCGTCCTCACAGTTGATCCAGGTGATCGACGTGCCCGCGGGGACGCGCACCGTGTCGGGCACGAATCGCAGCTCCCGTATCGCGATGATCGCTCGCACTCCGCCAACGGGAGGCGCCCCGACGGGCAGGCGACAGTCGCCCGTGAGCGATGGATTCGGTGCCGTGGCGTCCGGCCGGTCGGAGAAACACGCCGCGAGCCCAACCAGCACGCTGAGAAGGGTCGCCACACCGAACACGAGGGCGCGCATCATCGCTGCCTCACGACGACAGTCGTGCGCATGAACGGATGCGGATCGCAGGCCACCTCGAAGGTCCCCGGCTCGTCGAACCGGTGAGCCCAGCTCGTCCCGCTCAGAATCTCGCCGGAATCAAAGGCGTCTTCCGCCGCCGTCACCGTGTGCGTGAGCGGATCTTCGTTGGTCCACACGATGACCGTGCCCTGTTTGACCTCGATGCGCTTCTGGCCAAACGCCAGATTCTTGATCGATACCCTCACCGTGTCACCGGTCGCGATGGCGGCGGATTCGGCCGGCCGCTCGGGCATACGCTCCGGGGCACTCGCCGCGCGCGCAGGCCGCTTCGTACGGCGGAAGCGGGCGAGGTGAATCGGAACGGTGTACTCGAAGCCGTACCGCACCGTCGACGTGCCCCGCGACAGGCCCTCGAGCGTCGTGGTGTTGGTGTTGCTGCCGTGAATGGACATCGAGTGGGGAGTCCCGGGGATTCCCAGCTGGATCCCACCGCTCCACGCGATTCGTTCGTCGGCTCGTCGCTCGAGCAGCGTCACGACGTCGCCGGACAACGCGAGCCATCGCATGAGCTGCAGCGCAACCCCGCCACCCGCTGCCGCGCGCCCCTCACCGGTATCGAATGCGTTCGAGAATGCGCGGAAGGTGGCAAGAAGACGCAGGGGACCGAGGACGTGCCCCGCGGTCAGGTCACCGTCGGCGCTCAGCGCGGCGGCATTCCAGGCGAACTGAAGTCCAATGTTGGTCCGGTCGCTTGCATCCAGCCGCGGCACGAAGCGGGCGAAGAGTTCCCATTCGTTAGGTATGCCCTGAACGATGTCCGAGTTGGTCGCGTAGGCGAAGCCGACCATCGTGTGCAGCGGGGTCCGCGTCGTCACCACGAACGTGGGCGAGTTCAGGACCTTTCGCTCGGGCGCAGGGCTTGTGTTGAAGCGATGGACGAAATTGAAATGGATCGTGCCCGGCTCGGCCAGCCAGGTGCCGCCGAGGTTCGGGGACCGTTCCGTGACCGACTGCGCATCGCTCGTCCTGGGCATCTGGACGAGCAGCGCAAAGGCCACTGCGGATGACAAGCAGAATCGCATGCAAGAGCTCCACGTGCGCTGGTTTCATGTTCGAGCAACGACACGAAACCTCGCCCGTGCGGGCGCTACGGTCTTGCATGGAGGTGCTGGGGTGTTTTGTACGATTGTGCTGGCGCCGCAACGCGGCGCGTGGAACGGGCGACACAGGGGCGTCGTTACAACAACAGCGGCCGCGTTCCAGCAGTCGCATTCCGCTTCGTGATGATGGCACGGCAAGCGGAGTTCAATCCATCACACGACGGAGAAAGAGATGCGATCGCCGACACCGCGCGAAGCCAGTCGCGCGGGAACTACAGGAACACGAGTATTGCGAGCGCCGGGCGTCATCCTCGCGTTCCTCGCCACCGTCGCGTGCTCGGGTGAGACGACCAGCCCGCCGGCCACAGTCGCTCCGCCGCCCCCGGGCTTTCAGCTGCTCGTCGAGAGTCTTGGACCGACAGGCGTTGTCTCATATACGCTGACGGATCCCGATGGGACGCATGTCACTCCGTTCGGCGCGCTACCGGATAGTGCCGACACGCTGACACCATCCCCCGACGGACGCCGCATCGCCTTTCTGAAGTACGACTTCGTCAGAGCCGTCGTCCACCTATGGACGATGGGCCGCGACGGCAGCACGCCGCGCATCCTGCAGGGTGGCGACCAGTGGGTGTCCGGTCCGTCCTGGTCGCCCGATGGCACTCGGATCGCGTTCACGAACAACACCCCCGATCTCATCAACGACATTTGGGTGGTGAACGCGGACGGGAGTGGTGCGGTGAACCTCACACCCGATCCCTTCCCGGGCGTTTTCTTCGACAGGATGCCCGCCTGGTCACCGGACGGCCGCCGAATCGCGTTCTCCAGCAACCGGTCGGGAACGACGCGGATCTGGACGATGAACGCGGACGGCTCGAATCCCACGCTCCTGCCAACGACGGACTCGACCGCGCAGCTGCAACCGTTGTGGTCGCCCGGCGGGACGCACCTTGCATGGCTGAGTGTTGCCCCTCGAAACAAGCTGAGTATCAGCGTGGCCCGGTCCGACGGATCCGGTCACGTGCAATACCCGCAGGAGGCCACCGGCGTGCGCTTGACCGCCTGGCTCCCGGACGGTCGCATCGCGTTCGCGAGCAACAGGGCACTGACCTTCGACATCTTCGCGCTCGATCCCGCGACCGGCACGACGACTGACCTGACACCGGAGGGCGGCGATGAAATCTGGGCCGCGGTTCTCCTACGTCTACCCGCGGACGACCGTTAGGCCTTCTCGCGCGACGTGCCGCGCGGATTCAGGGCTCGAACGCTTCCCACGCCCTGCGCACCCGCTCCATGAGGCGACCGAACCGCGCCTCGTCTCGCACGTTCGCGAGGAACGGTTCGTGCCGGGATAGCCACGGCCAGTTGATGACGCCGAACTCGACGGCGCGCTCGAGAAAATCGAGCGCGTCGTCACGCTCGTTCACCAGCGCCAGACAATCGGCCGTCCACCAGGCGAAGATCTCATCCCAGTGCGCCGCGGCGCGCAGCTCGGGGGTGAGCGCGCTCAGCAGCCCGTCGCGCTCACCACGGAGGGCGCAGGCCATTGCCGGCGCCAGCCGAGCCCACGCCATGGCGGAGCCGTCCCGCGCCACCGCGTCGAGGATCGCGACGCCCTCATCGCGACGCCCGTTTGCCGCCAACATCATCGCGTGCAACATCCGTGGCGTCGGATTCGCCGGATCGATCTCGACCGCCCGCTGAGTCCAGGTGAGCGCTTCAGGATAGTTGCCGTCGAACATCGCCACCATTCCATACATGGCGAGGTTGAGTGACGTCAACGGATCGACTTGCTGTAGTCGATCGATGAGTGCACGTGCCAGCGCCGGCCGCCCGGAAACGGCGTAGTGATAGCCAAGCCAGAGCAGAGCCTCGGGATCATTCGGATCGAGGACCAGCGCCTGCTTGTAATCGCGGGCTGCTCCGTTCGGGTCGGCACGTGTGTGTCGAATCGCGCCCCGCAGGCCGAACCCTTTCGACGATTCAGGGTTCAGCGCGAACGCCTTCGCGGCGCAGCGCTCGGCTCGTTGCAGGTACTCGTCATACTGCGACACCGGTACTATGCCGACGTTGACATGCTGCCAGTAGATGAATCCCTCGGCGACGCACAACAGCTCGTTGTCGCCCACGATCTCATGTGCCCGCCTGACGAACGCGAGAGCGTGGTCGAGCGACTTCGTGTTGAAGCTCCAGATCTCCTGCCGCGCCAGAAGATAGTACTCGTACGCTCGCACATCCTCGATCGGGCGCTGTGCGAGACGCCGGTCCTCGGCCGGCGTGAGTCGGAGCCGCAACGCCTCCACGATCTGGCGAGACAGCCGCTCCTGGATCTCGAACACGTCGTCCAGCGTGCCGTTGAACTTGTCCGCCCAGAGCTGTGAGTCGGATCTGGCGTCCACCAGCTGCGCCGTGACCCGGAGGCTCGAGCCTGCGCGGCGGATGCCTCCAGTCAACACGTAGCGCGCGCCGAGCTCTCGCGCGATCGAGCGCAGGTCCCGATTGGTTCCTTTCAGCCGCATCGCCGACTGCCGCGAGATCACGCGCAACGTCTTGATCATCGAGAGATCGGTGATCACCTCGTCGGTGAGGCCGTCGGCGAAATGGTCGCTCTCGTGCTCCGCACCGACGCTGGCGAAGGGAAGCACGGCGATCGTCGGCAATTCCGTTTGCGCCGTCGTCCCGCCACCACGCGTTGGCGATGACGCGAGGTTCTCGAGCACCTCGATGATCTCGGTCGCGCTCGATGGCCGATCGTCAGGATCCTTTTCGAGACATTTGCCGATGAGCGTGGCGAGCGCCTCCGGAACATCCGCTCGCTTCGTCGTGACCGGCGTGGGCGCTTCGAGAATGTGCGCGTGCATCAGCGAGACGGCGGAGCGCCCGGCAAAGGGCGCCTCACCAACAATCATCTCGTACGCGACGCAGCCGAGCGCATACAGGTCCACGCGGTGATCGAGCTCCGCATCGCCGGCGGCTTGTTCGGGCGCCATGTACTGCGGTGTTCCGATCGCTACGCCGACATCCGTCATCGACGCCGACGCCGCCGCCACGCGTGAAGCGAGCAACGCCTTCGCGATCCCGAAGTCCGAGACGGTGGCCGTGTTGCCGGCGAGGAGGATGTTGTCGGGCTTGATGTCGCGATGGACCACGCTCTTCTCGTGCGCGAACTCGAGCGCGCGCGCGACATCCCGCAGGATGCTCACGACGATCCCGACCGGCATCGCTCCGGTGCGCATGACACGCACTCGCAGCGACTCCCCCTCCACGAACGGCATCGTGTAGTACGGCAGGCCGTCGGCCTCACCGGCGGTAAGTACGGGAACGATGTGCGGGTGTTGCAGACTCGCGGTGAGGAGAATCTCACGCTTGAATCGCTCGGTGTTGACGCCGGCCGCGAGATCGGGGGACATCACCTTCACGACGACGCGGCGGCCGAGCGCGCGCTCCACGGCGAGAAACACGCGACTCATGCCACCGCCGCCAAGCTCGCGCTCGATCGTGTACGCGCCGCTCAGCGTGCTCTCGAGGTGATTCCGAAGGTCGGTGTCCAGGCCTTCTGCCTCACGACGCGGACTCACGTTGCCACGCTCTCAGCGGGGGCGCGGTACCGCCCTGGCTCCGGCTCATCGATGAAAAGAAACGCGACGAACGGGAGCGTGACGACGGCGATCGCCACGATGCCCAGCCCCTGGAGTCCGTTTGCGGCGAACCAGTATCCGCCCCCCGTCGCGATGACGGCGGCAGTGAGCTGCGTGATCAGGTCCGCGCGTCCCAGAATGCGCGCTCGACGACTCGGGACCGTAATGTCGGTCAGCAGCACCGACGCGCCGATGTACCCGAAGCTCCAGCCGAGCCCCACGATCAGGATCCCGGCGCCAAAGCCGGCCATGCCGGGAATCAGTGCGACCACCGCTCCGCCGACGCCGAGGAGCACGAGTCCCAGGAGCGTCGTCGGGCGACGCCCCCAGCGATCCGTCGCGTGCCCGGCGATGCGCGAGAGCCCGTACATGCCGATGAAGTGCAGCATCATGATCGTCCCGAGAAGACCCGCGCCGTGGCCGGCGTGAACGACCGCGACACCCGCCACTCCCATCACCGACGCCATCGCCGCCTGACTTGCTGCAAGCGCGACGACGCCGACGATGAGTAGGCGCCGCGACCTGACGGCGATCGCGCTCGGCGCGGTGCCCGCTGCGTAGGCGTGCGCACCCTCGATCTCCCGCGCGATTGCCATCGGCTCGGACGCACGCCGCAGCGTCAGCGCGCTCGCGATCAGAAGGGGCGGCGCGATCCACCAGACCACCGCCAATGCGTTGCGTCCGAGTGCATGGCCGAGGGGCTCCGTGAGCACGAGGAGCAGCGGGCCCACGATCGCGCCGGCAATGGCGCTCGTCTGGAGCCAGGCGATTCCGCGCCCCCGCTCGGCGGGCGCAAACATCTCGGCAACTCCAACGCGGGTGAGTCCGCCGATTCCCATCGCCCCGGCGAGCACGAGGATGCCAGTGATGAAGGGAAGGAGCGCTCCCAGCGCGACGCCCGTGCCCGCGATCGTGTAGCCAACGGCACCGATCGAGTAGCCTGCCATGAGCACCGGCCGTCGCCCCCAGCGATCCATGGCGCGTCCGCCGATCGCGGCACCCGCCGCCGAGCCGAGGTAGAGCAGCGCGACGTACAGGCCAGCGTAGCTCGCGTTGCCGCTCAGCGCGACAAGGGCCGCCGATCCGGGTCCGGCCGTCATCGATGCCGCCGCGAAACCCAGCGCGAATGCCGCCGACAGCCTAACCAGTGTGCGACGAACGGTTGCGTTCATGCCGTTGTCAACATGACCGGCGCGTGATCGCTCGTGCCCACGTCCGCCTGCACGAGACACGCTGTCGCGCGTGACGCGACCGACGGCGACGCCAGCACGTAATCCAGCCGCCAGCCGATGTTCCGCTGGCGCATGTTCCGCCATGGCGCCCACCAGGTGAACAGGCCGGGATTCTCCGGATCCAGTTTCCGGCCGAGGTCTTCGAGACCGGTGCTGAGCATGTGCTCGAAGATCACGCGCTCCTCGGGGCGCTGACCGATCACGTTAGGCTTTCGCTCCTTGGGATGGACGTCGATCTCCAGCCGCGCAATGTTCATGTCGCCGCACAGGATCACCGAGCGCCCTTCGGCATGAAGTCGCCGCACCCAATCGATCATGTCCGTGAGGAACCCCAGCTTCGCCTGGTAGTCCTTTCCACCATTCGGCACATAGACCGACGCGAACACCAGATCCGCGTGCTCTACCTGCACGATCCGCGACTCGAAGTCGAACGGCGGATGGCTGTACACGGGCTCGGCGTTGGGGAACGACTCCCTCCGGAGCATCAGCGACACGCCGGAGTACGCCTTCAGGCAGTGCCAGTACGCATGATAGTCCGCCGACTGGCACTGCTGCGGAATTTGAGCCGTCTCCGCCTTGAGCTCCTGCAGGCACACCACGTCCGGGCGCTCGCGGTCCAGCCACTCCTGAATCTGCGCGGCGCGCGCCCGAACGCCGTTGACGTTCCAGGTGGCGATCTTCATAGGGCGGCAGCGCGCATTTTGTAGACGTCGGTGCTCAGGTACTTCAGTCCGGAATCCGCCATTAGCGTGACGACGGTCGCGTTCGGCCCCAGGCGCTCTCCCATGCGAATCGCGGCGATGACGTTTGCTCCCGATGACGTCCCGGCGAACAGCGCCTCCTCCCGCGCGAGACGCCTCGCCATCTCCTTCGCGTCGTCCGTCGCGACCGGGATGATCTCGTCCACGAGTGACGGCTCCCACAGTGGAGGAACGTAGCCGATCCCCACCCCTTCGATCTTGTGCGGTCCGGGCGGTCCGCCGCCTAACACCGCGGACTCGGCGGGCTCGACCACGCCGATCCTGACGTTCGGATCGTGGCGCTTCAGCACCGCCGCGACGCCGCGTGACGATGCCGCCGTTCCGACGGAATGCACGAAGGCGTCTACCCTGCCACGCGTCTGGGACCAGATCTCCTCGCCAAGCGAGTGATAGCCGGCGATGGTGTCGTGATTGTTCAGCTGGTCGGTCCAGTAGGTGTCAGGCTCGAGGCTCAAGGCGCGAGCGGCCTCGATCATGTCCAGAATGAGCTTCTTCGTGGTGCGGCCGCCTTCACTCGGCACCAGCGTCAACTCGGCGCCCAGCGCCGCCATGTGATCGAGCTTCTCCTGGCTGAACGCATCGGAGGTGACGATTCGGATGCGGTAGCCCTTGGCCGCACAGATGAACGCGAGCGAGGTCCCCGTGCTCCCACCCGTGTACTCGACGACGGTGCCTCCGGGCTTCAGTCGGCCATCAGCTTCCGCGCGGGAGATCACCGCGTTCGCCATCCGATCCTTGAGACTCCCGGTGGGGTTCTCCCATTCGAGCTTGGCGAGGATGCGCGCGCACCCGTCAGGCACGACGTGGCGTAAACGCACCAGCGAGGTGTTGCCAACGGCCTGCAAGATATCCATTCAAGGCCCGGCCTCTTCCTGTCGCGACGAAGGCGAACGCGTGGAGTACTGTCACCGTCAAAATAGCGCCGCCGCGAAGGGGTGGACGTTCGCCCACCAGCGCCCCCGCCGCCCAGCCAGGGCCGCGCCCTCAGCCGTACGGTTCTTGCTGGCATATCTCCTTACCGATCCAATCGGGAGGGGCGAATGATCATTCAAGGACAGGCACGCGCACTCACGATCGTCGCGATCGCCGCGATGATCTCGGCATGCGATCGCGGCGATCGAGAAACGGCGATGGCGGAGGTGGATACGGCGCTCGACACGGCACGCGCCCGTATGGAAACTGCCGCCGGCGCGTTGGGATCTCGCCACTACTCGGACGCCGAGCTGATCGGCCTGGTCAGAGCGCTCGACGACACCGAGATCGAGGTCGGGCGGCTCGGGATGTCGCTCGCGACCGACCCGCAGGTGAAGGCCTTCGCGACGCGCATCGTGCGCGAGCACCGCGAGCTGAAGGCCGAAACGGACAGCGTGGCCTACCAGCTCGAGCTCGACCCAGTGTTGCCGGAGGACGACGAGGATCTCGTCGACGACCACCGGGCGGCGATGCGTGACCTCCGGACGAAGGCCCAGGGCGACGAGTTCGACGAGGCGTTCCTCGAGCACCAGATCGCGATGCACCGCAAGTTACTCGACGAGGTTCGCGACGCCGCCGGGCGGAGTCAGGATCCGGCGCTGCGCGCCCTCCTCGCGAAGACGCGCGATGGCATGGCGGAGCACCTGAGCGCGGCCGAAGGGCTGGAGAAGCGGTTCGGAGCCTAACGACGCGCCCGGAACCAGCGACGTCCGGGCTGCGTTCGTCGCCCGCGCTCACGGTCGTGGCGATCGTCGCGATCGCCGCATCGCTGCGTGTGGCGAGCGCGGTCGTCGTTCCGATCGCCCTCGCGCTTTTTCTCCTCGCGATCGCGTGGCCGCTCGTTCTGCGACTGGATCGGCGAGTGCCGCACTGGGCAGCGGTCACGGTCGCGTTCGTGGTCGTCCTGCTCGCGGTGGCGGTGCTGGCCGGGGTCGTCTCACTCGCGTTCTCGCGGGTCGCGGAACGCGGCCCGCGGCTGGGAGCCCGCATGCGCGAGGTCGCGCAGGCCATCGATGTCTGGAGCGCATCGATTGGTCTGCCGGCGATCGCCTCGGCGACGAGCGGACGTCTCTCCGCCGGAATCGCATCAGCCGCGTCGCATCTCCGGGCGGGGCTCGGTCTCCTGTTTCTCGCGCTCGCTTTCTTCGCGTTGACGATGGCCGAGGTGCGCGACTTCGAGGCGAGGCTGGCTCGGCATCTGCGCGCGGCGCAGCGCGACGAGGCAATCGGCATCATCCAGGTGATCGCCGGCCGCGTCCGGCGCCACATGCTGGCGCTTACGATCACCAGTGCCATCAGCGGGCTCATCACCGGCCTCTTCACGCTGGCCGTCGGCCTCGAGCTCGCGCCGTTGTGGGCATTGGTGACCTTCCTGCTGAACTACATCGCCATCCTCGGCCCGTTCATCGCCGTCGTCCCGCCGACTCTCTTCGCCATCCTTCAGTTCGATGGTCTGGCGCAACCCGTCATCGTCGCCGTTGGCATCGGGATCATCCAGGCGGTGATGGGCAACTTCGTCGATCCGAAGATCGAGGGGCGCGTCCTCTCGCTCTCGCCAGTGGTCGTGCTGCTCGCACTGGTGTTCTGGGGGTGGATCTGGGGAGTGACCGGAGCCTTCCTGTCGATTCCGCTGACGGCGGCGATCGTCATCGCGTGCGACAGCTTCCCTCGAACCCAGTGGATCGCGACGCTCGCCAGCGATCGCAAAGTGCTGAGCCGACCCTCGACAGCCGAGCCGGACGCGGTCCACATTCGTGAGGCTCCGTAGGCTCCGACCCGTACCGTTGACCCGAGAGAGATCGTCATGCTGCTCGTCCGCGAAATCATGTACTGCAAGCCGGGGAAAGTCCGCCCAATGGTCGAGAAGTTTCTCGCGATGTCGAAGATCAACGAGCGCCTGGGACTCGGAAAGATTCGCGTCATGACCGACTTCGCCGCCGAGCAGTACTGGACGATCGTGGCCGAGTTCGAGGTTCCGAATCTCCAGGCCTTCGACGACATGATGCAAGGCAAGGGGCTGACGCCCGAGGCGGCCAAGGAATTCGACGACCTGATGAAGGGATACCACGACCTCATCGACCGCGGGCGCCGCGAGATTCTCAAGATCGAAGGCTAGGGCACCGCAGAAGAACGCAGAAACGGCAACGGCAAAAGCCTATCCCGGATTCCACGGATCTTGAACGGCGAAACTTCACGGATACGCCAAAACTGCGAGGGCTTTTGGAACGGCAACAGCAAAACTAAAGAACGATCGATGGGCAAATCAGACTGACGTTGACCCGATAGGTTTTCACAAAAGCTTTTCGCAGTTGCCGTTCATCCGTACGGTTTCGCCGTTCAAGATCCGTGAATCCGTGATCAGCGGTTGACGTTCTCGTTTCTGCGCCCTTCTGCGGCATCTGCGGTTCCTCGCTCTGCTATCGCAATCTCACAAGCCGTCCACTAGCCCTTGCGCTCGGCACGGTCGCTCAACGAACTCGGCGCGTTGGGACCGGCGCCCGAATCGACGGCGATGCCGAGCCGGGTCACCAGCTCCCCGCCGAGCCATCCCGTCACCGCGGAGATGATGGCCCCGACGACGGACAGGCCGATCGCGAAGATTTCGGGATTCGCGGTGTTGTCCTTGCGAATCGTCAGACTCGCCGCGAAGAGCAGCACGACGATGACGTTCCCGACGCCGTGCAGAAGGCCGACTCGCTTCGCGCGCGTCTGGTTGGGGATCCCGATCCAGTCCCAGAGGCCGAACGGGGCCGCCAGCAGCCCGCCAATCACGCCGGCGACGGCCATCCAGAACGCGAGCACCGTCCAGAACGTGTTCCGGGTGACGAGATAGACCACGTCGAACACGACCGACGTGAACAGGAGCCCGAGCGGGAAGACGATCAGCTGCTGGTGGATCGGATGCCCGAACAGCTTCGCACGACTCTCCACGGATTCCTCCTGGAATGGGACCGGCGTCCGTTGATCCTGTCCCCGACGGCTCGCCGGGGCAAGGGGGAGCGCGCCTAACGCCAGCGTTCCCCGATTCACCTGCCCGCCCAGGCCCGCTATAGCGCTCGCACCTCTTCGAAATGCGAGAAGGCCCAGGCCGCGTACACCAGCATGATCACCGCGCCACCTCCGATCGCCCACTGCACGCCGAACCGGCTGGCCACCATTCCGCCGAAGAGCTGCCCGATCGGCGAGAACCCGATGAATACCAGAGCATAGGCCGCCATCACCCGCCCGCGGAAGGCGTTCGGCACGATGACCTGGAGGAGCGTGTTCGCAAGGGCGTTGTTGAGAATCATCGTGAAGCCGATGGTGACGAGCAGTGCCGCCGAGAGCCAAACGGATCGCGACATGGCGAGCGCGACGAGAAGCACCGGGAACGCGTACGCAGCCCGCTCGAGAAGCCATCCATGCCGTGCCTGGCGCCCGAACGTCGCCAACGCCAACGCCGCCGCGATCGCGCCGACGCCCACGCAGGTCAGCAGAAAGCCGTAGCCGCTCGCGTCGGTGTGCAGAACGTCGCGCGCCAGCACGGGCATGAGCACCAGATAGGGCACGCCGAACACCGAGAAGACCGCGACCAGCCGCATCAACGCCGACACCTCGCGCTTCCGCGACATATAGACCAGCGCGCGCCAGACATCCTTCATCGGCGATCCCGCTCCACGGCGGGCCGCCATCGCGGGGAGCCGGATCGTCAGCAACCCGATCAGTACGGCGAAGTAGCTCAGCGCATTGACGCCGAAACACCAGGCCAGGCCGGCATGAGCGATGATGAATGCGGCGATCGCCGGCCCGATAATCCGCGCCAGATTGAAGCCGCTCGAGTTGAGCGCGATCGCGTCGAGCAGATCCTCCCGTCCGACCAGCTCGACTTGCAGCGCCTGTCGCGCCGGCACGTCGAACGCGCTCACCATGCCGACGATCGTCGCCAGAGCGAGCAGCCTCGGCACGGTGATCTGCCCCGTCCACGTGAGCCACCACATTGCCGTCGCCTCGACCAGCAGCAACGTCTGTGTGAGGCGGACGATGCGGAGCTTCGAGTAGCGATCGGCGAGGACGCCGCCAAAGAGCGAAAAGAGGAGGACGGGAAGGTTTCCGACCGCGCCCACGAGCCCGACCATGAACGCATCGTTCGTGAGCTCGAGCGCCAGCCATCCCTGCGCCACGTTCCGCATCCATGTTCCGATCAGCGAAACGGTGTAGCCGATCCAGAAGCGCCGATAGTTACGGTGCCTCTGAAGCGCGCCGAACGGATTCAACGATCGTGGTGCCGGAACCTCCCCTGCCGCGGGCATGACTTGATTTTACCATGTCCAGCCGGCAAGGTCATCTCATGCGGAAGCACACGTACTCGAAGTTCTCCCCGGAGCTCGCCGACGCGGTCGATCTCCAGGCGCTGCTCGACAAGCTCGCCGACTTTCTCCTCCAGTCGGGATTCGCCGGCGGTCGCCAATTCCACCCCTACTGGGGTGAGTTCGGGGGCGACGAGGACCGCTCCATGGAGGCGCTGCGCGAGGCGATCCTCAACGCGCTGATGGAGAGCGGGCAGTTCACACCGGAGATGCTCGAAGCGCTGCGCGGTGATGGCTCACCGGAAGCCCAGGCGAACCTCGCCAAGCTGCTCGACGAGCTGATCAACCGCCTCATGCAGGAGGGATATCTCACCGCCGATGCTCCGCCTCAGGTGCCGTCCGGGCACCAGGAGGTCACCGGCCCCGCGGGTCTGGCACGTGCCGCCTCACGAGACGTGCAGTTCCAGCTCACCGAGAAGGGCATCGACTTCCTCGGCTTCAAGACGCTGCGGAGCCTCCTGGGTTCGCTCGGGAAGTCGAGCTTCGGGAGTCACGATACGCCGTACCTCGCCACCGGCGTCGAAGCGGATGCGGCGAGCAAGCCATACGAGTTCGGCGACGTGCTCAACCTCGATGTCAACGCGACGTTGACGAACGCGCTCGCGCGCACTGGAGAGCTCGGCGTTCCGATCGACCTCGACTACTCGGACCTGATGGTCCGTCAGGCCGAATACCGCTCATCCTGCGCGACCGTGCTCATGCTCGACACGTCGCACTCGATGATTCTCTACGGCGAGGATCGGTTCACACCCGCGAAAAAGGTCGCGCTCGCGCTGACCCATCTGATTCGAACGCAATTCCCCGGCGACACCCTTCGCGTCGTGCTCTTCCATGATTCGGCGGAGGAAATTCCGCTGGCCGAGCTCGCCCGCTCACAGGTGGGGCCGTATCACACCAACACGGCCGAAGGCTTCAAGCTCGCGCGGCGCATTCTGCTCTCGCAGAAGAAGGACATGCGTCAGATCGTGATGATCACCGACGGCAAGCCGAGCGCGCTGACGCTCCCCAACGGGCAGATCTACAAGAACTCGATGGGGCTCGACGCGATGGTCATCGCGCAGACGCTGCGCGAAGTCGCGCTCTGCCGCCGCGCCGGCGTCATGATCAACACCTTCATGCTGGCCCGCGATCGCGCGCTGGTGGAGTTCGTGAAACGCGTGTCGGAGATCAGCCGCGGGAAGGCCTACTTCACGAACACGATGACGCTGGGGCAGTTCATCTTGATGGACTTTTTGAGGCGGAAGACGAGAAAGGTGTCGTGAGCCGAGGGTGTCGAGGGTGTCGAGGGTGTCAAGGAACTGCTTTGCCCCTCGACACCCTCGACACCCTTGACACCCTTGACACCCTTGCCGTGGAACCCCTCCCACCACCCACGGTACTAGGTTACTAACGCCCGCTTCCTCCGTCTTTCGGATACGAGCGCCGCGCGCTCGTCCCCACCGAGCCGCAAGTCAGCTCGAGCCCATTTCGAAAACCGATCCAAGCCCCCCGCCTCCGTGTCCTCGCCCAACGAGCCCCTCAAGAGCGAGCCGCCGACCGTTCAGAAGTCGCAGCGGCGCAGCAGGGAACGCGACGCCTTCGCCGTCCTCCGCCGACGTGGCCCTGGCCGGCAACGCCTGATCCTGCTGTTCCTCGTGGTCGTGGGCGCCGTTGGAGTCAGCGGTTGGGTAACGACCCGCCCCGAGCCGGCAGCACTTCCCGTCGTTCCCTACTCCGAGGTCGCTTCGGCTCTCGCCGCGGGTGGGGTCGAGGAGCTGACGCTCGAGGACGGCGGTAACAGGATCATCGCCAGGCTGAAGGCCCCGTATCGCGCCGCCGAGACCCGATCGAGGCTCGTCGTCACATCGGTACCGGCAAGCGCACTCAGCGTCGCAGACCTGGAGCGATGGGCGGCGAACGGGGCAAAGGTCCGCATGGGCGAGAAGTCGAGAGCCCCCTCGGCCGACACGGTGATCCAGGTCATCAGCCTCCTCGCGCTGCTCTCACTGGTGGCATTCGTCGCGTTCCGTCAGCGAGGTGGCTCGTCGCGGCGATTCACCGCCACGCCACCGTCCCGGCAGCTGACGATGGCGGACGTCGGCGGCGTGGCCGAGGCGCAGGCGGAGCTGCGCGACGTGATCGCGTATCTGCGGGATCCCGAGCGGTTCCGCGCCATGGGCGCGAAATGCCCCAAAGGCGTTCTGCTCGTCGGACCGCCAGGTACGGGAAAGACGCTCCTCGCGCGCGCGGTCGCCGGAGAAGCGGGATGCCCGGTGATCATGGCCGCGGGCTCCGATTTCAACGAGGTCTATGTCGGTGTGGGATCGCGACGCATTCGCCAGCTCGCCGCCCAGGCGCGGGAACAGGCGCCCTGCATCGTCTTCATCGACGAGTTCGATTCGCTGGGCGGCCGGCGTGGGAGGCCTAACCGCTCAGGCGAGGAGGAGGTCACCCTCAACCAGCTGCTCGTCGAGATGGACGGCATGCAGGGGAGTGAGGGTGTCGTCTGGATGGCCGCGACGAACCGCGAAGACATGCTCGACCCCGCCGTTCGCCGCCCGGGACGATTCGATCGCATCGTCGAGGTGCAGCTGCCGACGGTCCGCGACCGCCTGGAGATTCTGAAGATTCACGCCTCGCGAGCCCCGCTCGCGGCTGACGTGGACCTCGAGCGCCTCGCGCGGCTCACGGTCGGCCATTCGGGCGCGGACCTCGCCAACCTGCTGAACGAGGCGGCGATCATCGCCGTTCAGGAGGAGAAAGTCCTGATCACGGCGAACCACATCGAGCAGGCGCGCGACCGGATCCTCCTCGGCCGTGTGCGGGCCGGCGTCGTCGTCACGGGAGATGAGCGCCGCCTCATCGCGCTGCACGAGGCGGGGCACGCCGTGGTGGGCCTGGTTGCCTGCCCGGACGACAAGCTGCACAAGGTCACGATCGAGGCACGCGGCCGGTCGCTCGGCGCCGCACACTTCGCGCCGGAAGCGGACCGCCACCTCCATTCCCGCCGGTACCTGGAAGGCGTGATCGCGAAGGCGTTAGGCGGACGGGCCGCCGAGTCGGTGTTCCTCGGCCCCGATGCCGTGACCTCCGGCGCGGGAAGCGATCTGGTGCACGCGACCAACGTCGCGCGTCGGATGGTCGGCGAATTCGGAATGAGCGAGGAAGTCGGCCTCATCAGCGCCGATCCGGCCGCTCAGGGCGGCGCGCCGAGCGCGCAGCTGCAATCGCAAATCGATGCCGCCGTCCGCACGCTGATCACCGCCCAGGCCGAGCGCGCCACGGCGATCGTGTCGCAATATCGCGACGCCGTCGAGGCGATAGCTCAGGCGCTGCTGGAGCGCGAGGTCATCTCGTCGGAAGAGGTGTACGAGCTGGCGGCACGGTTCGGGATAGAGCGGGCGGTGGCGGCATAACAGCAGGGAACGGCAAAGACGTCAGATATCAGAATACAGAATTCAGAATTCAGAGGAAACGATGGGCAGCCAGCGAGTGGTCTGCCCGTCGTCGTTTCTGAATTCTGAATTCTGTATTCTGATATCTGACGTCTTTGCCGTTAGACGAACATCAACTCCCCCCGCCCCGCACCGCCTTCATCACGGCATCCCCGAACACATCGACCATGTCCGGCGAGGTGTATACGTTCGGCGTGATCCGAAGGCCCGTGAATTCCGCGTGCATGATCGGCGTCGTGATGATCCGGTATTTCTCCCAGAGGTGGGAGACGAGCTTCGGTACCGCCATGCCATCGACGTGAAGCAGGCCGATCCCGCACGCCTGGCGCGGATCGTCGAGGGGCGTCAGGACGCGGCACCGATCGCTTTCGCTCGTCAGGCGCTTCGCCCAGCGGTCGCGCA
>DASTYE010000096.1:0-30137 GCA_035765135.1 Gemmatimonadaceae bacterium | reverse complement strand
AGAGCGGCGACGAGCCGGCCGAGCGCGTGGACGTCGCGCAAGTCGATCAGCTCGGCCGGCGAATGGCTGTACCGAAGCGGCCAGGAAATCGGGACGTCGACGACACCATAACGAGTGAATGGGGAGCCGTCGTTACCGCCGTTCGTCGTCCCGACCTGGAGCGGAATCCGCTGCTGTCGGGCGATCCTCACCACGCGATCGATCTCGTCGCGGGGGGCGACGCTCGAGTTGTCCAGCGCGCGGACGACGGCGCCGGCGCCGAGTGGCGCGAGCGCGAACCGTGAGCTTTCGAGCGGCGAGTCGGATGACACGAACGTATCCACGGCGTGCACTCGCTGCCCGCTGGTGCCGATCGCCGCGGCGGCGACGGCTGCCCCGGCAAGCCCGGTTTCCTCCCGTACCGACCAGATGAAGATGACTTTGCGCCGAAGCGCTGCGCGATCGAGCCGACGCAGCGCCAGGATGAGCGCGGTCGAGCCGGCGCGGTCATCGATGGATCGCGCGGTGAACCGCGTGACCCCAAGCCGACGTGCCCGCTTCCAGCTCGTTAGGGATTGGCCGACCGCGACGCCGCGCGCCACGAGGGCGGCCGAGTCCATGCCGAACCAGGCGGTGACCTCGCGGGGTTGACTGGCCGCCGCGACGCGGCGAGGCACGAATACCCCACGCAGGTAGAACGGAGTCGTGTCTCTTGCCTGCCGCGGGAGGTGCAGCAGCGCCGGCTGTCCTTCGAACAGTGATGCGAAGAAGCCGCCGCGCTGCCGCAGCGAGAGCTGCCCGTCCGACGCGATGCGGGTGACCTCGAATCCGATCTCATCGAGGTGCGCGACGAACACGACCGTGTCGCGTTCGGGCCCGACCGCCACGATCAGGTTTCCCGCGGTATCCACCTGCGCCAAGGCTCGCGCCCACTCGGGGAGCGCGTTGCGCACGACGTCGCGCACCGGACCTTCGTGTCCCGAGACTCCGTACTCGTCAGAGAGCCGCGCGAGCAGCGCGGCGACCGGGCTCAGGGAGTCGGCGCGGACGGCGGACGGCGCGAGAGGCGTCGCGGCCCGGAGAAAGGGCCACGTCACATCGGTCGCGCTCACGCCGGCCGCGTCGAGCACTTCGCCCAGCAGGAGCCGCGCGTCACCTTCCTGGACACTCTCGGCGAGCGTGCCGTGGAAGGAGTGTCGAGCGCCGAGCAGCATCGTCGCGCCGATGCGTACGCTGCTCGAGACCCGGAGCCGGAAGGTTGTCGGCCGCCGCGACTGGATCGATTCCGTCGTGTCGGTCACACCAATGTACGGATCGACGAGGGTGACCGAGTCGGCGCTGCCAAGGTCGGTGAGCGCGGCCGACAGACCGACGTGGGCGAAGCCGGATTGCGCGGCGAGAATGTAGACGGTTTCGCCGCTCGACGGCGTCTCTCGTCCCGCCGCCGCGACGGCGGCGCAGGCAGCACGAGCCGCCGCACCGGGACCTGCGACGAACTCGCCGTATTGCCACCGCGGCCACTCGCGAACGACAGGGTCCAGCACCTCGATGCCGCGGGCGCGTACCTCGCCGGTGTTGCGAGCGCCGATGTCGAGCCACATCTCATCGATGGTGATCGGAAGAGTGTCGGCGGACCGGCCTCGCCACAGGTGCACGCTCCTCACCGCGATGACCCCGGGTACCGCGCCGGCACGCGTGAGGACGCGCACGCGCTGGCCTTCGTGGAACTGATCCCAGAGCGCGTGTCGTCTGGCGTTGCCGGCCTCGTGCAACCGCAGGTAGCCGTTAGGCGTGAACCCCGAGACGACGTACGACGGCTGATCGAGCGGGCACGCCACGACGCGGCGCGGCCGGCCCGTCCCGCGTCGCATGATCAGGTTCCCGGTGCGGTCGCGTGTCCATCCGGTGAGCTCCCGCCGAATGATGTCGGTGGCGTAGTGTTCGCGACCGGTCGGCGCATCGAGAGCGATCCAGGTGGCGATGGCGTCGACCGCGCGCCGCTGCGCGGCCGCGGGACTCGACAGGACGATCAGCGCCGCGGCGCTAACCGCCGAGCGCGCTCGCCATACTGGCGGCAAGGGCATTCTCCTCCGGAGTATTGAACAGAAACGCGGCGCGATCCCGCGCGAGATCATGGGCGGTCGCCACGCGTCCGTCATTGGTCAAGGCAATTCGTCCCGTCGCCACCAGGTGCACGACGCGCGGAAGCAGCAAATGCTCGGCGCGGAGCACGCGGGCCGCGAGCTCCGCCTCGGTGTCGTTGGAGAAAACGGGAACCGGCCACTGTGCGACGATCGCACCGCGGTCGTATACCTCATCCACGAAATGCACGGTCGGCCCCGTCACGCGCGCACCGGCCGCGAGGACGGCGCGGTGCACGCGCTCACCATACATGCCGGGACCGCCAAAGCCGGGGAGCAGCGCGGGGTGCACGTTCACGATACGGCCGCGAAATGCGCGCACCACGGTAGCCGGAACGAGACGCAAGTAGCCGGCGAGGACGACGAGATCGACTCGCGAGCCGGCGAGCAGATCGAGAATTTCGGTGGCGTCATTCCCGGAGTGTGAGAGAATCGCGGTGTCGATCCCGTGGTCGCGCGCCCATGTGAGCGCGCCGCTGGTGCTCCGGTCGGAGGCGACGAGGACGACCTCCGCGCCACCGGCACGCTGGAGATACGCGTGCAGGGCTTGCAGGTTGGAGCCACGACCGGAAACGAAGACGGCAATCCGCGACATCATGCTGCGCAGATGTTACCGCCGACTCTGTCCGCCTGTAAGGGTGGCGATGATTTCCCGCGTGGCGTCGGGGAGCGACGGTCGGACGATGCCGCGAGTGCGAGCACGCTCCAGCTCATCGGGGGGAGTCGAGCTCGCGGGTATCAGGAACGCCGAGGCCCCGAGCGTCTCGCCGGGCTGCACATCGCGCCACCGGTCTCCGATGTACCACGAGCGCGAGAGATCGAGTCCGTGATCCTTCGCGGCGCGCTGAAAGAGCCCGAGTCCCGGCTTCCGGCACTCGCACGGCTGGTCCTGCGACGGCGCGTGCGGGCACATGTACGTCGCATCGAGGCGCGCGCCGTGGGCCGCGAGCACCTGTTCTACTCGGGCCTGCACTCGCTCGTAGTCATCGCGGGTGAAATATCCGCGCCCGATGCCGGACTGATTCGAGATGACGATCACGGGAACGCCGGCGTCGTTCAGCGCCCGAACCGCGTCGGCGGCGCCGGGCAGGAGGCGGACGTCCTCGGGGCGGGAGATGAAGTCGACATCCTCGATGATGGTCCCGTCACGGTCGAGAAACGCGGCGGGACGAAGCTCGCTCACGCGAGCGCGCGCTCGATGATGGCGCCTAGCTCGTCATCGAGCTCGGGCGGAACCGTCCGAAGCTCGATGAGGACGCGACCGTCGAGAATTCGCGTCACCACGGGCGGTTCGCTCGCACGCAGGCGCACGTCGTGCCGCTCCGCGCTACCGGCGAGGCTGACAGCGACGGAGGGAATGCGCGCGGTCGGGAAGGCCCCGCCGCCGACGCTCGCATCGGTGTCGATGATGTCGCATCGTATTCCTCGCGACCGAAGCCGGGCGGTGACGCGTTCGGCTCGGGCGCGCAGCGACGCGACGTCGGCGGCGATCATCGCGAGCGTCGGGATCTCGCGGAATGCGCGCGCGGGATCGCGGTACAGCGCGAGCGTCGCCTCGAGCGCCGCCAGCGTGAGCTTGTCCACCCGAAGCGCGCGCGTCATCGGATTCGTGCGAATGCGCTCGATCGCCGCGCGCCGGCCGAGGATGATTCCCGCCTGCGGTCCACCTAGCAACTTGTCGCCGCTCATCGTCACGACGGTTGCCCCATCGCGCACGGCCTCCGATGCCAGCGGCTCGCCCGTTAGGCCGAACGGCTCGAGCGAGACGAGGAGTCCGCTGCCGAGGTCGTAGAGCACCGGAATCTCGCGCGGGTCGGCGAGCCGTACGAGCTCGCCGAGTAGGACGTCAGCGACGAACCCCTCGATCGCGAAGTTGCTGCGATGCACCTTCACAATGACACCGCCTCGCCCGAGCGCGCGTTCGTAGTCGGCGAGATGCGTACGGTTGGTGGTGCCGACTTCCTCCAGCAGGGCACCACTCTTTGCCATGATGTCGGGGATCCGGAAGCTGCCACCGATCTCGACGAGCTCGCCGCGCGAAATGACCGCTGGCCGTTGATCGGCGAGCGTGTTCAGCGCCAGCACGAGGGCGGCCGCGCCATTGTTGACGACGAGCGCGTCCTCCGCGCCGGTGAGCTCGCGCAACAATCCCACACAGTGCGTATATCGCGAGCCTCTCGCGCCCCGCTCGAGATTGTACTCGAGATTCGAATAGCTCGCGGCGACCTCCTGAATGGCGTCGATCGCGGCGCGTGCGAGCGGAGCGCGACCGAGGTTCGTGTGGAGGATGACGCCGGTGGCGTTGATGACCGGACGCAGTGATCGCCGCTGGCGGAGCGCGAGGGCGTCGCGGATGGCGGTGCTCCATGCGCGAGCGTCGCGAGGGGCGTCGGTCGCGTCGCGCGCGGCGGCGACGGCGTCGCGCACCGCATTCACAACGAGCTCGCGTGGCGCGCTCTCGAGCAACGATCGCACAGTCTCGCTCTCGAGCAGGCTGTTGACACTTGGGAGGGCGCGGCGAGGATCGCTCATGGTGGTGGCACGCGGCGCGTCGTATCGGCGGCCGCTCGGGCAGGCATGGTGACGACCCGGGCGCTCGTCCCGGCACGCTTGAGGAGATTGCGAGCTTCGACCGCGACGAGCCGGTAGGTCGTATCCGGCTGCAGGGGCACCGCCGTCAGCACGACGAATCGCGATACAGGAACGGGGCGGGGAAGGACGATGGAATCGCGTCCGGCCGCCGGCGCCCCTGGCCGCACTGGTGGGCGCCGCGTGGTATCGGCACGCGCGAGTGAGTCGCTCCGCGCTCGGTCCCAGGCGTCGGCGGTGAGAACGGCCCGCAATGGCACCGCGCTCGAGTCAGGACGCGTCAGGCGAAAGAGTGTCGTGTCGACCGTCTGCTCCGGGTCGAGGGGCTGGCTGAGCTCCACCCGCAGCGTCATGGAGTCGATCGGCTGCACGGCGTTGATGCGCAGCGGCAGCGTGTCGTGCACGAATGCGAGCAGCTCGACGGATGCGGAGTCGGTGAGCGTGACGGCCGTACTATCGTAGGACTCGCGCGGATCGCGATCGCGGTTGTTGTTGGCATCGATCCACCCGATGAGCGTGTACGCCCCGGGCGGCAGGTGCGGGAGAACGAAGCGACCAGCCGTGTCGGCGCGGGCCACGTACACGATGCTGTCGGCCACCGACGTCGCGTTGACCGCTCCCCCTCGCGCGATCGTGCCGGCCACCCAATCGTACATGACGCCGGCGATGCGTGTCTGCGGAATCGTCGCTCCGGTCGCGAAGGTGACGGACGCCCCCGTCTTGAGCACATTGCCGCGCAGGTCGGCGATGCCGGGCAACAACGAGACCGTGTAGACGACGTTCGGTTTCCATCCGCGCCTCGGACGCACGGCGATCGAACGACGTCGCCAGTCTACGCGAGGGAGTCCGTCGGTTGGCGAGATGAGCACCATTTGCTCGAGGGACGTCGCACCACTCGGCCGCTCGCTCACCACTTCGTCGAATCGGAACTCGACGCGATCGGGCCGCACATTGACGGCTCCGCTCTCCGGCACAATGCCAATGAGAACGGGCGGAACGGCGTCGGGCGGTCCGCCGGGCGGGTCACCCTGCGATGCACAGGCCACGACCCCGATGACGACGATCAATCGCCGCACAACGCCTTCACCTTCTCGGCCAGCACCATGCGTCGCGCCGACCATTCGCGATGTTTCGCCTTCTCCGCCTCGACGATATCGGGCTTCGCTCGCGTGAGGAAATTCGGATTCTCCAGCCGTGCGCCGAGTGATGCCAGCTGCTTGTCGAGATTGGCGAGCTCACCGCGCTGACGCTCGCACTCGCGACGCACATCGATCAATCCCTCGAGCGGAACGATCACCGACCAGTGGCTCGGGAGCACGGCGTGCGCCGCGGCGCCCTGCGGCGCACGATCCGCGATCGCGACGCGACTTCTCGTCAGGCGACCGATGAGCGCTGCTTCGTCGCGCAGCACCTGCTCGGCCCAGCGCCCGTCGTCACCGATGCCCTCGGGAGGCGAGAACAGCACATGGACCTGGGTTCCCGGCGGAACGCCGTATTCCGCGCGCAGGCGCCGGATCGCCGTCGCGGCCGCCTGCACTTCCTCGAACTCACCGTTGCGTGCAAACCGCGCGTCGACTTCAGGCCATGATGACGCGGCCAGCAGCTCATCCTCATGACGACCCGGAAGACGTTGCCACAGCGCTTCCGTGATGAACGGGACGATGGGGTGCAGCAGCCGCAGCGCGCTGTCGAACACGTGCACCAGCACGGCGCGCGCGACCTCGCGATCCGCGGCGGCCTGGCCGAGGCGCCCCTTGGACGCCTCGACGTACCAGTCCGCGAGCTCATCCCAGACGAAACGGCGCGCGACCTCCGCGTACGCGTCGAGCCGCATGCCGAGTCGTCCCGATCCGTCGGGCCATCGGCCGCCGGCCTCGCGCGGCGGCCGCGCGGGACCGAGAGCCGCCTCCACGTTGGCGATCGTGTCATTGAGACGCGCGAGGATCCAGCGATCCGCGCGCGTGAGACGCTGGTCGGGAACCTCGGAGAGCGGCATGACATCGCCGCCTTCCAGATTGCCTAACAGGAACCGGCCGATATTCCAGAGCTTGGTGGCGAAGTTCCGCCCGGGCGAAAAGGACTGCTCGAGATTGTCGGGATCGAGAATCTGATCGACGCCCAAACCCATCCCGGCGACGACCGTCCACCGCAGCGCATCGGCGCCGTAACGGTTCACGACATCCATCGGATCGATACCGTTGCCAAGCGACTTCGACATCTTCCGGTGCTGCGTGTCGCGGACGATGCCGTGCAGAAACACCGTGTGGAACGGCTGCCGGCCGTCGAAGCAATACCCGGCCATGATCATCCGGGCGACCCAGAAGAACAGGATGTCGGGGCCGGTGACGAGCACGTCGGTCGGATAGAACGCCCGGTAATCGCGCGCGCCCGGGTCCGGCCATCCGAGCGTCGAAAGCGGCCAGAGCCAGGACGAAAACCACGTGTCGAGGACGTCCTCGTCCTGGCGCACCGGACCGTCGCATTTCGGGCAGCGCTGGACGTCGGTGCGGCTCGCGGTTTGTGCTCCGCACCCGTCGCAGTACCACACCGGGATGCGGTGTCCCCACCACAGCTGACGGGAGATGTTCCAATCCCGAATGTTCTCCATCCAGTGGACGTATACGCCCTCCCACCGCTCCGGGACGATGCGAATGGTGCCATCCCGAACCGCCTGAAGCGCCGGCTCGGCGAGGGGCTGCATGCGCACGAACCACTGATCGCTCAACCGCGGCTCGACCACGGTGTCGCAGCGGTAGCAGCGACGAACGGCGTGCTGATGCGGCTCGACCTTGACGAGCCGGCCTTCGGCGCGCAGCCGCTCGACGATGTGCTCGCGGGCCTCGAAGCGGTCGAGACCGCGCAACTCGTGAGGCACGCGGCCCGTCGCATCGGTCACCTCACGAACGACGGCGTGCTCATCGATGATCACCGGCATCGGCAACTGGTGCCGCGTGCCGACCTCGAAGTCGTTCGCATCGTGCGCGGGGGTGATCTTGACGACTCCGGTGCCGAACGCCGGATCGGCATATGCGTCGGCGATGATCGGAAGCTCGATGTTCACCAATGGGAGCATCACGTGACGACCCACCAGGTCGCGGTAGCGCTCGTCGTTGGGGTTCACCGCGACAGCGACGTCACCGAGCATCGTCTCCGGACGCGTGGTCGCAACGACGAGCGAGCGGTCCCCGTGGCCGACGACCGGATAGGCGATGTGGTAGAGCTTGCCGGTGGTCTCGTGCGACTCCGCCTCCTCGTCGGAGAGCGACGTCAGGCAGCGCGGGCACCAGTGGATGACACGGTGGCCGCGATACACGAGACCCTTCTCGTACAGTCGCACGAACGCTTCGCGGACGGCGCGTGACAGCTCGGGCGAGAGCGTGTAGGCCGTTCGCGACCAGTCGCACGAGCTCCCTATCGCCTCGAGCTGTTTGAGGATCGTGCCACCGGTCTCACGCACGAACGCTTCGGTGCGTCTGACGAACTCGGCCCGGCCGACATCGAAGCGGGTTTTCCCTTCGGTGTTCCAGATGAGCTTCTCGACGACGTTCTGCGTGGCGATTCCGGCGTGATCGGTGCCGGGCACCCAGAGCGCCTCGTCGCCCGCCATGCGACGCCAGCGGATGAGAACGTCCTGCGCGACGTTGTCGAGGCCGTGCCCCATATGCAGCACGGCGGTCACGTTGGGTGGCGGAATCACGATTGTGAACGGCTCTCGATTCCCGCCCGCGCGAGCGGAGCGCTCGGCGCGCCCGGTGAACACACCGGCGGCGACCCAGCGGTCGTAGATCGGGCGCTCGATGGCGACCGGATCGAATTGCGAGGGAAGGGCGTCGAGTGAGGAGCTGGCCATGCTTGAAGAAAACTCCGGCCCCCTCGCCGATGGAAGCGGGGGTCAGGAGTCAGGAGTCAGGGATCAGGGTGGAAAGGCAAACGGCGGCGCATTCGCGCCGCCGTTTGCTCATCTGATGAGCGCCGCTGGCTGCAAAGCAGCCGCGGCGCCTTACCACCCCTGATCCCTGACTCCTGACTCCTGACCCCTAAAATCAATCCGCTCGCGGAGGCTCGTCGACGCCAAGCGGATCGGCGACGTGATCGGCCTTCGGAACACCCGTAGGCGCAATCGGGCTTCCGTCGGCGCGGCCCCCGCGGCGCGCTTTCTTCGAGTTACCGCGGCGCACGCCCGTGTCGGGCGTATCATCGGCGGCCTGCTCGAGCGCATGGTTCTCGGCGAGCCACCGCTCCTCGAGCTCGGGCTTGGGATCCGCGTGACGATCGATCTCCTCCGAGTTGCCCTGACGACGGCGTCCGGTGCCGACGCGCTGTCCTTCCCATCGCGCTTCGTTCAGGGCCGGATCGCCCTCGGCGTGGCGGCGTGCATTTTCATCGAGCATGTCCTCCTCCTCCCCAACGATGATGCGATTGACCACGGTCTCGACGCCTGGTACGCCGCGCGTGATCGTGGTCGCGCGCTCGGATTCTTCCGGCGTGTCCACCCATCCGGTGAGCTCGATCGTCGCCTCGCCGATGGCGCCGATGTCGATGCCGCGCTCACTCAGGATCGGATCGTTTCTGAACGCTTCCAGCACCCGCTCTTCGAGCACGGTGTCAATCTCCTCATCGGCCGTGAGGCCACGCGCTGTGCGATAGCGATCCATGGCGTCTCCACGTAATCCCGCGATTCTGTCTCGAAGTCTCGAAGAGATACCCGAGATGCCGCCCACCTTCTGGGCCATGATCACGCCGACGACGAAACCGGCGGCGACGCCGATCCCGACTTTCGCGAGGGCGGCGCCAAGCGAGTCGCCCTCGTCACGATAGCGAAACGGAGCCATGCAGTCCCTGTGGCGTTGGTTGTATCGTAAGGGTAGCTTTCCGGGAGAGTGTAGGCGAGTAGAGGCAAGAAGAAGGCCACCTACCGCCTCCGAATTCGCCCATCCCGAAACCGCGCAATGACTTCCCCCGAGCCCTCTCGTCCGGAGCGAGGATCCACCGGTCGCGCATTGATTTGGCTCCTCGCCGCAGTCCTCCTTTTCGGCGGACTGTACCTGTATTTCCGATTCGGGCGAGAGACGCCGGCCGTGATCCACGGAGTTCCGTCGTAATGCACAGCGCTACCGCGATGCTGACACTCAGGCTGCCCGATGGCTCGACGCGCGAAGTCGAGCCGGGGACGCTCCCCCGCGAGGTCGTCGCGTCCATTGGAGCCGGGCTTCTGCGCGCGGCCGTTGCGGTCGAGGTGAATGGCCGCGTTCAGGATCTGGTGACGCCCATCCGGGACAGCGGGACGTTCAAGGTGCTGACGGAGCGAGACGAGCGCGCCCTCGCCGTGCTGCGCCATTCGGCCGCGCACGTTTTGGCGACGGCGGTCCGTCGCCTCCGTCCCGATGCGAAGATCGGCTTCGGCCCCGCCATCGATGACGGCTTTTATTACGACTTCGAGGTCGCTCGCCCGTTCACACCGGACGACGTTGCCGTCTTCGAGGACGAGATGCGGAAAGTCGTCGCCGAGAAGCTTCCGTTCGTCCGCGAAGAGGTGGACAAGCCGGCGGCGCGCAAACGGTTCGCCGATGACCCGCTCAAGCTCGAACGACTCGAGGAGCTGGGACCGAACGAGGTCATCTCCGTCTACACCGATGGCCCGTTCGTCGATCTCTGCCGCGGGCCGCACGTTCCCGACACGTCGCACGTCAAGCACTTCAAGCTGCTGTCCACGGCCGCGGCGTATTGGCGCGGCGATGAGAAGCGACAGACGCTGCAGCGCATCTACGGCACGGCGTTCTTCCGCAAGGAGGAGCTCGAGGCGCACCTGCATCGCATCGAGGAGGCGAAGCGACGCGACCACCGCGTGATCGGGAAGCAGCTCGATCTGTTCTCGATCCAGGATGTGGTGGGGCCCGGTCTCGTGTTCTGGCATCCGCGGGGCGCCAGGGTGAAATGGCTGCTCACCCGCGCGGTCGAGGACGACAACCTCGCTCAGGGGTACGAGCTGGTCTACACGCCGAACATCACGCGTGAGGAGCTGTTCAGGATCTCGGGGCATTTGCCGTACTTCGAGGCGAACCAGTATCCACCGATGGCGGCCGCGGCCGGCGAGTCGGAAGACGTGCGCTATCGCGTGAAGCCGATGAACTGTCCGATGCACGCGCTCATCTTCAAGTCGCAGCCGCGGAGCTATCGGGATCTTCCGCTGCGTCTTTCGGAAGTCGCCAACGTCTACCGGAACGAGAAGTCGGGCGTGCTCCATGGCTTGCTCCGCGTGCGCGGGCTGTCGATGGACGATGCGCACATCTTCGCCACACTCGACCAGGCCGAGGACGAGATCTTTCTCTGTCTCGGGCAGGTCGATCGCCTGGTGCGGCAGACGTTCGGCTTCGAGCTGGACTTCGAGGTCTCGACCCGCCCCCCGGAAAAGCTGGGCGATGACGCCACCTGGGACCGCGCCGAGGACCTGCTCAAGCGCGCGCTCGACCGGAAACAAATTCCTTACCGGATCGATGCTGGCGGCGGTGCGTTCTATGGACCCAAAATCGACGTGAAGTTTCGGGACGCGATCGGGCGGCTCTGGCAGGGACCGACCATTCAGCTGGACTTCCAGCTCCCCGAGCGATTCGAGCTCGAGTACACCGGCGCGGACAACAAGGCGCATCGGCCGGTGATGATTCACCGGGCGATCTACGGAACGCTCGAGCGATTCATGGGGGCGTTGATCGAGCATCTCGCCGGTGCCTTTCCGACGTGGCTCGCGCCGGAGCAGGTGCGCGTCATCTCGATCACCGACGCGCAGCGCGACGCGGCCACCGAAGCGACGCGCCGGATGACGGAAGCGGGCATCCGCGTGACGCTCGACGATCGGTCGGAAACTCTGAAGTACAAAATCGCCGAAGGAATGCGATTGAAGATTCCCTATCTCGCGGTGGTGGGAAAGCGCGAGGCCGAGCAGGGGACGATCGCCGTGAGCGTGCGCGGGGCGGGGGAGAAGCAGCATCCCGTGCCCGTGCCGATCGATCAGTTCATCGCTCGGGTTCGGGAAGAAATCGCATCGCGGTCGCTGGAGCTGCGTGCTGCTGCTTCGTGATGCTTTGTTAGGTCGCTGATGAACGCAGATTAACGCAGTTTGTTTTTGGGCGATTGTCACGTCCGGCGCGTGACAACAAACAAGGACTTTTGGAGCTTCTTATCGTATTAAAGCTGTCCCCGCGGCCGTAGGGTCATCTGCGTGCTCTGCGTTCATCTGCGGCCAACAAAACCGCTGCGGCCTCGTGTGACATTCTGCGGTTCGCCGCCCTCGCAAAAATCCGCCTTTCACCCCGCCGGAGGTTTCATGAGCAGGTCCCCCATCTCGATGCGCCCCCTCGTGCTGGCGCTCGCGATTTCGCTTCCATTCGCCGCCGCAGTCGCGCAGACCCCGGCGCCGCCGGTCGCGCCCCAGGTGCCGAAGGTAGACACGATCCACGGCGACGTTGTCGTGGACAACTACTTCTGGCTGCGCGACCGGAAGAATCCGGAGGTCGTCAAGTACCTCGAGGCGGAGAACGCCTACACCGCGCAGATGACGAAGCACATCGAGCCGCTCCAGGAACAGCTGTACAAGGAGATGCTCGGCCGCATCAAGCAGACCGATCTCTCGGTCCCCGTGCGGCGTGATTCGTTCTACTACTACACGCGCACCGAGGAAGGGAAACAGTATCAGATCTACGCCCGGAAGAAAGGATCGCTCGACGCCCCCGAGGAGATCCTGCTCGATGAGAACGTCATGGCAACGGGGAAAGGCTACTTCCGGCTCGGCGGCACTGAAGTAAGCCCCGACCATCGGTTGTTCGCGTTCCTCGTGGACACCACGGGCTCGGAGCACTTCACCCTGGTGGTGAAGAACATCGCGCGGAACACGATGCTCCCCGACCAGATCGCCGATGTGCACTTCGGGATCCAGTGGGCGAACGACAACCGGACGATCTTCTACACGAAGACCGATTCGGCCCAGCGAGCGGATCGCATCTTCCGCCACACGCTCGGAATGCCGGCGCGCAGCGACGTCATGGTGCATCACCAGCCCGACGTCCTCTTCAACCTCGCCATCACGAAGACCAAGGACGACCGGTTCATTCTGATTGGCGACGAGAGCTTCACCCAGTCCACCTGGTACTACATCGACGCGTATCGGCCGGGTGAGAAGCCGCGCGTCATCTCCGAGGCACGCCCGAACGTCGAGTACGCCGTGGAGCATCACGGAACGCACTTCTACATCCGCACGAACGACGGCGCGACGAACTTCAAGCTCGTTCGCGCGCCCGATCGCGATCCGCGCCCTGAGAACTGGCAGACCGTAATCCCGCATCGCGACTCGGTGCTCCTCGCCGACTTCGATGTCTTCCGCAACCACCTGGTGCTCTTCGAGCGCGAGAAGGCGCTCACCCGCATTCGGGTTCGCGAGTTCGCGTCGGGCAAGGAGCATCACGTCGCGATGGACGAGCCGGTGTACACGGTACGCATCGGGGCGAACCCGGAGTTCGACAGCCGCACGCTGCGGTACATGTACACGTCGCTCGTGACGCCGATGACGGTGTACGACTACGAGATGACGACGAAGGAGCGTGAGCTGAAGAAGCGCACCGAGGTGCTCGGCGGCTACGACCCCTCGCAATACGAGACGGAGCGTACGTGGGCGAAGGCCGCGGACGGCATCATGGTCCCGATCTCGCTCGTCTACCGCAAACCGCTGGTGAAGGACGGCTCGCGTCCGATGCTGCTCTACTCGTACGGATCGTACGGCTCGAGCACCGATCCGACGTTCTCGTCGAACAACCTGTCGCTCCTCGATCGCGGCCTCATCTTCGCCATCGCGCACATCCGTGGCGGGCAGGAGATGGGACGATGGTGGTACGACCAGGGGAAGATGCTCAACAAGAAGAACACCTTCACCGATTTCATCGCGTCGGCCGAGCATCTCATCAACGAGAAGTACACGTCGAAGGAGAAGCTCGCGATCCGCGGCGGCAGCGCCGGTGGGCTGCTCATGGGCGCCGTCGTGTCGATGCGCCCGGATCTGTTCAAGGTCGTGGTTGCCGACGTGCCGTTCGTCGACGTGATCAACACGATGATGGATGCGTCGATCCCGTTGACCGCGGGTGAGTGGCAGCAGTGGGGCGATCCGCACAACAAGGAGCACTACACCTACATGAAGTCGTACTCTCCGTACGACAACGTGGGGAAGACCTATCCGGCGATGCTGGTGACGACGGGGCTCAACGATCCCCGCGTGGCGTATTGGGAGCCGGCGAAATGGGTGGCGAAGATCCGCGCCAACAAGACCGACGGGAACCTGCTGATCCTGAAAACGAACATGGGCGCGGGCCACGGCGGAGCATCCGGCCGGTACGACAACCTCAGAGAGCTGGCGTTCAGGTACGCGTTCATCATCGACCAGCTTGGGCTGGGGGGCGTGCCGTCGGTGTCGATGCCTGAGTAAGGGTGGGAACGGCAAAGACGTCAGACGTCAGAATACAGAATTCAGAATTCAGACAAAACCTACGGGCAGCCAATGGGTGGCTGCCCGTGGTCGTTTGCTGAATTCTGAATTCTGTATTCTGACGTCTGACGTCTTTGCCGTTCCCAACGTGTCCGCCCCCACATAGTTTTCCGTCATGCCCGACACCGCTCGAATCCCTGTCATAGTCTCCGCGACCCGCACTCCCATCGGCCGCTACCTCGGCGCCCTCGCGTCGGTGACCGCGCCGGAGCTTGGCGCGACGGCCATCCGCGAGGCCGTCAAGCGCGCGGGCGTAGGGCCGGAGGATGTGCAGGAAGTCATCATGGGGAACGTGGTGCAGGGTGGAGTTGGTCAGGCTCCGGCGAGACAGGCGGCGATTCGAAGTGGCCTGCCCGCCGCCGTCTCGGCGGTCACCATCAACAAGGTGTGCGGCTCGGGACTCAAGGCGGTGATGCTGGCTGCGCAGGCGATCAAGGCCGGGGACGCGCAGGTGATCGTCGCGGGCGGGCAGGAGTCGATGTCCAGCGCGCCCCACTACCTGTATGGGATGCGCACCGGCATCAAGTTCGGCGACCAGACGCTGGTTGACGGCGTCATTCGCGATGGGCTGTGGTGCTCGTTCTGCGACGTCCACATGGGAGGGCACGCCGAGTATACGGCGCGGAAGGCGAGCGTCACCCGTCAGATGCAGGATGAGTTCGCGGTGCGGTCGCACGCCAAGGCGGTCGCGGCCCTCGACGCCGGCAAATTCCGGGAAGAGATCGTTCCGGTGCAGATCCCCGGAAAGAAGGGCCCGACGGTCGTGGACACCGACGAGGGGCCGCGGCGCGACACCAGCCTCGAGACGTTAGGCAGGCTCCGCCCCGCCTTCGCGAGCAATGGCGAGCGGCCCGAGGAGCTCACGGTGACCGCCGGCAACGCGTCCCCGATGAACGATGGCGCTTCGGCGCTCGTGGTGACCTCCGAGGAGTATGCGCGAGCACACGGCCTCACGATGATGGCGCGCATCACGGGCTATGCGACCGGTGCCGTCGAGCCAAAGGAGCTGTTCTTCGCGCCGATCGAGGCGGTGAAGCGCCTCATGAGTCGCACGGGGACGCGCATTGGCGACTATGATCTCATTGAAGCCAACGAAGCGTTCGCGGTGCAGGCGATCGCGGATGGAAACGCCCTCGCATGGGATTGGGATCGCGTCAACGTGCACGGCGGCGCGATCGCGCTCGGTCACCCGATCGGGGCGAGCGGCGCCCGGGTGCTGACGACGCTGTTGTACGCGATGCGCGATCGAGACGAGGAAACCGGGCTCGCGACGCTCTGCCTCGGTGGCGGGGATGCGGTGGCCCTCAGCGTGGAGCGCGTGAACTGATGGGAACGAGCTCGAGGGTGGCGGCGCGCGACGCGCGAGTCACGACGTTAGGCGTGATCGGCTTCGCGGTTGCCCTGGCGGCGGCCTCGCAGGTGGCGATTCCGGTGCCGGGCACCCCGGTGCCGATGACGTTGCAGCCTCTCGTGGTCGCCCTCGCGGGTCTGTGGCTCGGGCCGGTGGCTGGCGCGACGAGCATGGTGCTGTATCTCGTCGCAGGCACCGCGGGGTTGCCTGTGTTCGCCCCGATGGGCGCGCCCGGGTTCGCCCGGCTGTTTGGCCCCACCGGCGGATACCTGTGGGCGTACCCCGTCGCGGCATTCGTCGCGGGCCTGATCGTCAATCAGCGACGTACGTTCGCGTTCCGAGCACTTGCCGCCGCCGCCGCGATCGCGGTGGTTCACCTCGGCGGCTTCCTGCAGCTCCTCGTGCTCACGGGGAGCGCCGCGCAGGCCGTGGCGCTTGGAGCGGTCCCCTTCATTCCGCTCGACCTCGTGAAGGTACTCGCCGCCGCCGCGCTCTCTTCAACGACACCGCGCGCGACCGCTTGACGGCGCGCGCGGTGTTGCGTTCGGGGGACGGACGGCTGCGCGCGCCGTGGCGCCTCCTCGTGTTCGGGGTCGTCGCGCTCGGGCTGGTGGCGCTCGCGCTGAGTCTCGTCGCTCTGGCCATACCGTCGTCGGAGCGGCCGGCGGTGCGCGACGCGGACGACCTCGTCAGCCTGGATGCGACGCTGGCAGCGTGGGCGATCGTGCTTGCGTTCATTGGCGCGCACGCGTTCGTGCTGAAGTTCGTGGAACGGCGCGGGTGGGATTTCGTCTGGATGCATGCGCGCGCGGCTCGCCCGCGCCTCCTCGGCACCGGGCTCGCCATTGGCGCGCTGACCATTGGAGCGCCATCGGCGCTCCTCATTGCGACGGGGTGGCTCGATGTCGCCGACGCGCCCGGTCCCTGGCAGGCCGGAGCGTTCGCCACCGCGATGTTCCTGCTTCCCGCGGCCATGTACGAGGAGCTCATGCTTCGGGGATATCCCCTCGCCGTGCTGCGCGAGACGTTGGGCTGGCGTTGGGCCATCGTGATCACGAGCGTTGTCTTTGGCGCGCTTCATGTCTTCAACGAGAACTCGGTGGTAATCGCGATCGTGGTGGTAACCGTGGCCGGTGTCTTTCTCGGCGCTATCGTCTACAAGACGGAGAGCCTGTGGACGGCGACCGCCGCGCATTTCGCCTGGAACCTGGCCCTGGCAGTCGCCTTCCACACCGCGGTCAGCGGTAACGAATTCCCCGCCGGCGATTATCGGGTCATCGATGGCGGCCCGGACTGGGCCACGGGCGGCGCCTGGGGACCTGAGGGTGGCGCAGGCGCCATTGGCGGGATGCTGATCGCCGCGGCGCTTCTGCTGCGCCGCCGGCGCCAGCCTCGTGAGGCGGCATGAGCGAGCGCGTCGTCGTCATTGGCGCCGGCCAGATGGGAAACGGGATCGCCCACGTTTTCGCGCAGGCGGGCATGCCGGTCACGCTCGTCGATGTCACGCCGCAGCTGCTCGAGCGGGCGCGCACGACCATCGAGAAGAATCTCGATCGCCAGGTGCAGAAGGGTACCATCGACCGCGCGACGCGCGACGCGGCGCTCGAGCGCATCGACCTGAGTGTGGAGCTTACCGCCGCGAGGGATGCGACGCTCGTCATCGAGGCGGCGAGCGAAAACGCCGAACTGAAGTTCAAGCTGTTCGCCGACATCGATGGAATCGCGCCGGCGGATGCGATCCTCGCGAGCAACACGAGCTCGATCTCGATTACGGAGATCGCATCGCGCACACGCCGTCCGGATCGAGTCATCGGCATGCATTTCCTGAACCCGGTGCCGGTGATGCAGCTGGTCGAGGTGATCCGTGGGCTCGCGACCAGCGACGAGACTACGCGACACGTCGTCGACCTCGCGAAGCGACTCGGGAAGACGCCCGTCGAGGTGAACGACGCTCCGGGCTTCGTGTCGAACCGCGTCCTCATGCCGATGATCAACGAGGCCGCGTATTGTGTCATGGAAGGCGTCGGGACGCCCGAAGCGATCGATACCGTCATGAAACTCGGGATGAATCACCCGATGGGCCCGCTCGCCCTCGCCGATCTCATCGGACTCGATACCTGCGTATCGATTCTCGACGTCCTGCAGCGCGGACTCGGGGACCCGAAGTACCGTGCGTGCCCGTTGCTGAAGAAGTACGTCGCGGCCGGATGGCTCGGCCGCAAAGCCGGTCGCGGCTTCTACACTTACTGATCGCGCATGTCCTGGGCGCTCGTCCCTCTCACCGAGGATCAGAAGGAAGTCCAGCGCCTCGCGCGTGAGTTCGCGCGCGCGGAGATCGCGCCGCACGCCGATCGATGGGATCGGGACGCCGCGATGGATCCGGGCATCATTCAGAAGCTCGCGGAGCTCGGATTCCTCGGAATGATGGTCCCCGAGGAGTACGAGGGTCTCGGTCTCGACACGGTGACCTATCTCGTCGCGCTCGAAGAAATCGCCGCGGTCGATGCGTCGGTCGCCGTCGCGATGAGCGTGCACAACTCGCTGCCGACGCAGATGATTCTCCGCTACGGGTCCGATGCGCAGCGTACCCGGTTTCTCCCGCCGATGGCGCGCGGCGAGCTGCTCGGAGCGTTCGCGCTGTCCGAGCCGGAGGCGGGATCGGACGCCGCCGCGATGACGACTCAGGCGGTGCGGGACGGCGACGCCTGGATTCTCGATGGAACGAAGGCGTGGGTGACCAGCGGAAACGACGCCGGAGTCATCGTGGCGATGGCGCGCACCGATCGCCCGGGCGAGCGACGTGGCGCGCGCGGGATCAGCGCCTTCATCATCACGCCGGACCTGCCAGGCTTCAAGGTCGGGAAGAAGGAGAACAAGCTCGGATTGCGCGCGTCGCCAACGGTTCAGATCGCGTTCGACCGGATGCGCGTTCCATCGGACCGGCTCCTCGGTCAGGAGGGGAAGGGGTTCGTGTACGCGATGCAGTCGCTGGACAACGGGCGGCTGGGCGTCGCCGCGCAGGCGGTTGGCATCGCACGATCGGCGCTCGAGCACTCGGCGCGATACGCGGCCGAGCGCCGGCAATTCGGAAAGCCGATCAAGGAGTTCGAGGCCATCCAGTTCAAGCTGGCGAACATGGCCACGCGCGTCGCGGCGGCCCGCGCGTTGCTTTACACGGCGGCATCGGCCAAGGATCGTGGCTTGCCGATCACACAGTTCAGCTCGATGAGCAAGCTGTTCGCGAGCGAGACCGCGATGTGGGTGACCACTGAAGCGATCCAGATCTTCGGCGGCTATGGCTACATGAAGGAATATCCCGTCGAACGGCTCTTTCGTGATGCGAAGGTCACGGAGATCTACGAGGGGACCTCGGAGATACAGCGCATCGTGATTGCCAGAGAGCTTTATGCCAGGTGAGGCGGGTCAAGGGCCAGGGGCCAGGGGCCTAGGGGTTGGAAAGGGCGGCAGCGGCTGCGTCGCTGCCGCCTCATCGGATGAGCGAGCGGCCAACGGCCGCTCGCCTTTCCTTCCCCTGACCCTTGGCCCTTGGCCCTTGGCCCACTAGACCCGCACACAGGATCCGCCTTGAAGATCTTCGACACTATCGCCTCAATGGGCCACGAGCAGGTCGTGCTCTGCCATGACGACTCGGCCGGCTACCGGGGCATCATCGCCATTCACAGCACGACGCTCGGGCCCGCGCTCGGGGGCACGCGCTTCTGGAAGTACGCCAGTGACGAGGAGGCCATCGTCGACTGCCTGCGCCTCGCGCGCGGAATGACCTACAAGAACGCCGTCGCCGGGCTCAATCTGGGTGGCGGCAAAGCGGTCATCATCGGCGACAACAAGACGCCAAGTCGCGAAATGCTCTTCCGCGCGCACGGTCGATTCGTCGAGAGTCTCGGTGGTCGTTATGTGACGGCGGAGGATGTCGGCACGAGCACCGCTGACATGGACTTCGTGCACATGGAGACCGACTACGTCACCGGCCTCACCGACCGTTCGGGCGATCCGTCGCCGGTGACGGCCCACGGCGTCTTTCGCGCGATCCAGGCTTCGGCGAAGTGGCGCTGGGGGAGCGATGACCTCAGCTCACGTACCGTCGCGATTCAGGGGTGCGGTCACGTCGGCTACTACCTCGCGCAGGAGCTGCACGACGCTGGCGCGAGCCTGATCGTCACCGACATCGACGCCGAGCGCGTGAAGCGCGTGACGACGGATTTCGGCGCCAAAGCGGTGAAGCCCGACGACATTTACAAGGCCGAGGCGCACATCTTCGCGCCGTGCGCGCTCGGGGGCATCGTCAACGACAAGACGATTCCGCAGCTTCGTGTCGAGATCGTCGCGGGCGCGGCCAACAATCAGCTCCTCGAGGACAGGCACGGCGATGCCCTGGAGGAGCGTGGACTGCTGTACGCACCGGATTACGTGGCGAACGCCGGTGGTGTCATCAACGTCTACAGCGAGATCGCCGGATGGGACTCGGCGCGCTCGCTTCGCAAGGCCGATGAGATCTACGACACGGTGCTGTCGGTGTTCGAGATCGCGAAGCAGGATCGGATCCCCTCATACCATGCCGCCGACCGACTCGCCGAGCGGCGGGTCCAGGCGGTGGGATCGTTGGTGAAGACGTGGCCGCAGTGGCCGAACAAATAGGGCCAGGGGCCAAGGGCCGGGGGCCATGGGTGGAGGAAAGGCGCGGCTGCCGCGTCGCGGCGCCGCGCCTTACCTTCCCTTGGCCCTTGGCCCCTGGCCCTTGACCCGCTCTCCATGTCCAACACTATCCCTATCGCCAGCGACCACGCCGGCTTCGAGCTCAAGCAGCGCCTGATCCCCGTCCTCCGCTCGCTGGGGTACGAGGTCGAGGACCTCGGCACCGACACGGCCGCATCGAGCGATTACCCGGATTTCGCACACCCCCTCGCACAGCGCGTCTCGCGCGGCGAGGTCGAGCGCGGCATCCTTCTCTGCGGCACCGGGCTCGGCATGTCGTACGTCGCCAACCGGTATCCGAACGTGAGGGCGCCCGTCGTCTGGTCGCCGGAAATCGCCGAGCTGTCGCGCAAGCATAACGATGCGAATGTGCTCGTGCTGCCCGCGCGATTCCTCACCGAGGACCAGGCGATCGAGATCGTGAAGCGATTCCTCGATACATCGTTCGAGGGTGGCCGTCACGTCAGGCGGGTCGACAAGATCGAGGTTCACGGAGATGCGCGATGAGCGGGACTGACTGGACGTGGGAGGCCGACCTCGATGCGCTGCGCGCCGCCGATCCGGAGATCGCGGATGCGGTGCTCGCCGAAGCGCGGCGACAGGAGGAGGGGCTCGAGCTCATCGCGAGCGAGAACTTCGTATCCCCGGCGGTACTGGCGGCGATGGGAACGCCGCTCACGAACAAGTACGCCGAGGGCTATCCGGGGAAGCGATACTACGGCGGATGCGAGCACGTCGATGTTGCTGAACAGCTCGCGATCGATCGCGCGAAGAAGCTCTTTGGCGCTGAGCACGCCAACGTGCAGGCGCACTCCGGTGCGCAGGCGAACATGGCCGTGTACTTCGCCTTCCTCGATCCCGGCGCGACGGTGCTGGGGATGAACCTCTCGCACGGCGGGCACCTCACGCATGGATCGCCGGTGAACTTCTCCGGGCGCTTCTTTCGCGTGATTCCCTACGGCGTTCGCGAGGACACCGGGCGCATCGACTACGACGCGTTGCGCTCCCTGGCGAAGGAGCATCGGCCGGCGATGATCATCGCGGGCGCGAGCGCCTACGCCCGCACGATCGATTTCGCGGCATTCGGCGACATCGCCCGCGGCGTTGGCGCGAAGCTGATGGTGGACATGGCGCACATCGCGGGGCTCGTCGCGACGGGCGTCCATCCGTCGCCGGTGCCGCACGCCGACGCGGTCACGACGACGACGCACAAGACGCTGCGCGGGCCGCGAGGCGGTCTCATCCTCTGCCGCGCCGAGCACGCCAAGGCGATCGATAAGCAGATCTTCCCTGGGATTCAGGGCGGCCCGCTCATGCATGTCATCGCCGCGAAAGCGGTAGCGTTGCGCGAGGCGATGGAGCCGACGTTCACGGACTACGCCCGTCGCGTGGTGGCGAACGCGCGCGCCCTGGCGAACGGCCTCATGGACCGGGGCTTCAAGCTCGTGTCCGATGGAACCGACACCCATCTCATGCTCGTCGATCTTCGCAACCGCGACATGACCGGCAAGGATGCGGAACGCGCGCTCGGTGCCGCGGACATCACCGTCAACAAGAACACCGTGCCCGGCGAGACGCAGTCGCCGTTCGTGACGAGCGGCATCCGGATCGGCACGCCGGCGGTGACGACGCGGGGAATGGGGGAAGGGGAGATGCGGACCATCGCGACGCTGATCGACGAGGTGTTGCGCGCGCCCAACGATCCACGCGTCATCGAGGGTGTGCGGCGGCGCGTCCGTGAGCTGGCGAGTGCCTTCCCGCTCTATCGCACGACGGCAGGGGCCGGGCGGTGACGCCGCGACGGCGAGGAAGCGCGGGGGCGAGCGGGACGACGGCCGATCCACAGATCGGCTTTCTCCCGGCGGCGCCGTTCATGCCACCGGCCGACATCATGGAGACGCACGACGAGTACATCGTCGTCGTCGACATTGCCGGTGCCGACGATCGCGCCTTCGACATCGCCATCGAGGGGAAGACCCTCATCATCGGCGGGACGCGTCCCGAGCATTCGGCGGGGAAGCGTCGATATCATCATGGGGAGATCCGGATTGGCCCGTTCCGGCGGGCCGTCGCGCTCCCTGGCCCGGTGGTGGCCGATGACACGCGCGCGCGATACGAGCGCGGGATCCTGCGCATCACGCTGCGCAAGGCAGCGACGACGTCCGACAAGATGCTCCGTCTGTGACCTTCCTTGTGCGAATCCGGACCCCTCGTCATCTTAGCCCGGAACTCGGAGATGACCGGGAGATCGTTTCACACGAGGTGTAGCGGTGGCGGAGCTGGCTTTCACAGGTGGTGTCATGGAACGCATACGCGCGCGCGATCCGCGCTTTCACGAGCGCGCGTATCTGTTCGTGCTCGCCGCGCTCGAGTTCTCGCAGCTGCGCCTTCCCGAGCGGCGACACATCTCCGGCCGTGAGCTCGTCGAGGCCTGCCGGGATCTGGCCCTCGAGCGCTATGGGGTGATGGCGCGCGTCGTCCTCGAGCACTGGTGCGTTCGCACGACGGCCGACCTCGGCGACATCGTGTTCACCCTCGTCGAGCTCGGGCTTCTCATCAGTCTTCCGACCGACACGCGCGACGACTTCGTCGACGTCTTCCAGTTCGACGAGGCGTTCGAGCAGCACCACCCGTGGGGGAACGTCCCGGCCGTGTGACCGGCCCTGGCAGTGGACATTGGGCGTGAGGAGGGGCGCATGGACGTGAAGGAGCTGCCGAAATGCCGGAAGTGCAGTGACGGCACCTTGCTTCCTCTCAGCGACTACGGTCGCGATGGCGCGCCGATCACCTACAAGGCATGGGCATGCAACAATCCCGACTGCGGATTCAATCTGCGCATCGACAACGGTGAGATCAGCTTCGGCCGCGTCATCGCACATTCGCACAAGTGACGCGGGACGGTCTCCGGACGTGAACGGCGGCGGCCCCCCGGGGTCGCCGCATCGTGCATCACCGCCTGTGTCGTCCACGTGATCGCGCTGCCCTCGCGCACACCCGCCGTCTCCGGCACGTTCTACCCGGCGCTTCCGGCGCGCCTGCGCGCGGACATCCGCGGCTTCCTGGAGACGACCTCGGCCGCGCCGCGCCGCGCGCTCGGCATCCTCGTCCCGCACGCCGGCTACATGTACTCGGGCGCAACGGCGGGCGCCGCATTCGCCGCCGTCGAGGTGCCCGACACCTGCATCGTCCTCGCGCCTAACCACACCGGGCGAGGCCGCGCACCGCACGGCGGTGGCCTGCTCCTCGATACGGCCTACCGCACGCCGCTGGGCGACGTGGAGCCCGATGTTGAGCTCGGGGCCGCCATCAAGGAGCGAGCCGAGCCACTGCTCATCGAGGACCCGCTCGCGCACGCGGAGGAGCACAGCGTGGAAGTGGTGCTGCCGTTTCTCCAAATGCGGAATCCGGCCGTGCGAGTTGTGCCGATCGTCCTCGGATGGGCCGACTGGGAACGTACGCAGCGCCTGGCGCAGGCCATCCACGATGTCATCGCCAAGCGCGACGACGTGCTCATCGTCGCCAGCAGCGACATGAATCATTACGAGCCGGCCTCCACGTCGGCCGACAAGGATGCGGCCGCCCTCGAGAGGATCGTGGCGCTCGACGGCCCGGGATTGCTCGAGGTGACCCGCTCGCTCCACATCTCGATGTGCGGTCGCGTGCCCGTCGCGTGCGCGCTGGAAGTCGCACGGCTGGCGCGACACTCGCACGCCGAGGTCGTCGGCTACTCGCATTCCGGACTCGTTACCGGAAACGACGACCGCGTTGTCGGCTACGCGGCGGCGCTCATCGGGACGTGACGGCGGGCGCCCCCCGGGCGGTCCGCGTGCTTCGCGCCGCTGACGCAGCGGCGCTCGACAGTGCGGCCGCGGCCGCTGGGATTCCCTCACGAGCGCTCATGCAGCGTGCGGGTGCGGCGGCCGCGACGGAGATCGTGCGACGTCTTCCGCACCTCCTCGCGGACGGCGTCGTCATCTTCACGGGACCAGGCAACAATGGCGGGGATGGCTGGGTTCTCGCGCGCGCGCTCGCGACCGTTGGGGTGCGGGTGACGGCTCTCGAGGTCGCGCAATCGAGGACCGAAGACGCGAAGGCCGAGCGCGCTCTGGCGCGGCCATTCGTGTCGACGGACCCGTCCGGTCGTGAACGCATCGTCGTCGATGCGCTCCTCGGAACGGGAGCGCGCGGCGCGGTACGCCCGGAGATCGCGAGCGCGATCGCCGCGATCGCCGCCGCCCGCGCGCAAGGCGCCACGGTGGTGGCGCTCGACGTTCCCACCGGCGTCGATGCCGACACCGGCGAATCAGCGGTCGCGGTCCATGCGGACCTGACGCTCACCTTCGCGGCGCCGAAGCGTGGCGTGCTGGCCGCACGTTCCCATACGGGAACGGTCGTCGTCCTCGACATCGGGCTCGGCGAAGGCGATGGCGCGCTTCCCGAGCTCGTGCGCGAGCGCTGGGTGCGCGACATGGTGCCGCCGATCGCCGCCGAGGCGCACAAGGGCGTTCGCGGCCGCCTGGCGATCGTCGGCGGCGGTAGCGGAATGACCGGCGCGGCCATTCTGGCCTCACGAGCGGCAATGCGAAGCGGCATCGGCCTCGTTCGGCTCGTCGTGCCGCGCGAGTCGGTGCCGGCGGTGCAGTCGGCCGAGCCGCATGCGCTCACGCACGAGTGGCCGGTGGGCGAGGAGGGGCGAGCGGTGATGCGCTCGACCCTCTCCCCATGGGCCGATGTCCTGCTCCTCGGTCCTGGTCTCGGCAACACCGCGGAGACGGCCGCTGTCGCTCGCGATGTCCTCGCCGAGTGGCGCGGCCCGGTGGTCATCGATGCCGACGGACTCAACGTCTTCGCCGGAGCCGCCGTCGCGTTAGGCGAGCTCTGCGACGGCCGCCCCGCGCTGCTGACCCCGCACGTCGCGGAAGCAGCGCGGCTGCTCGGCGAGAGCAACGCGACCATTGCGGGCGATCGATACGAGGCGGCGGCGCGCCTCGCCACGCTCACGGGGGCGACGGTTCTGCTGAAAGGCGTGCCGACGATCATTGCCACTCCGGATTCCCGGACGATGGTCAGCGCAAGTGGAACGCCGGCGCTCGCTTCGGCGGGGAGCGGCGACCTGCTTGCCGGAATCGCTGCGTCGCTGCTGGTGCGAGTAAAGGATGCGCTCGTCGCGGGCGCATGTGCCGCGTGGGTTCATGGGCGAGCGGGCGAGATCGCCACGCGAGGGCGGGCTCCTCGTGGTGTGCCTTTGTCGCGGGTGCTCGAGGCATTGGAGCTCACCTGGAACTTCTCCCCGCCGCCTCCGTCCTACCCCGCGATCATCGAGCTCGCCGCGGTCCCGGAATCATGAGGCGGCGGATCGTTGCCGGCGCCATCGTGGTGGCCGCATGCGCGGGCGGACCAAGCTCCGAAGGGCGCGCGTCTCCACTCACCAGCGCGAGCCGTGAGGAGCGGCTGACGATCGGGGCGCATAACGAGTTACTGCAGGTCTCCGCCGGCGAGCGCCTCGTCTTCGCCGCATCGCGGCGCGGCGTGATCATCTACGATGCGCTCTTTCGCGGCTGGCTACCGCCATTCGCGACAGACGAAGTCCGCGGCGCGCCGACGGTGATCACCGCCGACCCGACCGAGGATGCGGTGTGGATCGGGTCCGCGGGTCGGGTCGTGTACTACCGTCCGCGCGTCGACTACGCGATCACGACCGCGCTAGGCAGCACGCCGCAGGAGATATTCTTCGATCGACGCGATCCCGGCGGCGGCGCGTTCGTTCGCGCGGGTGGGTCGTTCGTGCGCATCAGTCGCACCGGAGGCAGCTCGGTGGTGCCGCTCGGCGCGGTGCCTGCGCAACCAGACCGGCACGGCTCCGCGACGGGGCGAGAGGTCCTGCGGGAATATCCCGCGCTCGAGGCCTCACTGCCTCTCCTGACGCGCGATGAAGACCTCGAGCAATGGCCGGTGAGCGCGGCGGCCGCGTCGCCGGGACGAAGCGAAGTATGGCTGGGCACACGTGGCAACGGGCTGCTCCGGGTGGATCCGGTGTTCAATCGCGCCGAGCATCTGCCGTTCGGGTTACTGGAGCCGGGGGTGGGAGCGCTCGCAATCACCATCGATGGCGTGTGGGCCGGGGGTGTGGGCGCGCCTGGCGAGCGAGGCGGGCTCGTGTTCGCATCGGCGGACTTGCAGCGGTGGCGATGGATCGACGGCCCACCGTCGCGACCGTTTGTCGGCACGCGGGTGAACGCGCTGTCGATCCGCGATCGCACCGCATGGATCGGGACGAGCCGCGGTCTCATGCGCCTGCGGATCGAAGCTGATGACCGAGTTGACCGGTGGGATGCGGTGAGCGGACTTCCGTCGGACGTCGTAACCGGCGTCGCCGCCGCCGACAGCGGCGCCTGGGTCGGGACGCTCGCCGGCCTGGCGTGGGTGAACCGCGCGGTTCGCGTAGTGACGCCGCGCATCGTCATTCGGGATATCCTGCTCTGGACCGACACTCTCTGGATCGCGTCGAACGGCGGGCTGCTTGGAATGGCGGCGTCCGACTCCGTGCCGCGCCGCCTGACGATCGGGGAAGGACGTCTCGATCGCGAGATTGCCGCCGTCGCGCGCGCCGACTCCGTGCTCGCCGTCGCGACGGATGCGGAGCTGATCGAAATCGATTTGCGTGGTCGCCGCCTTCTCCCACCGCGCGCCGCGAGCTTCGCGGCGCTGCAGCGAATCCTTCGCGTGGCGATGGACGCGCGCACGATCTGGCTGGCCGGCGAGGGCGGCGTGCTCGTCGTCGATCGCGCGAGTGGGCGGTCGACGCTGCTCGCCACCGGGCTCGCCCTCCCCGGGCCCGCTACGTCCGTTGTGCTCGGCCGACAGGTCGCCTGGATAGGCACGCTGGATGGTCTCGTGCGCGTGCGGCGCCGACCCGATGGGATGCCGCCATGAGCAACGAGATCTCGCTGGGCCCGGGACGTGAGTTCGACCTCATTCGCGCGATGCTGGAGCGATGGGGAGCGCGTTCTCACGGTGTTGGTGACGATGCCGCCGTCATCGCGGTGCCGGCCGGCGAGCAGCTCGTCACGAGCACCGACACCTCGCTCGAAAACGTGCACTTTCGGCGGGAGTGGCTCGCGGCGGAGGAGATCGGGTGGCGCGCGATGGCCGCGGCTCTGAGTGACCTGGCGGCGATGGCGGCCAAGCCGTTAGGCGTCCTCGTCGCGCTCACACTTCCGAGGGAGTGGGTGGAGGATCTTCCCGCCCTCGCCGACGGCGCGGCGGCCGCCGCCGAAGCGGTTGGCACGCGCATCATCGGCGGCGACCTGACGAGCGGCGATCGCCTGGCGATTACCGTGACCGTGCTCGGAAGCACGGCAACGCCGCTACGGCGATCGGGCGCGCGCGCCGGTGATACGCTGTGGGTGACTGGCCAGTTGGGAGGGCCCGCACTCGCGATGGAGGCGTGGACCGCGGGGCGCCAGCCTGCGCCGGAAGCCCGCGCGCGCTTCGCGCGGCCAGTTCCGCGCATCCGGGAGGCTCAATGGCTCGTCGCGGCGGGTGCGAGCGCGGGAATGGACATTTCCGACGGCCTGGGCGGCGATGCGGCTCACCTCGCCGCCGCGAGCGGTGTTCGGCTCACGATCGATGCCGACGCCTTGCCCCGTGCCCCCGACGCCGATGTCTCGACCGCACAGCGGAGCGGGGAAGAGTACGAGCTCCTCGTGACGACGCCGAGGCCGTTCGATGCCGATGCGTTCCAGCGCGATTTCGGCGTGACGCTCACGCGCATTGGAACCGTGGAAGCGGGGGAGCCGGGGGTCGATCTCGTGATCGGCGGAGAGCGCGTTGCGTCGCCCGGTGGGTACGATCACTTTTCTCAGTGATGCGCGCGCTCTTCGTATTGGCGGTCATGTTCGTGAACACGGTCTGGATGGGGCTGATCGTGATCGTCGCATCCGCGCTCCGCATCAGAAACGCGAAGTGGATTTACGAAGGGCTGCCCCGTCTCTGGTGCAAGTCGATTCTGCGGTCGGCGGGGGTCACGCTCAAGATCCACGGCGCTGAGCACGTCCCGCGGAACGAAGCGCGCATTTACGTCGTGAACCACGTGAGCTGGTTCGACGTCTTCGCGCTCGCATCCTATCTGCCGCGCTACCGCTTCATTGCCAAAAAGGAGCTGTTCAAGATTCCGATCTTCGGAGCGGCCGCGCGCGCGACCGCCGGCATCGAGATCGATCGAGCGAACCGCAAGGCGGCCTTCCAGGCGTACGAAGTGGCGGCTCGGGACGTCAAGGAAGGTTTGTCGGTTGTCGTCTACCCCGAAGGCACACGCGGGCACACCTACGCCCTGCGTCCATTCAAGAAAGGCCCGTTCGTGCTCGCGGTTGCCGCTCACGTGCCGATCGTTCCGACGATCATCCACGGCACGATCGAGATTCAGCCCAAGGGCTCGTTTCGCATTCGCCCGGGCGTGATCGACATTTACCATCTCGAGCCGATTCCGACCGAGGGCCTCACCTACGCCGATCGCGACGCGCTCATGCAGACCGTGTGGAATCGAATGGCCGAGGCGCTCGAGCGGTTCGGCATCCACAGCGAGGGTGGCGCCATCGCGACAATTGACGCCGATGCTCGAAGTGAATAACTACCTGCGAGCAGACCGAGGAACCGCAGATGGCCGCAGAAGCCCGGAGAAACAGTAACGTCAAGAGCGTTCGCCACGGATTTCACGGATTTGAACGGCAAAAAGGCACCGAAACGGCAACTGCAAGGGCTTTTTGGAACCGCCACAGAAAAACTCCAGGAACGGCGAACCCGACCGGCCGCCGCGACCTTCACCTGGCAGGTTCTCACAAAGCTTTCGCAGTTGCGGTTAATCCGGGCTGTTTCGCTGTTCAACATCCGTGGTCATCCGTGATAAGCTGTTGACGCTGGGTTGCTGCGGCTTCTCCGGCTATCTGCGGTTCCCAGGCCAGCCAATCCCAATCTCGGAAGGTCCCGAGCTCGCAGCGCATTCATCCCGGACCGCATGTCGACCATCATCGATCTCACCGCACGTGAAATTCTCGATTCCCGCGGCAATCCAACCGTGGAATGCGACATCACCCTCTCCAGCGGCGCAGCCGGCCGCGCGGCCGTCCCGAGCGGTGCCTCCACCGGAGAGCACGAAGCGATCGAGCTGCGCGATGGCGACCCTGCCCGCTATGGCGGAAAAGGCGTCCTGAAGGCGGTTCGCAACATCGAGGAGACGATCGCTCCCGCAGTCGAGGGAATGGATGCGATCGATCAGATCGCCATCGATCGCGCGCTCATCGATCTCGATGGCACTCCGAACAAGGCGAAGCTCGGTGCCAACGCCATCCTCGCGGTCTCGATGGCGACCGCACGCGCCGCCGCGAGCGATCTCGGCCTTCCACTCTGGCGCTACCTCGGCCATCCGTTGTCACGCACGCTGCCCGTTCCGCTGATGAACATCCTCAACGGCGGCGCGCATGCGACGAACACGGTGGATTTTCAGGAGTTCATGATCGTCCCGATCGGCGCGACCTCGTTCGCCGAGGCGCTGCGCATGGGCGCCGAGGTGTTTCATTCGTTGAAGAAAGTTCTGGTGAAGCGAAAGCTCGCCACCGGTGTCGGCGACGAGGGCGGGTTCGCCCCGAATCTCACGGACGATGAGGAGGCGCTGAAAGTCATCGTCGAGGCGATCGAGAAGGCGAACTATGCGCCGGGAAAGCAGATCGCGCTGGCGCTCGACGTCGCGGCGTCGGAGCTGCATCAGGGCGGCGACTACGTCTTCAAGAAGAGCGGCGCGAAGACGAGGAGCGCGGAGGGGATGATCGAGCTCTACCAGAAG
>DASTYE010000095.1:0-3889 GCA_035765135.1 Gemmatimonadaceae bacterium | reverse complement strand
GAGCTCGATGTAGACGTCCTGATCGAAGGTGCCGGGAAGGCGCTCCCCGGGGCTCGGCAGGACCCGCCATCGTCCACCGGTCGGCGGTTCGTACGCGATGACGGAGTCCTCGGCGGAATCGCTGAGCCGAAAGAGCGGGAGAGCCTCCAGCGAGCGATCGAGCACGATCGTTCGCGCGGCGGTTCGGCGTCGTGCCGCGAGGGACATGATTCAAAGTGGTCCCGTCCCTCGGCGTGGGGCAAGTGTAGGGCGAATGCGGAATGCGGAATTCGGAATGAAATGGAATGAAGGTGAGACTATTTCAGGAGCGCCCTCCTCGGTCCTCTTTCGTCATTCCTTAGCTGTAAATGCTCATCCGAGCGCGATCACTTGTCCCGTGATCGGTCTCGATGCATCGGCGCACAGCCAGGTGACCACGCGCGCGACATCCTCGCGCTCGACGTACCGCGCATCCGGACCCATGCTCTGCTCGTTGTCGGCGGTGCGGATGGAAATCGGAGCGACGGCGTTCGCGCGAACGCCGTTCGCACGCTCCTCTTCGGCCACGGCGCGCATGAGCGTGAGAACGCCGCTCTTCGCGCTGGCGTACGCGGCGACGTCCTTCACCGATGCGCCGGGCAGGGCCGCGGCGGATCCGAAAAAGACGAATGCCCCTCGTGCGGCGCGAACAAGTGGAAGGAAGGCTCGTGTCGTGAGCGCCGCGGTCGTGAGATTCAGCGCCAGCTGTCGCTGCCAGACCTGGAGCGCGCTATCGGCGACGCTCGCCATCCCGAAGCCACCTGCGACGTTGACGACGCCATCAATGCGTCCACCGTACCGGGATGCGATCGTCGTGGCGAGCGACTGAACCGCACTCTCGTTGGTGAGATCGCACGCATAGGCATCGGCGCGCGCCCCACGGGACCGCAGCGCGCTGACACGCTCCTCGGCGACGTCGGCGAGGATGTCGACAGCCACGATCGACGTGCCCGCGTCGGCGAGCGCGGACGCCACGGCTTCGCCCACCTGGCCTTTGCGACCGATCCCGGTGACCAGCACGACGCGGTCGGATAAGGAGCGCTCGATCATGGCGACGAACGATGCGGATACGGTCGAAAAGTGCAAGCACGGATATTGAGAGGCAGTGAGCGGGGAGGTATGCTCCGTCGACCTCCCGCGAATTGCCCTGCTCCTACCACCGGATCCGTGAGCGCCCTCAAAACCACCGGACTGCTCGTCGTCGGGATTCTATTGCTGGGCTTCTCCTGTGTCGGTGCGCTCTACCTGACGAGGGGAACCCCGGTATCGTCCGTGAAGACGTTTGGGGATGCGCCGCCTCCGGCCGTCACCGACCCGCTCTTCCGGCGCACGCTCGACCTGCACGCAGGAATGACGATGGAGGAGGGGAACGACGTCGAGGTGTTGTTCAACGGCGACGAAACGTACCCGCGCCTCTGGGCCGATCTTCGTTCGGCACGCGAGACGATCACCCTCCAGATGTATTACGGGAATCCAGGGAAGGTCGCGGACACGCTGAAGACCATCCTCATCGAGCGCGCGAAGTCCGGTGTACGCGTCCTCTTCCTGCAGGATGCGATTGGCTCGCAGAATCTCACCGATGAATGGCAGGACAGCCTGCGCGCCGCAGGAGTTCAGGTCGCGATCTTCCGTCCACCGCGGTGGTATCAGCTGGACAAGGCGGGCCACCGCTCTCACATCCGCGTCGTCGTGGTGGACGGGCGCGTGGGATGGACCGGCGGCTTCGGCATCGATGACAAATGGCTCGGCAACGGCCGAACGCTCGAGAGCTGGCGTGATACCAACGTTCGATTCACCGGGCCCGCGGTGATGCAGCTTCAGGCGACGTTCGTGGCGGGGTGGGCCGAGGCGACGGGCGAGCTCATCACCGGGAATCTGTTCTTCCCGATCGAGGAGTTTCGGCGGGATGGCGATCAGTACGGCGCGTTGCTCCACATGGCGCCGACGGTTGGGAGCACACCGGCGGAGCGGTTTCTCGCGCTCTCGCTCGAAGGAGCACGGCGCACCATGTACATCTCGAACTCGTACTTCGTGCCGGACGATGACTTTCGTCGCCTGCTCATAGCGGCCGCGCGTCGCGGTGTGGACGTCCGCATCCTGACCGCGAGCGACAAGACCGACATCAAGACGACCTGGTACGCCGGGCGAAAGCGATACGAGCAACTTCTCGAAGGAGGCGTGCGGATCTACGAGTACCAACCCTCGATGATGCACGCGAAGACGTTCGTGATCGACGGCGTGTGGAGTACGGTGGGCACCATGAACTTCGACAACAGGTCGCTGGCGTTCAACGACGAGTCGAACCTGGTGACGTTCGACCGGCGCGTCGGCGCCGCCATGGACTCGGTGTTTCTCGAGGATCTCAGACACTCGAGGGAGATCAAGCTCGAGACCTTCCGCGATCGGCCCCTGTATCAGAAGCTGTTCGAGCACGCGGCGAACCTGATCTCACGTCTCCTGTGACGCCACCCACGAGCCCGGTATCTCACGGGTGAGTCCGCGCGGTGGAGCGTCCGCGCTGCGCACGTTTCATCCGCTGGTTCGCGCGTGGTTCACGGAGACGTTCCGCGCGCCGAGTGAACCGCAGCGGCAGGGGTGGCCGGCGATCGCCAGCGGCGCAGACACGCTCATTCTCGCGCCGACCGGCACCGGCAAGACGCTGGCGGCATTTCTGTGGGAAGTGAATGCGCTGATCGTGGAGGGGGCGGGGACGCCTCTGCCCAACGCGATCCGCATTCTGTACGTCTCCCCGCTCAAGGCGCTCAACAACGACATCCAGCGCAACCTCGACCGCCCGCTCGTCGAGCTGCGGCAGCGGTTCGAGCGTGCCGGCGAGGCCTTCCCCGAGATTCGCGTCGCTGTGCGTACCGGGGATACACCGGCATCGGCGCGGGCGCGGATGCTCAGGAAGGCGCCCCACATCCTCATCACGACGCCGGAATCGCTGAACATCATGCTGACGAGCGTGCGCGGCCGGGGAATGTTCTCGGACGTGCGCGTGGTGATCGTCGACGAGATCCACGCGGTCGCCGGCACGAAGCGCGGGGTCCATTTGGCCCTCCAACTCGAGCGGCTCGAGGCTCTCTCCAATGGGGTGCCGCAACGCATTGGGCTGTCGGCAACCGTCAGGCCGATCGCCGAAATGGCGTGGTTTCTCAGCGGCGCACGGAACGAGAACGAAGGACCGAGGAAGGATGGCCAGACAGATACGCTCCCGCCGTCCGTCCGGGTCGTCGACTGCGGGCTGGTGAAGCGCCTCGACATCGCGGTGCGGTCTCCGGTGCCGGACCTCGGCAGCGTCGGCGGCACGGTGTGGCCCAAGGTCGTATCATTGGTGCTCGAGCAGGTGCGCCAGGCGCGGACGACACTCGTGTTCGTCAACAACCGGGCGCAGGCGGAGAAGATCGCCGCGCGCCTGAACGCCCTCGCCGAGGAGGATATTGCGCAGCCCTACCATGGCTCGCTCTCGCGCGAGCGGCGCTTGCGCCTGGAGGTCGCACTCAAGGCGGGTGAATTGCGCGCGCTGGTCGCCACCAGCTCTCTCGAGCTCGGCATCGACATCGGATCCGTCGATCTCGTCATTCAGCTGCAGTCTCCCAAGCGCGTCACGTCGGGCCTTCAGCGAATCGGGCGAGCCGGGCACACGCTCGGCGAGACGAGCCGCGGCGTCCTCGTCCCGACATTTCGTGACGACCTCGTCGAGATCCTGGCCATTGCCGCGGCGATGCGTGACGGGGATGTGGAGCCGACGATCGTGCCGCAAAACGCGCTGGACGTGCTGGCGCAAACGATCACGGCGATGGTGTCGGTCGACGACTGGAAGGCGGACGACCTCTTCGCGCTCGTCAGGCGATCCTATCCGTATCATCGC
>DASTYE010000094.1:0-34378 GCA_035765135.1 Gemmatimonadaceae bacterium | reverse complement strand
CCTCGGCATCGAATACGATCTGGACCGACCGATCGAGAGCCTTGCCGAGGGGGTGCTGCTCGGCGTGCGTCACGCGATCGACAGCATGCTCTTCCAGGACCGCGCGCTCATTCAGGCGATCGATGGCTTCGGCGCCGACGGCGTGGTCTATCACCCGGTGAAGAGCTGCCGCACCGTCTCGACCGGGCTGGCCGACAGCCGGCGCATCGTTATGCAGGAGCGGGATGTCGCCTGCCTGTACCTCGAATCCGACATGATGGACCGACGGGTGGTGTCGGAGGCACAGCTCAAGAACCGCATCGACGCGTTCTTCGAGGGGCTCGAATCGCGACGGATCAGAACCGCGGGCGCTCCAGCGCCTGCCGCAACCGCGCCGGTGGGCGCGTAACCCGGAGGACGCGATGCACTACGCGGCGGGTGTGGACGTTGGGTCGACGCAGACCAAGGCGGTAATCGTCGACAGCGCCGGGCGCCTAACGGGCCGGAGCCTCATTCCGACCGGGGCCAACGTCATTCAGGCGGCCCATCAGTCCTTTCAGGAAGCGCTCGACAACGCGCTGGTTCGCGAGGCCGACGTCGGCTTCGTGGTCGGAACCGGCTACGGCCGCTACAAGGTCACGTTCGGCAACGCGCAGGTGACCGAGATCAGCTGTCACGCGCGTGGTGCCGCCCGGATGTTCCCCGGGACACGAACCGTGCTCGACATGGGCGGTCAGGACACGAAAGCCATTCGCATTCGCCCCGACGGCGAGGTCGTGGACTTCTGCATGAACGACAAGTGCGCGGCCGGCACGGGGCGCTTCCTGCAGGCCGCCGCGTTCGCGCTGGAAATCCCGCTCGATCAACTCGGGCCCACGGCGCTCGCCGCGCAGCGTCCGGTGAAGATCAGCACGACCTGCACGGTGTTCGCCGAGTCGGAGGTGCTGTCGTGGGTGGCGCGCAGCAAGAAGATCGAGGACATCCTGATGGGCGTCCATCGCTCGATCGCCGCCCGCTCGATCGCCCTCCTCACGCGAGTCGGGATCGAGAGCGAGGTCACCTTCACCGGCGGCGTGGCGCGCAACCAGGCGATGGTGGACGTGCTCAACGAGCTGCTCGCACTCCGCCTCAACGTGAGTGAGGAGTCGCACTTCATGGGCGCGCTCGGCGCGGCGCTGTTCGCTCTCGACCGCATGGCGGGTGCGGCGCACGAGGCGAAGGAGGTCGCGGTATGAGTGGGCTCATCTTCACCGCCGGCATTGACGTCGGCTCGACGTACACGAAAGCCGTCGTGCTCGGCCCGGGGCAGCTCGTCATGGGAACCGCGATGATCCCGTCCGGCTTCCGGCTCGAGTCGGCCAGCGAGGAAGCGCTCGACGCGGCGCTGTCCGCGGCCGGGCTGCCGCGCGATGAGATACTCTACGTGGTGAGCACCGGACACGGTCGCTACCAGGTTCCCTTCCGCGATCTTCAGGTCACCGATCTCACCGCGCAGGCTCGCGGCGCCCGCTTCTTCTTCCCGCACACGCGCACGGTGCTCGACGTCGGCGGCCAAACGATGAAGGCGAGCCGCCTCGACGACCGGGGGCGCGTGACCTCGTTCCGCCTCAACGACAAGTGCGCCGCCGGCACGGGCGCCTTCCTCGAGAAGACCGCGCGCTACCTCGGCTATCGTATCGAGCAGATCGGCCCGCTGGCCGACACGTCAGCCGACGCCGCGCAAATCTCCGGCGTGTGCGCGGTGTTCGCCGAGTCGGAGGTGATAAACCACGTGTCGAGCGGCATCTCCCCAGCCGACATCATGCACGGGGCGATGGTGTCGTTGGTGACGCGGTCGGTGCAGCTCATGAAGCGGGTTCGCCCTGAGCCGGAGGTCACGCTCGTCGGCGGTATCATGCGCTTTCCGACGATGCGTCGTGTCATTGAGCAGCAGCTCGGCCAGCAGGTGAACGTGCCGCCCGAGGACAGTGTTCAGCTCACCGCGGCCGTGGGTGCGGCGGTGCTCGCTCACCAGCGTCTCGCGAAGATGAGCCTCGTCGCCTGACGACACGGGAGGCGTCATGCCACACGAGGAGGAGTGGGAACGCCGCTTCGCCGCCGCGCCGCCGAGGCTTCAGGAGATGGTAACGATGTACGAGTCGCTCGGATATGAGGTGAAGCTCGAGCCGATTACCGCGGCCGAGCTGCCAGCATCCTGCGACAACTGTGCGATGGCCCTCGCGCTGTCGCGGGCGATCTACACGAGGAGGCGCACATGAAGGCCGCGATCTTCCGCGGAGCCGGTCAACCGCTGTGCGTCGGCGAAGCGCCGACGCCCGTGCCGCGCGAGGGAGAGGTCCTCATTCGCGTCGCCGCCTGCGGCGTGTGCCACACGGATCTGCACTACATCGACCACGGCACGCCGACGTTCAAGACGCCACCGGTCATCCTCGGTCACGAGGTCGCCGGCACGGTTGTCGCTGTCGGTGGGTCGCCTAACGGGCTGCGCGAGGGGGACCGCGTGCTCGTTGCCGCCGTCCTCACCTGCGGCAGGTGTCGCATGTGCCGAACCGGACGCGAGAACATCTGCGAGCACAGCGTCATGCTCGGCAACAACATCGATGGTGGCTATGCCGAGTACGTGGTCGCGCCGGCGAAGGACGTCTTCAAGCTGCCTGACGAGCTGCCCCTGGTCGAGAGCGCCATCATCGCCGACGCGGTCACGACACCGTACCATGCCGTCGTTCGGCGCGCACGGGTGACGGCGGGCGACTGGGTCCTCGTATTCGGTTGCGGGGGCATTGGCCTCAACCTGGTGCAGATCGCGGTGGCCATCGGCGCGCGTGTCATCGCCGTCGATGTCCTGGATGCGAAGCTCGACGCGGCACGGTCCTTTGGCGCCGAGGAGACGCTGAACGCCTCGCGCATCGATCGGATCGACAAGCAAGTGCGGCGCATCACCGACGGCGGAGCGGACGTCGCGCTGGAAGCGATCGGTCGGGCCGCGACCCAGGAACAGGCATTCAACTGCCTTCGCACCGGCGGACGGTTGGTGCTGGTCGGCTACAGCCCCGACGTCCTCCCGCTCAATGCTGGTCGGGTGATGTTCCGCGAGATCGAAGTGCTCGGCTCGTTGGGATGCCGACCCGCCGACTATCCGCGAGTGATCGATCTCGCGCGTCGCGGCCGGATCCGGGTCGCTGAGCTGGTCACGCATCGCTTCCCCCTTGCCGAGATCAACGACGCGTTCGACGCCCTGCGCGCCGGCGAGCCAATCCGAGCGGTCGTCGTCCCCTGACGGCGCGAATCTTCCGGACGAAGGAGAACCCCATGAGAATCACCGACGCATTTCGTGGCGAGCACGGCGTGTTCTACGCGCAGTTCGACGTGATCGAACGCATCGTCCCTTCCGCCGAAAGCGCGGCGGAAGTCCGCGCGCTGGCCGAGATGCTGGCCGCGGCCCTGGTGCCGCACGCCAAGCTCGAGGATGAGCTCCTTTTCAACCCGCTCGAGGAATATGCCGGACCGGACGCCGACCCGATCGAGGTCATGCGCTTCGAGCACGATGACATCGAGACGTCCCTGATGCGGGCGACGACGTCACGCGACCTCAGCAAGGCGCGCGAGCTTCTGCTGCAGGCCGTCGAGCGTGCACGAGAGCATTTCGGCAAGGAGGAGCTGGTCGTGTTCCCCCTCGCCGACCGGGAGATCGAACGAGAGAAGCTCGAGCAGCTCGGCGAACAGTGGGCGAGCCGGCGCGCGGTTGCCGTCCCCTCCATCTCGGGTGCATGAGTCCGCGCACGATCATCGAGCCGTTCAAGATCAAATCCGTCGAGCCCATCCGCATGACGTCGGCCGGCGAGCGCGAAGCCAACCTCCGCGCCGCCGGCTACAACGTCTTCCGGCTGCATGCGCGCGATGTGTTGATCGACTTGCTCACCGACAGCGGCACCTCCGCGATGAGCGCCGAGCAGTGGGGCGGCATCATGCGCGGGGACGAGGCGTACGCGGGAAGCGAGTCCTTCTACCGGTTCGAGAAGACCGTGCGCGACCTCTTCGGGTTCAAGCACATCCTCCCGACGCACCAGGGTCGTGCCGCGGAGCACATTCTCTTTTCGCTCACCTGCAAGCCGGGACACGTCGTGCCGAACAACGCGCACTTCGACACGACGCGCGCCAACATCGAGTTCGCCGGCGCTCGCGCCGTTGACCTGCCGATTCCCGAGGCCCGGGTTGCCGCCGTTCAGCACCCGTTCAAGGGGAACATGGATGTGCAGGCGCTGAAGGCGCTCATCGCCGAGGTCGGCGCGGAGCGCATCCCGCTCTGCATGCTCACCATCACCAACAACTCCGGCGGCGGGCAGCCGGTCTCGATGCAGAACGTCCGTGACGTCTCGGCTGTGTGTGAGGCACACGGCATCCCGCTCTACATCGACGCGTGCCGTTTCGCCGAGAACGCGTATTTCATCAAGCTGCGCGAGGAAGGATACGCTGACCGCACGCCGCGCGAGATCGCGCGTGAGATGTTCTCGTATGCCGACGGCTGCACCATGTCGGCGAAAAAGGACGGACTCGCGAACATTGGCGGGTTCCTGGCGGCGAACGACGACCGGCTCGCCGTACGCGAACGAGATCTGTTGATTCTGACGGAAGGATTTCCGACGTATGGCGGCCTCGCGGGGCGTGACCTCGAAGCGATCGCGATCGGGCTCGAGGAGGTGATGCACGAAGACTATCTCGCGTACCGTCTCACCTCGGTGCGGTACCTCGGCGAGCACATCGCGCGGGAGGGCGTGCCGATCGTGCAGCCACCGGGCGGTCATGCGGTCTACATCGATGCGGCGGCGTTCTTCCAGCATATTGCGCCACTCGAGCTACCTGGTCAGGCGCTCGTCATCGAGCTCTATCGCGAGGCGGGAATCCGGGCCGTGGAGATCGGCACGGTGATGTTCGGCCGACGGGATCCGGTGACAGGTCAACAGACACCAGCGGAGCGCGAGCTGGTCAGGCTCGCGCTCCCGCGGCGTGTGTACACCCAGAGTCACGTGGACTACGTCGTCGAGGCGATCCTCGAAGTGTGGCACCGACGCGAAAGCGTGTGTGGCTTACGCATCGCCGAAGAGGCCCCGTTCCTCCGACATTTTACGGCGCGCTTCGAGCCGCTCGTCGCTACCGGATCTCGCGCGACCGTCCCGCATTGACGCGAAGCCCGACCTCGGCGAAAAACGTCGGGCTGCCGTTGAGCAGGAACCGCGTCTCGGCCGGCATCGCCGTGCCCTGAATGAAGGCGGCGATCTTCCCGACCTGAGCCTGAAGCCCGAGGATCAGGAGGGGGGCCGCGCGATCCTGTTGATCCTCGAGGCGTCTCCGCAGGTCTTTCCGAGCCGCGGTGTCCGACGGCAATCCCGCCGTGAGCTCGGCGGTGCGCAGGAAGTTGAGCGCGAACCCGACGCCCGCGTACGGCCGGAACGTCGCGATCTCGGCGTCGAGCACCCACGGGAACGCCATCGCCGCCGCCGTGAGGCGCCGCAGATCGCGTATCGTCACGGTGTGCGATGTCTCCGCGGTGTCCATCAGCGAGGAGGTTTCATCGAACATCGCCTGATCGACGGCGAGGTAGAGCGCTCCCTGCGTTCGCGTGAGCAGCCATTCACCTCCCACCAGGGGCTTCACCTTGTTGTCCACCGTGGCGGTGGAGAAGGAGATGACGCCGCCTTTGGCCCCCCAGAACCACGAATCCCTGAAGTCGTCCCTCGGCAACTGTGCAAAACCAGCCTGCGATGCGATCGCGACGAGCGCGAGGGCGGGGGCGACGCGCCGGACAATAGCCATACGGAGCCTCCTCGCTGGGAAAGGGGCTTTCGACCTGGATGAAGCCGGCATCGCACTAGAAATGCCAGTGAAGTTCTACTGGGCGAGATAGTCGACAGTGGCGACTAATGACTCGAATGAACGCACGCGAACAAATCCCGACTCCTGACTCGCAGTTGCAGCTTCTGCGGCGCTCTGCGGCCATCCGCGGTTCCAGGCTAGCTTCCAAACACACAACCACAGGGGCGTGACAGCGTGGGAAGAACCGTCGGCGGGGTAGCTCTGCTACTGCTCTCCCTCTCCATGCTTCTGGGATTCGTCCGCTCAGATGCGGCTTTGAGCTCGCCGGCCACGGTCGCTGCGTTGCTGATCACGGTTGCGCTGCCCGGCGTCAGTGGTATCCTGCTGATGAGCGGCCGCATCGGTCGCGGAAAGCGGCTCGCGGCGCGTCGAGATCGGCTGCGACAGCAGACCTTCGAGTCGGAAATCCTCCGGCTCGCCGCTCAGCGCGGCGGTCGGCTGACGGTCGTCGAGATCATGACGGAGTTCGCCATCCCGCAGGATCAGGCCAACGCGCTCCTGGAATCACTCGTCGTTCGCGAGCTCGCCGACATCGAGATTACCGACTCGGGCGTCGTGGTGTACGCCTTTCACGATGTGAAGCATCTCGACGACAAGACGCGCGCGCGGAGGATGCTCGATGCCTAGAATCGAGCCCCGATATCCCTGTCCGGTCTGTTTGGGATCGCACATGGAGAAGGCGCGCATCGACGGCACGCAGTCCTTCGAGCTCGACCACTGTCGCCGCTGCGGTGGCGTGTGGTTCGAGCCGGGCGAAGTCCAGCTCCTGCGACGCGAATCGCCTGACGCATTCTGGACACGGGTGTCACCACATCCGCCCGATGCTCGCGCGCTCTGTCACTCGTGCCACGCCCCGATCGATCGCAACGCAGCCGAATGTCCCAGCTGCCGAACGCGAAACACGATCGATTGCCCGGGTTGCGAGCGCGAGCTCGAGCCGCAGACGTATCGGGGAGTTCGCCTCGATGTCTGCCGATCGTGCCGCGGTGTATGGTTCGATCACGTGGAGCTCGAGGCGATCTGGAAGCTTGGCGTTGCCGCAGCCGCCACGCGACATGCGAATCCGGGATTGCTCGGCAACGTCGACAATTCCGGCCTCCTCGTGTTCGACGTGTTGATGTACGCTCCCGACCTTGTCTTCTACGGAGCCCGGGCGGCCGGGTACGCGGTGACCGGTGTCGCTGAGGCGGCCGCCAGCGGCGGTCTCATCGAGGGAGTTGGGGAGGCAGCCGGCAGCGTCTTCGAGGCGATCGTCGAAATCATCGCGGGCATATTTTCCTGACACCTAACGTCCCTCTTGACAAACTTTCCGCCGCCCTTATACTGACCCGCCCTGGGAGTCGCGTCCCGATGCTATCGCCGTCCTCCGCCCCACGTCACGTCGGGCTCGAAGACCACGATCATCGGTGACGCGACTCTCGTTTTGGAGGTCCAGCACGTAGGGCACGATAACTCGACCGAATCTCTGACACGACCCATGACCGCGCACTCGAGCTTCCGACTCGGCATGTACCGCCTGGCTGCCAAGAATCAGCCAGCGGGGCCGTGCGCGCGCGCCCGAATTCCCTTCATGAGGGAAGATGTCCGGCGCAGCGACGCACAGGAGCCGGGTACCATCGGCGCAGGGTCCGGAGGTGGGAGGAGCTCGCCCTAACGAGCATCCGACACTCCGACAGGGGTCGGCAGCATTCGCCCCACCTGCGATCGTCATCGCGGGTGGGGCGATTTCTTTTGTGGCCGGCGGGGGCGTGGCGCCTGACGCAATGGCGAACGCGACTCCCAGGGCCGAGGGCGATTCTGCCTTCCGCCGCGCCACGGCAGTCGGAGTGAAAGGATGAACAGGATCTGGAAGTACCTCGGCGACGAGGAGAAGCCTGACGAGGAACAGCCCGTCGCGCGCGACTACTGGGTGGTGCGCTGCTACGGCAACTCGTGGCACGTGCGGACGCCGCAGGCCATGCGCATCCGGCGCGTCCTCGAGCGCCGCTGGAAGCCGACGTGGCTGGAGTTCCGCGACGTCGCGGGTTCGCGCATTCGGATCAAGACGTCGCACGTGTTCGGCATGTACGAATGCACGGAGAAGCAGCGGGCGAAGGACCGCCGTCACAACCGCTACCTGGAGAAGGAGTGGGAGGCGGACGAAAAACGGTGGGAATGACTGGTGACGAACGAGGCGGTGGGGAGAGGCTCGCGGTGAACGCTCACTCACCTCCTCTCCCCGCCCAGGCCCGAGGACAGGACGATGTATACGCGAATGGCGGAGCTGTACGACGTGATCTACGCGAAGAAGAACTACGCGGGCGAAGCGAGTCTGCTCCACCGCGTGATCGATCGGTGCGCTCGGACGCCGCACGTGGAGCGGCGCAAGCTGCTCGACGTGGCGTGCGGTACCGGCGTCCATCTCTCGCACCTGCGGACCTGGTACGACGTCGAGGGTATTGAGCTATCTCCGTGGATGCTCGAGGTGGCTCGGCGCCGACTTCACGACGTGCCGCTACACCAGTACGACATGCGGCACTTCGATCTCGGCCGCCGGTTCGACGCGGTGACATGTCTCTTCAGCGCGATCGGCTACATGCGGACCGTTGGCGAGCTACGTCGCGCGATCGCGACGATGGCGCGGCACGTCCTGCCCGACGGCCTCGTCATCGTCGAGCCCTGGTTCACACCGGAACGCTTCATCGATGGTCATCTGCACGCCGATGTCGCGGAAGGGGATGGCGTGAAGGTCGCCCGCGTGATTACGGCCCGCCGCGTCGAGGACGTGTCGGTGCTCGAGATGCATCACGTCGTCTCATCGGCGAAAGGCATCGAGCGGTTCGTGGAGCGACACGAGATCCGGCTGTTCACGCACGAGCAGTACCTGTCGGCGTTCACCGCGGCCGGTCTCGTGGTGGTCTTCGACGCCGAGGGCCTCGATGGTCGCGGTCTGTACGTGGGACTCGCCAGCGCACGCTCCAACACGTCGCTGGCGATCCCACGGCAGACCTCTCGCGCGGAAGCTCTCCCCGCCTGAGGTTTCGATGAATGGGCTCATGGCCCGGCACGGAGCGTCCAATGGGGAGTCGGCGCCCTCTTCTGAATTCCGAAATCTGTATTCTGAACTCTGTCATCTTTGCCGTCACCACCTGAGCACGTATGAGAATCTTCGGCCAGCACGACGAGCAGACGATCATTCAGCTCCAGAAGGTCGCTGAGACGGCCGAGCGTGTCGCCCTCATGGCCGATGGACACGTCGGCTATGTCATGCCGATCGGAGGCGTCGCTGCCTATCGAGACAAGATCTCGGTGGTCGGCGTCGGCTTCGACATCGCCTGTGGCAACGCCGCCATTCGCACCGACCTGTCGCTGACGGACCTCGGCGACACGCCGGGGGCGCAGCGTGGCGCGCTCGAGGCCATCGCTGACGAGATCGCCAACACAGTGAGCTTCGGCATTGGCCGGAAGAATCGCGCTGATGATGCTCCGGTCGATCACGCGCTCTTCGAGGATGATGCCTGGGAGGCCGCGCCGCCGAAGCAGCGGAAGGCGTTGGTCGACAAGGCACGCGGTCAGCTCGGCACGGTCGGCAGCGGCAACCACTACGTGGATGTCTTTGCCGACGAGACCGGAACGCTCTGGGTGGGCGTGCACTTCGGCAGCCGCGGCTTCGGGCATACCGTCGCGTCAGGCTTCCTCGCGTTAGGCCAGGGGAAGACCTGGGGCGAGCGTGTGCCCGAGCGCGAGGTGCTGCTCGACATCAAGGAGCCGATCGGTCACGACTACTGGCATCTGATGAACCTGGCGGGGCGCTACGCGTACGCCGGTCGCGAGTGGGTTGCACGGAAGGTCGTGTCGATCCTCGGCGGCCGGGAGGTCGAGCTCGTGCACAACCATCACAACTTCGCCTGGAAGGAGACGCACGACGGCGAAGAGCTCGTGGTGGTACGCAAGGGAGCAACGCCGGCGTTCCCGGGACAGAAGGGGTTCATCGGCGGCTCGATGGGTGACGACGCGGTGATCGTCCAGGGCCGTCAGGGAGATGATGTCGCCGATGTGCAGCGGGAGGCGCTCTTCTCGACCGTGCACGGCGCGGGACGCGTGATGTCGCGCTCGCAGGCCGCCGGGAAGAAGAAGGGCTGGGGCCCGAAGGCACGCATCATCTCACCGGGTCGCGTTACCCAGGAAATGATGAAGGAGTGGATCGATGCGAAGGGCGTCATCCTGCGCGGCGGTGGTCTCGACGAGAGTCCGCACGTCTACCGCCGCCTGCCCGATGTCCTCGATGCGCAGCAGGGGACCGTCGAGGTGTTGCACACGCTGCGGCCGCTCATCGTGGTAATGGCCGGCGCCAACGAGTTCGATCCTTACAAGGATTGACGCGCTGGCGTCGCCACCTCGAGGTCTTTCGCGTACACCCCCTTGTATCGACTCACCTCACTGCGCTCACGATCGAGCTCGGGGATGTGGCGCACCTCGTAACCGCGCGCGCGAAAGAACTCGTCGTTACTGCTGACGGCGAAGACGGTCGCGTACTCACGTAAGCGGGCCAGCTCCTCCCCGGCCTTCACGAGTGCCGTGCCGATGCCACGCCCCTGATGCTCCGGATCCACCGCGAGCGATCGAATCTCCACCAGGCTGGGCGAATACTCATCGAGGTGCACGCACCCGACGACACGCCCCTCGGTCTCCACGACCAGGAAATCGATCACGCGCTCCGCGATGAATTCCGGCGTGCGCGGCAGGAGCGTTCCATCGGCAACGTACAGGCCGATGAGCTCGGAGATCGTGTTGGCGTCGCGCACCTTGGCGCGACGGACGGGTGGGGGCATGGATACCGGTGGGCAGAGGCAGAGATGACAGAGTTCAGAATACAGATTTCAGAATTCAGAGTTCGCCAGATCAATCTGAGACGACACCTCTGAGCTCTGAAATCTGTATTCTGAACTCTGTCATCTTTGCCGTTCCCTAACTGGAATAGTACGCCGCATTCTCCTCGATGTACCCGCGAGACAGATCGCATCCGAAGGCGGTCGCCTCCCCGCTCCCCACGCCGAGTGTGACGACGATGTCCGTTATGTCGTTCGCGAGCGCGGCCCGAACGGCGGAGTCCTCGAACGCCGTGCGCTCCCCGCCCTGCACCACCTTCTGTCCATTGACCCACACATCGGTCGCCTCCGGACGGATCGTGCACTCGAAGCATTTGCCGATCGCCATGAGCACCCGTCCCACGTTCGGGTCGGCGCCGTGCACCATCGTCTTCACCAGCGGAGAGTTCACCAGCGACTTCGCGATGCGGCGCGCCTCGCTCGGGTGGGCGGCCCCCCGCACCGTGGCTCGCAGCAGCTTCGTCGCGCCCTCACCGTCGCGCGCGAGCATCTCCGTCATTCGAAGGCTTCCCATGATGAGCGCCTTCCGAAACGCGTCGCGATCGGTCGCGCCCGCCAGCCCGTTCGCGAGCAGCACGCAGGTGTCCGACGTGCTCGTATCGCTGTCCACCGACAACATGTTGAAGGAGACGTCCACCGCCTCGCGCAAAAGGCGGTCGAGCTCCGGCGCGGTGATTTTCGCGTCCGTCATGATGTAGGACAGCATGGTCGCCATGTTCGGCTCGATCATCCCCGAGCCCTTCGCGACCCACGTGATCGTGACGTCGCCCACGCCCATCGATACCGCCTTGGGATGCGTGTCGGTGGTCATGATGCCTTCGGCGCCAACCAGCGGATCGTCCACCAGATCCGCCGCGATGCCCTGAAGCCCCTGCTCGATCTTCTCGATCGGCAACGGGCGGCCGATGACACCGGTGGAGCTCACCAGCACGCGCTCGGGCGTCGTGCCTAACGCCGAGGCGGCCGCTGCCGCCATGCGGCGTGCGTTGGCGAGACCCCGCTCTCCCGTCGCGACGTTGCTCACCTTGCTATTCACGACGATCGCCCGCAGCACACCGCCGCGGATCGTCTCCCGCCCGAGGAGAACAGGCGCGCCGGGAAAATGATTGCGCGTGAACACCGCGGCGGCGGCGGCGTCCACGTCACTGACGAACACGGAGAGATCCTTCCCAGATGGCTTGAGCCCACAGTTGCGGCTCGCTGTTCGGAAGCCGCGTGGGAAGCGCGGGCGATCATGAAACGTCATGGCCAGAACGATACTGTCCCGCTGGCGTTTGGGCAGGGTGGGCGGTCGATACCCGTGCGACCCGCCCGCGATCGCCCCGCAAAGACGCGCCACGCCGCGCGGCACTCCGAGGAGCGCCGCGCGGGTATCGGTCAGCTGGATTGCGAGGAGAGCCTAACGGCTGGCCGTGCGCGCTACGGCGCGATGAGCACCCGATAGCGGACGACGAGCGGGCCGTCTTCCCCTGGACGCGTCTCGGGCCACACGCGGAGCGTCCGCCCGCCCGCGACCGGCACGTACAGTCCCTGCGTCGGCAGATCGGTCGTCAGTCCTTGCGCCGGCACCAGCGATCCCACGGGAATGGCCGCGATCGCCGTGTCGACCAGCGCCCCGTAGATCAGCGGCAGCGTCTCGCGCAGTAATCCCTCGAACTTCTCCGCGCGTCTGGTGCGGGCGAGCGGGGTGTCGAAATGCACGGTGACGTCCTCTCCGCGGCGCTCCGCGAAGATGCCACCGCGAAGTCGAGTCCTTCCTTCGCCGATGGTGGCCGCAAGCTCTACAGCTGGTGGGGTGGTCACGCTCGCGGGGGGCACCAGGGCGGTATCCGACGAAACCTGGACTGCCGGTGCAGGCTGAACGCTCTCATCCGACGCGGGTGGCGGCGCGTCGGGCGCCGTCCTGGCCGTCTGGGCGATCGCGAGACCCGCCGCGCGCAGCTCGCTGTCGAGCATTCCCGCGGCGCCGGCCGCTCCAATGGTCGCAACGCCCAGCGCGACCGCGGCCGTCGCGTAGAGCGCGCGACGACGACGCTCGCGTGATTCGACGAGCTTTTCCTTACGGCAGCGGAGGCATACCGGGATGCCGGGCCCCACATCGTGGGGACAGGGCGGGGCGATTCGTTCTGACATGGCTGGCTCTCGAGGCGGGGGGACTTCGAGGAGGCGGCAGGATCACCCTGCTGACGAGCGACCCGTCACCCGGCAACCGGCAGCACTCCACCTTGCCCACCCCACGGAGCCCCACCGCCGCATCGCCTCCGAACGAGAATTGGAGAAAAAGTTCCGCCCGAAGAGATTCCGCGCGGGTTTCCCTAACGCGCACACGCGCGTCAACAATGGGGCACAGCAGTCCCACCGTGTCCCCTGAATTCCGTCAACCGAATTCTGATACCCGAAGTCTCTGCCGCTCCGGCAAGGACCCGCTCATGCGTACCCCGATTGGTCGCGTTGCTGCGCTGGTGATTTCGCTGACCCTGGCGGCCTGCTCGTCAGGCACGGTGATCGTCGTCCGACAGCCCGCACCACCGCCGCCACCGCCACGTCCGCGAATCGCGCCGCTGGAAGTCACGCTCGCGCGCCCCATTCGGGGGCAGCTGCTCGTGCAGACGAATCGCCCCTCATACGTGGCGCTCTTCGAGATCGTCCCCGGCCGCGGCGTCGCCCTTCTTGCGCCGGCATACCCGCACCAGCGCACGTGGATGCTCGCGGGCCTGAACTGGGTCCCGGTGTCCTGGAAGGTTCAATCCACGCTGTATTACGGCCGCCCGTCAGGCACGTCGGTACCGGCCCGCTGGGTGTACGCGATCGCGTCCGATGAGCCGCTGCACATCCCCGACGAGGCGTTCCATCCCAGCTATATGCGCCGCGCGCTCGGGCTCGCCGCCTATCGCGCGACCAATCCCCACCTGACGATGCGCGCGATCGCCCGCGCGTTCGTTCCCTCCGTCGTCGACGAGGCATGGGCAGAGGATGCCTACGCGCTCCCGGCGACGTACGCCAGCGACCCGTATCGCACGGTGCGCATCTACTGCGCAAACCGGACGGTGTACGAAGTGCCGGAAGAGGTGGCGGACCGCGCCTGGTGCCCGATCGTGAACTCTGGGGCCACCGTCGTGAGAACGACCCCGGCACGGCCCGACTCCGTCGTCGCGAGCAACGGTCGCCGGATTCGGATTCGCATGCCGGAGACGACACCCGTCCGGGTGCCGATCGGTCGCGTGCCCGTGCCGCCCGCGTCGGTGGACGCACCGGTTGCTGACGAACGCGAGGCGGCCCGGAACGACGACAACGCCCAGCGCCCCAAGGAAGTGAAGGACGACGCGAAGACCGGTCGCGGGAACGCCTACGGCCATACCGACGACCCCAATGTGAAGGGTCGTGGCATCGAGAACGAGAAACGTGATGACCCGCGACGCACACCTCGCGTGGACACGTCCGCCCGCACCAACGCGCCGCAGTCCCAGCCAGACCGCGTTGAGCAACGCAACGAGCGCGAGCAGGAAAAGGAGATTCGCGCCGAGCAGAGGGAGGAGCGGAAGGCGGACAAGATCGAACGGCGCGAGGAGAAGGTCGAGCAGCGCGTCGAAGAAAAGGCCGATAGAGCCGAGCAGAAGGTCGAGCGCGCAGAGCAGAAGGTCGAGCGCGCCGAGCAGAAGGTCGAGCGTGTCGAGCAAAAGGTCGACGTGCCGGCGGCCACGCCCGAGCCGGAGCCTGATGCTCCAGCCGTGAAGGCCGAGCCCGAGGCAAAACCGGAGAAACCCGAGACGAAAGCAGAGAAGGCTGAGGCAAAGCCCGAGAAGGCCGAGGCGAAACCGGAGGACAAATCGGCCGGGAAACCGGACGAGGACCCGGCGGGGAAGCCCGAGGACAAGGGCAACGGGAAACCCGACGAGCCCGGAAAGAAGGGAAACAAGAACAAGCCGTAACGCGCGAAGGGCCTTCCAATCGGAAGGCCCTTCGTGTCGAATAGAGCGCCATGACCGAGCCACGTCGCGGCGCCGCCGCCACCGCCATGGTCGGCGCCGCCTTTCTGATGGCCACGTCGGCGATCGGCCCGGGCTTTCTCACCCAGACGGCGGTCTTCACGGGGCAGCTCGGCGCGAGCTTCGGTTTCGCCATTCTCATCTCGATCCTGTTCGACCTCGGCGCCCAGCTCAACATCTGGCGCGTGCTCGCCGTCGCGCGGCGCCGGGCGCAGGACGTCGCCAACGCGGTGCTCCCGGGGCTCGGCCACGCCCTCGCGGGGCTGGTGGCGTTAGGCGGGCTCGCGTTCAACATCGGCAACATCGCCGGCACGGGGTTGGGATTGAATGCGCTGGCGGGAATCGACGTGAAGGTGGGCGCCGCCGCGAGCGCGCTCGTCGCGGTTGGCCTCTTCCTCGTCCGTGAGGCCGGCCGCGCCATGGACCGCTTCGCCCAGGCGCTCGGCGCAGTGATGATCGTGCTCACCACCTACGTCGTCGTCACGGCGCACCCACCAATCGCCGATGCGGCGCTGCGCACGTTCGTGCCGCTGGAAATCGATCCGCTGTCGATCGTGACGATCGTCGGCGGGACCGTCGGCGGATACATCACCTTTGCCGGCGCGCATCGCCTCATCGATGCCGGCGTCCACGGACGCGATGCCATCGGGCGCGTCACACGCTCAGCCTCGCTCGGCATCGGGGTCGCGTCGGTCATGCGCATCCTCCTCTTTCTGGCGACACTCGGCGTCGTCGCGCAGGGTGCGACGCTCGATCCCGCGAACCCTCCGGCGTCCGCGTTTCAGCACGCTGCCGGGGAGCTGGGCGGCCGCATGTTCGGCATCGTGATGTGGGCGGCCGCGATTACGTCCGTCGTCGGCTCCGCCTACACGTCGGTCTCTTTTCTCCGCTCCGTGAGCACACGCATCGATCGCGCGCCGTCGCGTGCGATCATCGCGTTCATCGTGCTGTCCACCGCGATCTTCCTCATCGTCGGCCGTCCGGTCGCGATCCTCGTGCTCGTCGGCGCGGTCAATGGACTCATCCTGCCAGTCTCATTGGGGGTGATGCTCGTCGCCGCGCATCGCGCGAGCATCGTCGGCGATTATCGACATGCTCGATGGCTCACTGTCGCGGGCGTCATCGTCGCCGTCGCGATGACCGCGTTGGGCGTGCGCGCGTTGCTGACGGTGGACCTCTAGCGCGTGGTGCGCGCGCGCTCGACACCTCGCAAACACGAACGGGCGAAGTCGCCTTCCACCCGTGCGCACTCGCGCTCCATCGTCGCGGCGTCGGTACGCATGAGTGCGACCCGGGAGCCGATGGTCTCGTAGCAGGCGTCCTTCCTCGTGGCTGCCACTGCGCCGCAGAACGTCATCGCGCGGTCACCGGTCCACATTTCGTCGAGATACGAGTCCGCGGCGCCAGTGACGCACGCAGAGTCTCCCGGGGCCGGGACGCTCTCGCACAGGTGGGCGACGCGTTTCTCATCCTGCCACCATCCGGTCGCCTGCTTGCCGATGCCGAAGAAACAGTCGTCGCGGGAGGCTGGCGGCGCATCCTCGCACACGGCGATCAATTGTCGCTGATCGCCCGCGCCCTCCTCGAGCGCGATGATCGGCTGGTACGTCCAGCAGGCATCCCGGTACCGCTCATCGATGTCGTTGCACGGATACGACGGATCGCCGCGCCTGGCGAGTGGCGGCTGTTGGCGTGCGGTCGCGCCCGCTTCCACCGCGGCGGTGCCGACCCGCATGTCCACGGATGCGGTGGCGCGCACCGCGTTCTCCATGAACACGCCATCGTGGCACTCTCGGCGGGCGTCCGTTTTCGTGAGATGGTCGCACGCCGCCAGCGCCGCGCGTACGTCGCCGCGGTAGCGCACGATCAGGCCGTGTCCCATGCCGTGCGCGCACTCGAGGGACACGAGCCTCGCGGCACCCGGTCTCGTTATGCGATCGCACAGTGAGTCGAGCGCGCGCGGTGCGACGGCGTCCGGAGTGGCCGCGCGGGCCGATGCGAAATACGCCTCCATGACTCCGTGATTGCACCCCGCCTGGAAGATCTCGCGACACTCGGCGTACACGGCCGGGTCTCCGTCGCGCCGCCCGACGATGAACCTGCCGAGCGCATGAGCGATGATATGCCCCATGTTGTGCAGGGCCGTATCTCCGGCGGCATGACGTTCGAGCTTCGTCAGCGCAGGCCCGACTCCCTCCGTACGAGCCGTAACGAACAGCTCGGCGACGTCGAGGTCGCGATCCGTGACCCGCGTCCAGTCGATGGATGAGCTCGTCGCGTCGTGATGCTGGCCATGACCAGATGCGGCAGGCGTGAGGTCAGGCGCCTTCGCGTTGCGCCGAAGCGCCACTTTCGCGCTGACGATGCCCACGACAACGGCTATGAGGAGGGCAGTTAGGATTTTCGCGGTCAGCGACATCGCCTGGACACTCTGGACGCCCTCACGGATTTGAACGGCACAACTCCACGGATACGGCCAACTGCAAGGGAGCTTTTGGAACTGCAACAGCAGAACCTGAGAAGCGACTTGGGCCGGTCAGCCACCGCGATCCTTATCCCACAGGTTCTCACAAAGCTTTTTAACAGTTGCCGTTAATCCGTGGCTCCTCGCCGTCCAAGGTCCGCGGTCATCCGTGGTAAGGCTGTCGCAGTTGACGTCGCAGTCTCTGCGGCCGTCTGCGGCCATCTGCGGTTCTCAAGGCCGCTATTCGACACACGCAATCAATCCGCTAGTACTTCGCGAGATAGCTCTCCAACTCCCACGCCGAGACCTGCGTGATGTAGTCCCGCCATTCTTCGCGCTTCGCGGCGAGAAAGTGCTCGGTGACGTGTTCGCCCAGCGCATCGCGGATCACCTTGTCCTTTTCGAGCTCGTCGCACGCCTCGTTCAGATCGTGCGGCAAGTCGTCGATGCGCAGCCGCCGCTTCTCGCGATGTGACATCTCCCAGATGTTGACGTTCACCGGCTCTCGCCAATCGGCCTGCGTCTCGATGCCCTCGAGGCCCGCCGCGAGCATGACCGCGAGCGCGAGGTAAGGATTGGCGGCGGGATCAGGCATACGCAGCTCGACCCGCGTCCCCTGCTGACGCCGCTCCGGGATTCGAATCAGCGGCGATCGGTTGCGCATCGACCACGCGACGTTGACCGGCGCTTCGTAGCCCGGCACGAGTCGCTTGTACGAGTTGACGAGCGGGTTCGTGATCGCGCAGAAGCCGCGCGCATGCTTCAACAAGCCACCGATGTAGTGCAAGGCTGTCCGTGACAGCTGCCATTCGGCTTTGGGATCCCAGAACGCGTTTTCCTCTCCGCGAAAGAGCGACTGATGTGTATGCATGCCGCTTCCGTTCTGCCCGAAAATCGGCTTGGGCATGAAGGACGCGAGCAACCCGAACCGCTGCGCCACGTGCTTCACGACGAAGCGAAACGTCGCGATGTTGTCGGCGGTCGTCATCGCGTCGGCGTACCGGAAGTCGATTTCGTGCTGGCCGTGCGCGACCTCGTGATGCGCCGCCTCGACTTCGAACCCCATCTGCTCCAGCACATCGACGATGGCCCGCCGCGCGTCCTCACCCAGATCCGCCGGCGCGAGATCGAAATAGCTTCCCACATCGTGCGTGGCCGTCGTCGCCTCGCCGGCGGCGCCCGGCTTGAAGAGGAAGAACTCCGCCTCCATCCCGGCGTTCATTACGTACCCCAGCTGGGCCGCACGCGCGATCTGCCGCTTGAGCGCTGCCCGCGGATCGCCCGGAAAGGGACTGCCATCGGGGAGGTTGATGTCGCAAATCAGGCGAGCGACGCGACTCTCCGCGTCCCCCCACGGGAAGATCCGAAACGTCGAGAGATCGGGGGCGAGGAGCATGTCCGATTCCTCGATGCGCACGAATCCCTCGATCGAGGAGCCGTCGAACATGATGTCTCCCGCCAACGCCTTCTCGAACTGGGAGGCCGGCACCTCGACGTTCTTGTTGACGCCGAGGATGTCCGTGAACTGAAGCCGGAGGAATCGGACGTGATGCTGCTGCGCGAGCGCGAGAATGTCGTTGGCGCTGGCGCCGCGAACGTCCGGAAGCGTGGACCGAGCGGTTCTGGGCACGCGCGCAACCTATTCAACTGCAGGAGAGAGGGAAGAGCACCGCCGGAAGCCTCGTCTTTCGCCTGCCCATGGCAAGCTGATTGCGAGCCTGGAGGGCACAGTCTTGACCAGGAGTCGAGCATCATGAAAGCCAAGGAAATTATGACGAAGCGCCCGAAATGCGTCACGCCGGACACTCCGTTGCGTGAGGCGGCGCGTCTCATGAAGGAGCAGGACGTCGGCGTTCTTCCCGTCGTCGACCGCGCCGGCTCGGACCGGCTCGTCGGCATCGTGACCGACCGCGATATCGCCATCCGCCACGTGGCCGAGGGGCACGATTCGTCGAGCTGCCCGGTGCGCGAAGCGATGACATCGAACGTTCGCACCGCGCGCGAAGACGACGACATCGATCACGTCATGGATCTCATGGGGAAGGAACAGGTCCGCCGGATCCCCGTCGTCGACGAGCGCGGCGATCTCGTCGGTATCGTCGCGCAGGCCGATATCGTTCGCGACGCCCGGGATGAGAAGAAGGCCGAGCGGACGATCGAAAGGATCAGCGAGGCCGGGGGCAAGCACTCGAGCTAGGCTCGCGGACCTGATCGAGTGCGGAATGCGGAATCCGCGAACATAGTTTCCGGATTCCATTCCGCATTCGTATGGGAATCTAGTCCGAGATCCCCTCCATCAGGCCCCAGAGCTCGGTCGCCGCGAAGTCGTGGAAGCGTTCTTCGACATCGCGCGCCGTCCACTCGAGAAAGATCCACGCGCTCGTTCGCGTCCGCGAACCAGTCACGAAATGAATACGACCGCGCGTTGCACCATTCGCGCGGTCGTTCTCGCATTCCAGGAAGACGTCCCATGTGACGGCCCCACGTCGCAGCTCGCCCATTCGTTTCGAGCCAACGCCCGGAAAGAGCCGGAGCTGGGGGTCGGTCATCGGCGACAATGCGTGAGGGTCCCGAAAGGCCAGAGGGTCACGCGTGAATGCTAACGGGAAACGCGCGCGACGTCCAAGCGCAGCGCCCTCCGCGCGTTCTTTATACATTCCCCTCCATGCCAGCCGCCTCCTCCCCGACCACCTGTCCCTCCTGCGGCGCACCAGCGGAGGGACGCTTCTGCGCGAGCTGTGGGGCGCCGCTCGAGGGCGCAACCTGCCGTACATGCGCCGCGCCGCTCACACCCGGCGCGCGCTTCTGTCATCACTGCGGGATGCCGGTCACCGGCCCGGCCGCCGCAGAGCCTGGCCGCGTCGGTTCGGGCTCACTGCCCTGGATCGTCGCCTCGATCGCCCTCGTGGCGCTCATCGCGCTCGTCACCGCGCAACGATTCCGCGCGCCATCGGACTCCGTCGCACCAGAGGGCGCGATGCCGTTGGGGACCCCGATGGCGGCTCCCGACATCTCGCAGCTCACACCGCAGGAGCGCGCCGACCGGCTCTACGATCGCATCATGGGGCTCGCCACACGCGGGCGCGCCGACAGCATTCAATTCTTCGCGCAAATGGCCATCCCCGCCTATCAGGCGCTCGAGCCTCTCGACGCCGGGGAGCGCTACGACATGGGGCGCATCGCCGAGGTCGCCGGCATTGCCGACTTCGCGCGCGCGCAGGCGGATACGATACTGCGGGACAATCCCAACCACCTTCTTGGGCTCGTGCTCGCGATTCGCGCCGCACGCCTCGCCGGCAATGAGCCAGCGGCTCGAGGGTTCGAGCGCCGACTCACCGCGGCAGAGCGCAATGAGCGTCGCCGCAATCTTCCCGAGTACGAACGGCGCCGCGCCGACATCGACGCCGCGCTCGAGGTCGCTCGTGTCGAGGCTCCGCAATGATCACCACCGGCCGCGTCATTCACGTCGCGCATTCCCCGGACTCCGACGACGCGTTCATGTTCTACGCGCTCGCGGCCGGGAAGATCGACACCGATGGCATCACCTACGTCCACGAGCTTCAGGATATCGAGACGCTCAATCGCCGGGCGCTACGTGGAGAGCTCGAAGTGACCGCTGTGTCCATCCATGCCTACGCGTACCTCGCCGACCGTTACGCGCTGCTGCCGCACGGCTCGTCGATGGGCGACCGGTACGGACCGCGCCTGGTCGCGCGCGCGCCGCGATCGCGCGACTCGCTGGCCGGTGCACGCATTGCGATTCCCGGCACGCTCACCACGGCCTACCTCGCGTTGAAGCTTTGGCAACCCGACTTCGTTGCCGTCCCGACACCGTTCGATGAGATCGAGGACGTCGTGGAGCGGGGGGAGGTCGATGCCGGGCTATTGATTCACGAAGGGCAGCTCACCTTCGGAGACCGCGGGCTACACCTGATCGTGGACATGGGCGAGTGGTGGTTCGAGCGGACTGGCCTGCCCCTCCCGCTTGGCGGCAACGTCATCAGAAAGGACCTTGGCGCGGACCTTATCGAGACGATATCGCGCCACTTACACGCCAGCATTGCGTATGGACTGCGGCATCGCGCGAACGCGCTCGACCACGCAATGCAGTACGCACGCGGCCTCGACCCACAACGCGCCGACACCTTCGTCGGCATGTACGTCAACGACTGGACCCTCGACTACGGCGAACGCGGCCGCGCGGCGGTCCGCCTCCTCCTCGACGAGGGCTATCGCGGAGGCATCATCCCACACTCTGTCGACGTCGAGTTCGTCGGCGATCAGCGATGATGTCGCACGCCCGCTGCGACCAGCCAACTCGTTGATTAGACGACTCTTAGCTCCGTCACGCCCGGTTACAGGGTTTCCTCTGGCTCGTCTCTAGCGGCGGTCGGAAAGCGCTCGGCCAGCCTTCCGCCACCGCTCCTCGAGCCCGCCGCGAGCCTTCATGCTCTCTTCCGCACGCATCGGTGCAGCACAAGCCTCGGGCTCCGAGGAGCTCGATGCGCTGAGCGTCGGGATCGTGATCGTCAATCGAGACTGGGAAATCGTCAGATGGAACCGCGCGCTCGCCGACCTAACTGACGTCGCCGCACGCGACGCCCTGGGCAGCTCGCTGTGGCATCGGCTCCCGACCGCGGTCGGAACGCACGCCGATGCCGTGTTGCGACGCGCCATGCGCGACCGCGTCGCGTACCGCGGCCCCGCGCTCCCGCTCGCGATCGGACCGCGCCGGTCAATGCTCCGGATCGCCGAGCCGTTAGGCGACGGCACGCTCCTCATCGAGATCGATCACGACCCGCGGGCCGCCGAGGAAACAGCAGCACTCGATTCAGTACTGGCGCATCCCGGAGAGTCGGACGTCATCGCGTCCGTCGGACAGTCCATCGCCGACTCGACGGTTCCCCTCGAGACCGCCCTCGCGGCGCTCGCCAAGCGCGCCTGCGACGTGCTCGGCTGCCAGGGCGCGTCCGTCGCGCTCGTGGAGGACGACGCGTTTCACACCGTCGCCGCTGTCGGTACCCTCGCCCCCACGACCGGTCAGTCCTCCCCCATTCGCTCCACGCTAGGCGAGCTCGCGCTGGCCGAGCGCCGCGTGATCGGCGGGAAGCGGGAGGGCCTCATCGCTCCCATGATCGTCGAGGGCACGGCCATTGGCCGTGTGCTCGCCGAGCATCCCGCGCACGGGGAATTCCTTCCGTCACACGCCGTGCTTCTCCAACGGCTGGCCGACCACGCCGCCCTCGCTGTCCGTGCCCGCCAGCACCGCGCGATCGCCGAGCGCCGCGTTCGCGAGGCACACTCGCTCACCGAAGTCATTCAGCGCATCAACCAGTCGCTGGAGCTCGATCGCGTTCTGACCCTCCTCGCGCAGTACGCCGCCGAGCTGGTTGGGGGTGGACAGGCGCGCGTCCTCATCCTCGAGGACGGATGCCTGTGCACGAGCGGAGTCCACGGCGACGCGGAGCCGTCGCTCGGTGGAATCGTCCCGGTAAGCGGGTCGTTCGCCGGAGACTGTCTCGCCGCACGAAAGCCACTGCGCACGACGGAGATCGGAGCTCCCGACTCTCCCTGGCCGTGGACGACCGAGCGCGTAACGCCACGCCGTTACAACGGCATCGCGGTCCCCTTGCTCGTGGCCGACCGCGCGATCGGTGTGATCGCGGTGTTCGGCACGGAGCGGTGCTTCACCCAGCACGACGAGGAGCTCTTGCTCGTGCTGGCGGGCCACGGCGCGATCGCCATCGAGAATGCGCGCCTCTTTCGTGCGGCGGCGAGAACGATGCATCACGCGAGCATTCTCGCGACGAACGCTCGGGCGCTCGCGCGCCACGTGACGCCGCACGCGATGTTCGCCGACATTGTTCGTATCGCCGGCGAGGCCTTGCGCGCCAACGGCGTCGGCATCTATCTCGTCGATCAGGAGTCGCGCCGTGTTGACGCCGCGCTCCAGGAAGGGGTCGGGAAGGAGGCGGTGGACGAGACCCGTCACTCGTTCTGGGAGACGCCACTGGCCGGCGTAATGCTCACCGCGCGCCCGATCTTCCTCCCCGATCTGCGTGCACATGTGCATCTCCCCGCCGTCCCGCTGCTCATCGAGGCGGGCATCAGCTCCACCGCCGTTCTGCCGCTGATCATCGAGGGACGCGCGCGCGGCGTCCTCACGTTGCGGTACCGCGCGCCTCAGCCGTTCGATGTCGAGCAGCAGCAGCTGCTCACCGATTTCGCCACGCACGTGGCGCTCGCGGTTCGCAATGCGCGCTTGTTCGACGACCTCGAGCGCCGCGCGGCGCGGCTCGAGGCGGTCGCCCAGGTGCAGCGCGCGATCTCGGAGGCCGTGTCGCTCGACGAAGTTTACGCCAAGATCTACTCGGCGGTCGCCTCCGTCGTGGACTCGCCCTGCTTCCTCCTGCTGTCGTTCGACGAGGAGGCGGGCGTCTTCGTCCCCGAGTACTGCATCAACGACCGGCGGCCGATCGAGACGAAGGGACTTCCGCGCTTTCCGCCCGGGACCGGGAACACGACGCAGGCGTTCCTCACCCGCCACCCCAACGTCGCCGCTCGCTCGCGAGCGGGATGGTCCGGACAAGTGCACGTGGTCGAGGGACAGGGCGAGATCGCCGTCGTCCTCAGCGCGCCCATCCTCCACGGTGACCGGGTGCTCGGCGTGCTCCAGGCGCAGTCGTACGATCCACAGGCGTACGACTGGGACGATGTCGACCTGATCATGCTGATCGCTCGTCAGGCAGGGAGCGCCATCATGAACGCGCGCGCCTTCGAGGCCGAGCGACGGGAGCTCGAGCGGGCGCAGTTTGCCGCCGCGGTCGCGCGGGTCGCTCTCGCCGCGCGCGAGCTGACCGACGGCGCAACCGCCGTGCTCGATGTCGTGACTCGTGTGTGCCCGGCCAGCGGCATGAGGATCAGCGTCATCGGTAGCGACGGCGTGCGGCGCACCGTGGCGGCACGAGGCGACGCGCCATCGGCCGACGCGACGAGCGGCGTCTTTCGGGTGGGACTCTCGTCAGGCGAGCGCGTTCGCGGAGAGTTGCTCGTGCGCGATGACGCCCTCGCTCCGCACATTCGCGAGTCCCTGCGTCGCCTGGCGGACCCGCTCGCGCTCGCGCTCGAGACGCTGCAACTGCGCGAGGAGGAACGGCATCAACAGGAGCGACGCCGCGTGCTGGCGACGGCGCTCGAGGCGATGGAGCAGCCGGTCTTCATTGTGTCCCGCGACCTCATCGTTCGCTACGCAAATGGGGCCGCGGCGGCCGCGTTTGGCTACCCGCCTGACGAGCTGGTGGGGCTGCACATTGGAACGTTCGAGGTCCACACGTGGACCGCGCAGGATCGCCAGGCGGCGTTGGCCGCGATGGACGGGACCGGACACTGGGCTGGCGAGCGGCTTCTCCGACGGCGTGCAGGCGATGATTTCACCGCCTGGGTCATCGTGAGTCCCATTCGCGATGGCACCGGGCGTCGCGTCGGACACGTCATCGTCGTACGCGACCTCACCGAGGAACGGCGCATCGCGGAGCAGCTTCGTCAGTCGGAGAAGCTGGCCGCGCTCGGCGAGCTCGTCGCGGGCGTCGCGCACGAGGTGAACAACCCGCTCACCGGCATCAGCGCGTTCGCGCAGCTGCTGCTCGAGGACACGCTCTCCGAGGAGCAGACCGAATCTGTCTCGCTCATGAAGCGCGAGGCCGATCGGGCCGTGGCCGTGATCCGCGATCTGCTGGCGTTCGCGCGCAAGACCGGTCCGCGCAGCGTCGTCGTCGACATGAACGACCTGCTCGAGCAGACCCTGCGTCTCCGCGCCTACGGGATGCGATCGACCGGCGTGACGATAGAGACGCATCTCGATCCCTCGCTTGCCCGCGTCCGCGGTGACGACCGCCAGCTGCAGCAGGTGTTGCTGAACCTGATCGTGAACGCGGAGCACGCGATGTCGAACACGTCGGTGCGACAGCTCAGCGTTCGAACCGCGAACGAGGGAAGCCGCGTCGTCGTCGAGATCAAGGATACCGGCACCGGGATGACGCCCGATGTTCAGAAGCGCATCTTCGAGCCGTTCTTCACCACCAAGCCGGAAGGAACGGGCACGGGTCTCGGGCTCAGCGTCAGCTACGGGATCATGCAGTCGCACGCCGGCACGCTCTCCGTCCAGAGTGCCGTCGGAATCGGATCCACCTTCCGCATCTCCCTCCCTGCCGCCCCGAACGCAGAGCAGGTCTCATGAGCAACATCTCCGCCCTCCCCACGCCGCGCGATCAGCGTCCCATGTCCGTGAACGGCGACGATTGGGCCAAGCGCATGCTCGTCGTCGATGACGACGAGACGATTCGTCGCGCGCTCTCGAAGTTCCTCGCATCGCGCGGCTTCGACGTGCAAACGGCCGAAAGTGGATCAGTGGCCCTCCGTCATCTGGAGAGAGGCCGCTTCGTGCTGATGCTCTGCGACGTGCGCATGCCGGGCATGACCGGCGTGGAGGTGGTACCGAAGGCGCTCGAGATCGATCCCGATCTCGCCATCATGATGCTGTCGGCCGTCAACGATGCACCGACGGCGACAGAGGCGCTCTCGAGCGGCGCGTACGATTATCTCATGAAGCCGATCGAGCTCGTCGACCTGGAGGACGCGGTCACGCGGGCGCTGCATAAGCGCGACCTGGCGATCGAGCGCCGCAAGGTCGAGCGGCTCATCCGAGAGGAAGTCGCGCTCCGCACGGCGGAGCTGGAGCGCGAGAAGGCGGCCTTGCGCGGCCTGACGGTCAACATTGTCGAGACGCTCATCAACGCGATGGAGGCGAAGGACATGTACCTCCGCGGCCACTCGCAGCGCGTGGCCGCGCTGGGCGCATCCGTCGCCGATCAGCTCGGTCTCGACCCCGACGTCGTCGAGAACGTGCGCCTCGCCGGCCGCATTCACGACGTTGGCAAGATCGGGATTCGCGAAACCATCCTCAACAAGCCGGGCAAGCTCACACGCGAGGAGTTCGAGCACATCAAGGATCACGTCCGTATCGGGATGGAGATCCTGGCCCCGCTCAAGCACATTGGCGAGGCCTTGCGCTACGTCCACGACCATCACGAGCACCACGATGGTGGTGGCTATCCGCGCGGGCTCAGTGATGAGGAGATCTCCATCGGCGGAAAGATCCTCGCGGCGGCCGACGCGTTCGACGCACTGACCTCGAAGCGTGCATACCGCGACCCGCTCACGCAGGAGGCGACGCTGGAGTTGCTGGAGGAGCACGTGGGGCGTCTCCTCGACCCACGTGTCTTTGCGGCGCTTCGAACGGTGGTGGGTCGCGGGACGTCCCTCGTCTTCCTCGATGAGATCGAGGGCTGATGCCCGTGGCAGGGCCGCTCTCACGAGGTCGAGCCGAGCGCGCTGAAGTCTGACGTCTGACATCTGATGTCTCCGACGTTCAGCGAAATAATCCCGCCTTGACGAATTCACCGGACTGTTGTATAGCACCGTCGCGCAGACGAATGCACGGGGCACATGTCGTGCAGCCGGATCTGTACCTACGCTCAGGCGCAATACGCGTGACCTCGCTGGTCGCGCATCACATACCCTCAGGAGGCAGACATGCCGCGCGGTGATGGGTCGAACGAGGAGCTTCTCTTCTCCGACCGCGATGATGACTCGGATGAGCCGGGCTATGGCGGCGGCGGTAGTTCCTACGATGATGACGAGGACGAGGAAGGGAGCGGCTGGGGGATGACGAAGCACGACGGCGACGACCTCTGGGACAGTGCCGAGGACGACGAGGACGACCTCGACGAGGACGACGAGGGCGGCTCGGTCGACGAGCTGGAGGAAGAAGAGGAGTTTGCCACTCCTCGGGGCGGCGGCGCCGGGCGGGGCGCTCCCGCCACGCGGGGAGCTGGCGGTGGTGCCGCTGGCGGTGGCGCCGCCACGACGCGCCCCACCGGAGGCGGCGCAGGAGCAGCCGGCGGCGGCGGAGTGCGCGGTGGAACGACGACGGGCGGTTCGATGACCGCGTCGGGCATGGCCGGCGGAGCGCGTCCGGCCTCCCCAGGCGGAGCGCAGGGCGGTGGTGCAACCGCCGGCCGGAGCGCCAGTGCTGGCGGTGCCAGCAGTGGTGGCGCGACCAAATCCGCCACCGCGCGTCCAGCCGCCAGGAAGGCCGCCGCGAAGAAGAGCGCACGCAAGGCTGGCGGCGGCAAGAAGAAGGCTGGAGGCGCACGCTCCAAGGCTGGCGGCGGAAGCCGCGGAGGGAAGGGCGGAGGGGCGCGGAAGAGTGGCGGCGCCAAGCGCCGCACCGGAAGCGCGAAGAAGGCCGGCGGCGCACGCACACGCGCCAAGAAGAACAAGGGCGGCGGCGCACGCAAGCGCTCCCGCCGCTGATCGAGCCGGCCGGGCCGAGGGTCGAGCGTCGCGGGTCGTACCAACACGACCGGCGGCCCTCGACCCTCGGGCGCATCCACTCTGAAGGCGGTCCGGACGATCGATGAGTGTCTTCGATCTCGAGCTCGAACGAGTTACCCAGGACCTCGCGCGCCGCATCCGACAGGCGATGCGCGCCGAAGCGATCGCGTTCGCGATCGCGGATGAGGGCACGACCCGCCTGCGCATCGCGCACGCCGTGGGGTACGACGGTGAACGCGAGGGGCTGGAGGAGCGCGTCCAGAGCCATGGGCTCGAAGCCCTCGCCGCCGGCCGGGTTCTGATGCACCGCACGCCACGCGGTCAGGAGCTGACCGCGCCGATGCTCTCTCCCGTGGGGCTCGTCGGTGCGATCGTCGTCCTCGCCGATGATGTCGATTCGAGCGCTGTCCTCGCGCGCGCGGAACGTGAGCTCGCCACGATCGCCGACGACGGCGCCATCGCGATCGAGCATGCGCGACACCTCGGCCGTGTGCAGCACCGTGACGAGCTCGAAGCCGCCGCCACGATCGCGACCGGCATCGCCAACGAGCTCCGCAATCCGCTCTTTGGGCTTTCATCCGCCGCGCAGCTGCTTCGCTTCCGAGCGCGCGAGGATCCGGTTCTCGAGCGCAACATTGGGCGCATCCTTCGCGAGGTCGAACGTCTCAACGGGATGGTCACCGATCTGCTCGAATACGGTAGCGCGCACGCGCCGCAACTCGAGCCGGGTGACCCGGATCGCGTGTGGGACGACGTCCTTCAGGCGCACCGGGGCGTTCTCGAGAGCCGTGCACTCCTCATGACTCGCGAGCGTCCCAAACACCACGCCACCTGTGACATTGACTCCGCGCAGCTGTCGCAGGCGTTCGTCACCCTCCTCGCGCACGCCGCCGACGGCGCGCCGCAGGGATCCGACCTGAAGCTCGTATCGGAGACGCACGCGCGCGGCGCGTGGCGCTGCGCGATCACCCATGCCGGCCCCGCCATCCCGCCTGACGAGCTCGCGCGCGCGTTCGACATCTTTTCCCCGGTGAGACGCGGGGGAAGCGGCATCGCCCTCGCGCTCGCGCGGCGAATCATCGAAGAGCACGGAGGATCGATCACCATCGACAGCGATGCCGACCGCGGTACCACCGTGCGCATCGGACTGCCAGGTTCCACTCCGGAGCGGACGCCACCGCGGGCGCGAAAGGCAGCCGCCCCGCCGGTTGAGCGCGTGGTGGAGCGCGGCGTGTGACGCGCAAGTCCTGGCGTCGCGCGCTGCTCGCCGGCGGTGCGGCGATCGGCGCGGCGGCGACGTTCAACGCAATCGTTTCCCGCGGCGTCCCGCCGCTCGAGAACCTCCTCGGCGGCGAGAACCTGTGGTTCCAGTGGCGCGGCCGACGCCTGTTCTACGCGCACCGGAAGCCGCGAACCCGCAAGGGTCGGCCGGTCTTGCTGCTGCACGGAATTCATCCCGCCGCCTGGTCGTACGAGTGGCGATCGAACGTCGACGCGCTCGCCGAGCGTCATGAGCTGTACGCGCTCGATCTGCTGGGATTCGGGATGTCGGACCGTCCCCAGATGCGCTACAGTGCGCGCCTGTACCAGCGGCTCATCGACGATTTCGCGAGACAGGTGGTCGCCGAGCCCGTGACGCTCATCGCATCCGGGCTCACCGCGGCGTATGCGTCAGTGCTGGGCGCGCGCGATCCTGGACAGTATCCATCGCTGGTCCTCATCGAGCCCACTGGACTCGTAAGGCGCCACGACTCGGCCGGCACCGGCGGTGATCTCGCACGCGCCGTCGTGGATGCGCCGCTGGTCGGCGCCGCCGTTTTCAACACGCTTACGTCGCGGCGTAGCTTGCGCTATTGGCTCGAGCGCGTGTACGTCGATCTCGCCTTCGTCACGCCCGAGCTCGTCAACTTGTACTATCGCGCCGCGCACCAGCCGGGCGCTCGCCATGCGCCTGGCGCGTTTCTCTCCGGCCATCTCAACCTCGACGTCCGTGGCGCCGTTCGACGCCTGCGTCAGCCGGTGATGCTCTTTTGGGGGGAGCAGGCCGTAGAGACGCCGGTCGAAGATGCGCGAGGCTTCCTCGCGCTGAATCCCGGCCTTCAACTGACCATCCTCGATCCCGCGGGCATGCTCCCCCACGATGAGCAGGCCGGCGAGTTCAACGAGACCGTGGCGAGATTTCTCGCGGGCGGCTGACCGACGGCTTCGCTGTCTGGCACGTCGAAGTCGCACACCGTACCTTCCGATCATGGCGGATCTCTCGCCCGTCACCCTCCTCCGCGCGCACGCGCGTCACGCACCGTGGAACGCCCGAGGCCTCGCCGCGCACGCCACCGCGCTCGTCGACGCCGCGGCCATGCGCCCAACGAACGCGGCGGCCCGTGCATCGCTGAGCGCTCGCGCGATCCGCTTTTACGTCGCCAATGGTCTGCTCGACCGCCCCGAGGGCACCGGCACCGCGGCCACGTACGGCTATCGCCACCTGCTCCAGCTTCTTCACATCAAGATCCGGCAACGCGAGGGACAGACGCTCGAGCGCATCAAGCCGGAGCTGGCAGAGCTGACGGGCGACACGCTCGAACGGCGCGTTGCCACCGCCCTCGCGCCGGCGCTCGGCGCGGGCTCCGACATCGCCGTTCAGCGCGACGGCGAGCTCGACGGCGTGTGGCGTCGCGTACACGTGGCCGACGGAATCGAGCTGCACGTGCGCGATGATTCCCCGGCCTCGTCGTCTTCGGCGGTGGTGGCGATCCGTGAGGCAGTGCGGGCGGCGTTAGGCAGAGAGGACATCCGATAGACGGCTGACGCTAGAGGCCGCGCAACCCTCCGGTCTCGCGGCGGAACCCCGCCTTCTGAAAGGCGTCGGTCCAACGCCCCGCCGCCGCGTGCACTCCGTCGATCGTCTCGACCTCGACCTCCCGTAGCCGGCGGCCCACGGCCGCCGACGCTCGGAAATGAGCGAGGAGCGCCACGGCCGCGGCCGTGACGTCGGCCTCCGTCATCCACGAGGCGATCGCGATTCGCCGACCCCGCCCCTCGACTGACATCCCCACCTGCCCCTCGCGCATGACCAGGAGGGCACCGCGTCCACGCGGCCGGGTGAGACGATCCATCTCCACACCTTCCAGCTCCAAGGCGTAGGGATTCGCGGGATCGTTGGCGGCGAGCACGACGAATGGGGCCGACTGATCAGGCTCGGTTGCGCGAAGCTGCTCGACGGCCTCAGGGAGCGCGAATTGAGCCCCCGCGAGCCCTCGAACGAAGTATCCGCGGCGCACTTCGCCTCGGAATTCCATCCTTTTGAGCTCGAAATAGATATTTCGCCATGAGACTTGCGGGCGTTCCTTTCTCCACCAGTTACGCGCCACTATACCATATCTTTCGAGCCACTGTCGGGCGATTGCGCCCGCGTGCTCCTCGGGCTCCAACACCGGCCCCAAAGTCCCCGGCGTTCCCAACAGCACCCATCGCCCCACCCACCCGGATACCGACCCTGCGCGATCCGGCCGGCGCCACCTCGGCAACCGCCGCACCGACATCCGGCGCTGCACCACCCGCCTCCCCCCACTCGGCGCAAAATCACGCGGGAGCCAGCGGGAAGGATCATCCAGGCCCGGGCGCGAGCGGTTCGGCAGCAGCCGCGTTCGCACGACCTCCCGCAACGCCTCCACCGAGTCGTTCGTCACCTCCCCCGCCGCGACGAGCTCACGCAACGCATCCCGCAACGCCAGCATCGTCAAGCCCGTCACCGCCTGCAGGTCAGCGAGGAACGACGCGCCATGCTGCGCCAATGCACCCCGAACCGCGCGGGCCTGGTCGCTCAGCGGCAGATCATCTGAGGCCGGAGACATCCACACGAACCCGGCCCCACGCTCCACAAATCGAACGCCGCCGAGCGCGATCGTGCGAGCCGCCGGGTCCACGTGCGGCGCGCCCGCCCACACGAACCGTCCACCCGCCGCCACCTGCGACAGCCACGACGGGTCGTATCGGTCGAGACGTGACGGGAAATAGTCACGCTCCCACCCCTCGGCCGGACGCGTGACCCCGAGGAGCTGCGTGAGTACCCGCTCCACACCCGCGGCGCCCGTTAGGCGATGACGCGGGTCGACGTGCTGCCACCGCTGGAGAAACGCCGCGTACGCCGGTATCTCGACCGCTGCGATCTGGCGTCGCACCGCCGCGAGCGCCCGCAACCGCGCGCGCTCCACGACGCGCCGGGAGCACCACTCCGGCTCCTGCACCTCTCGCCGAAACCGGCCGCGAATCATCCGGCCGCTGCGCTCCCATTCCGTCAGACGCTCGCGGAACCACTCCTCGCCCCAGGCGTACCGGGACGCCAGCTCGGCCAAGGTCACCGGTCCCGAGAGCGCGAGAAATCGCGCGAGCACTTCGCGACGTGCCGCCATGGGATCCAGCGCCGCGGTTCTCAACGCATCGGGAACCGCCCGCACGACCGGCATATCCTCGAGCGCTTGCCCGCCGCGGACGGTTCCCGATGACTCCAACCCGAGGGCAGCCGCATACCGCGGATAATCCTCGGTGAGAATCAGCCGCCACTGTGATCGCGCCGGGCCGTCGAACGGAATCGAGACGAGCCGACCGTTTGCCAGTAGCTCCTCGAGCGGGTTGCCTCGCGTCCAGTCAGTCGGTCCGGCAATGCGCTCCGCCACCTCGGCCGTCGTGAGATCACCCGCGCGATCGATGAGCTGCGCCAGCTCGTCGGCCGTTCGCGCGCGACGATTGGCGGCGGTTCCGCGACGGATCGCCAGGAGCTCGTCCACCGCGCGGCGTAAGTCGTCGTCCGCCCCTTCGACGAGCATGACATCGTCGAGGAGTGTCCGGTCGACCGCCAGCAACGCGGCACGGCGCTCAGCTCTCGGCGTGTCGTCCGCGTAGAGCCAATCCATCACGAAGCCGAACTGAAGGCTCGACGCGAACGGCGATGGCTGCGACGTTTCGACCGTCCGCACCGCGATCCGCCCCGATGAGATCTGGCCGAGGACGCCGAGGAGGGCATCGAGGTCGAAGGCGTCGCGAAGGACTTCGCGATACGTCTCGACGAGAATGGGAAACTCGGGCCAGTCGCGGACGGTCTCGAGGAGGTCGGCTGCCTTCAGGCGCTGAAGCCACAGCGGCATTCGTCGTCGCGCGCTTCCGCGCGGAAGCAGCAGCGCACGGGCGGCATTCATTCGGAATCGCGCACCGAACAGGGACGTCGTGCCGACCTCGTCGATGACGCGCCGCCGTGCCTCGTCAGGCGTCATGCCGAGCAGACGATCGACGGGAGGAGCGCCGCCGAGATCGGGCAAACGAAGCATGACCCCATCATCGGAGGTCTGAACCTGAACATCGATCCTGGTGAGTCCCGGTTCCGCCCTGCCCATCGTCGCGGTCAACGCTTCACGCACGCGCTGACCCAGCGCCATTCCCCACGGCGCGTTCACCCGGCCACCAAAGAGGGAATGCAACACGATTCGCCACGCGCCGAGGTCGTCGCGAAAGTACTCGACCACGATCGTGTGCTCGTCAGGCACCAACCCCGTCGCCGTTCGCTGCTCCGCAACGTAGCGCGTCAGTGAATCCCGAGATGCCTCATCGACCGCCACGGCCGACAACGACGCCGCGTCGTCGACCGGCGGCTCCAGCCGCCGCACCGCTCCCACCCGCGCCGCCATGCCCACCCCGCGTGCGCCGTACTCGCCGTGCCAGAAGGGCATTCGAGCCGGTGCACCTGGCGCCGGGTGCACGATCACACGGTCGTGCTCGATCGTTGCGATCCGCCACGTGGAGGAGCCGAGCTGAAATACGTCGCCCACGCGCGACTCGTGGACGAACTCCTCATCCAGCTCGCCGAGGCGGGTACGGTCGGGCAGCGTCACCGCGTAGAGTCCACGATCGGGAATCATCCCGCCCGACATGACGGCGAGCAGGCGGCTGCCGCGAGAGCCGGTGATTACGCCGTTCACCCGGTCCCATGTAATGCGCGCTTCCAGCTCGCCCGCAATGTCCGATGGGTACTTGCCGGCGAGCATCGCCACCACCTCGTCGAACGCCGCTCGCGTGAGGCGATGATACGGATAGGATCGCCTGACGAGCGCGAAGAGGTCGTCCGCCTTCCAGTCATCGACCGAGACCATCGCCGTGATCGTTTGCGCCAGGACATCCAGCGCGTTCTGCGGCACGATCGTCGGCTCGACATCCCCGTCACGCATCGCGGCGGCAATCGCCAGGATCTCGACGAGGTCGTCACGAAAGGTCGGGACGAGCACGCCGCGGCTCGTCTCGCCGAGCGTGTGCCCGGCTCGCCCTATTCGCTGAAGGCCCGACGTGACGCGCTTGGGAGACTGCAGCTGAATGACGAGGTCGACGGATCCGATGTCGATGCCGAGCTCGAGGGAGCTGGTGGCAACGAGCGCGCGCAATTCGCCCGCCTTGAGCGCCACCTCCAGCCGCAAGCGCCGTTCTCGCGCGAGCGAGCCATGATACGGCTGCGCAATATCCTCCTCGGCGAGCGCGTTCAGCCGCGCGGCGATCTTCTCCGCCTGCGCCCGGTTGTTGACGAACACCAGTGTCGTCCGCGCCTGGCGTACCTGCTCGAGCACCAGCGATACGACCTTGGGCCACACGGTGCCGCCGACGCTGCCGAGGTCCGGCACCGGAGATCGCACCGCGATGTCGAGGCGCTTCACGAGGCCGCAGTCGACGACCCGCACGGAGGCCGGGGGCGTGTCCGTGCCATCCTTCCTCGGTCCTTCGTTCTCGTTCCGCGCGCCGGTGAGAAACCACGCCATTTCGGCGACCGGCCTGACGGT
>DASTYE010000093.1:0-22679 GCA_035765135.1 Gemmatimonadaceae bacterium | reverse complement strand
CGCCCGCTCGCCGGTGCCGTGGAGAACAGTATCGGCCTCGGCTCGAATGCCGACTGGAGAAGGTAAAGCGTGTCGCGAACCGAGAGCGCGGCTGGGGCGACGACGTTCTCGAACGGCCAGCGGCTCGGCGGCACGAAGCGCCAAGTGATCAGGTCTTTCGAGTGCCAGTAGCCATCCGACACCGTCATGAATAGGAAATACTCCCCGCCATGGTTCACGATGACGGGATCGGCTCCCTGACGGTACGAGATACCCTCGTTATGCTGCTCGAAGTTGTACCGGTAGTCGACGTCGATCGGATTCGCGTAGGTGCGGATGCCCGAGGATTGTGCGTTCAGCGTCGCGGCGATCGCGAGCGCGAGGCAGGGAACGAGAATGACTGTGCGGTAGGCCATCGTCTGTCCCGGGATGTCGTAGCACTGACTACCTGCGAGATGATGGACCGAAAGCCCCGTGACGGGAACGCCCGCCCGACCCGGCGGGGCAGTTGTAAGAAAACGTCGATGCCCGCGCCGGTCCGGCCGCGTCCCCGGGGCTAGCCGGGTGAGTCGGAGCAACCATCTGACCGTTCCGGACATCCCATTTACCACGCGGTCTGTGGTCGAAACCGCTCGAGCGACACCGCCGTACCGATCCTTGGACCGCTGATCCGGCTGAGGTCAATGCTGAAGCGCGCCTGGGCGTTTGTGTCGGACCATCACCGTAAGGGTGCGCGCACCGTTCTCCTTCTCCTGGCGGCGCTCTCGCTGTTGGCCATCTGGAAGCCGACGTGGCAGTGGTTTCCCATCGGCCTCCTCTTCCTCCTGGTGCTGGCGCTCTGCGTCGCGATCGCGCCGATCCGACGACGGTTTTTCCCCGGCCACCCGGTCGTCGCGTGGACGCTGCTCGTCGCCACGTCCTGGCTCTTCGTCATTCACAGCTACTACGTGGAGCTTCGCCGACAGCGTAGCGAGCGCCTCGAGCTGCTGGGCGTCCAGCTTCCCGGTGCGCAGGGGCGCGCTGTCGTCGTCGGTGTCGATGATTCGGTCGACGTCCGCCTCGAGCGCGCCCCCGATCCGACCATTCGCTGGCGCCTCGCGCTCGCCCCCGCGCGCGAGGGGAAGCTCGCCGTCACCGAGATGCGTGGTGTGGATGCCCTGCAGCAGCAGGAGAAACACGGCTCCTCCGCGTCGCGCTTCCTCGAATGGTTAGGTATCCGTCGCCGTGAGTGGCCTCATGTGTGGGGAGCTGAGCTGAGCGGCGGCGCGCCGGAGGTGCGCCTGTCGTCGGCGCATCGGTTTTCACTCCAGATCGTTGACGGGAAGCCGGTGATCGCATGGAATGACAACCGCCTGCCGGTGCTCCAGCGGGATGACGGCGATCCGGCAACCGAGGTGCGGAACCGGCGGCTCCTCAAGCGACTCCGAGCGGGTGTGCGACTGAACGAGCTGGGATGGCCGAGCCTTCCCGATTCGCAGCTCGCGTCGCAGCTCGCGCTGACGCTCGTGTCGCAGCCGCGAGAGAAGCTGGGATGGGCGGATCCATTCGGGCTTCTACCCGGTTGGGAGTTTCGTCTCACGTCCGCCGAGAGCCCGCTGCCAGTCGTCGAGCGCGGCGACTCGCTCCGCGTTCGCGCCGGCGGCGAAGAATGGGTGATCTCGATCGACGCTCGACGCCGGACCGCCTACGGAGCCAGCGATGTCACCGTCGGCTTCGGGCGAGGTCCCTCGCCGCGATTGGGATGGCTTCCCGCCGATGAGGTGTGCCGGCCGATCGACCGCTGCACGCTCATCAGCAGCCGATCGCTTCCCCCGACCATTCCGCACTTCGACATCGCGGGCTTCGGCCTCGATACGGCGCGATTTGGATTTCTGGCGCGCGTGTCCACATCGGGCGACCGGTATTCCATGGTTACGCCGGAGCATGAATTCACGGCCCGCACCGGCGAGGAGCTGCTCGTGCCGGCGCGCTCGTCAGGCAGAGACCAGGCGTGGTACCGCTTCCGCGTCTACAAGATGGAGAGCGGCGAGCTGGCCTCGCTGCTCCTCTCTCTCGCCGGTCTCGCGCTCATGCTCATCGGAGCCGGTGCCGTCGTGGGCCGATCGCCGCGTGTGCGCGTGTTGGTCGAACAGAGAACTATCGCGGTAAGTGCCGCGTGGGCCATTGCCAGTCTGGCGGTCGTTATGCTCGGAGTGCGCCTGGCCCTCGGTTATCGCGTCAGCTACGCAGCGCCGTATCACGCGAGGGGCGCGGACACCGCCGTCGGCCTCTGGGTGGTCTGCATCATCCTCACGGCGGCATTGCTGCGATGGGATGCGTGGGGCCCTCGTGTCCTGGACTGGTTGTTCGACCTGGAGCATCGCGTCGGCATCCGAACGCGTAGCACGGCCCTCGTCGTTGTCGACCAGAGCCGAGACACACCGCCGAAGCGCCGGTCGGCCAGCCTCTCACATGGGTGGCTTCCGCTCCTTGCAGGGATCGCGCTCGTTATGTATCAGCGACCGGGCACGTTCGTGGGAGTCGCGGGCGTCGTCATGCTCTCGCTGCTGGCCTGGGTGCTCGTCGAGTATCTCACCGCTCCACGTCCTCGACGGCGCGTCGATTCCCCCGGCGCGGTGCTGTCGTCACAGGATCTCGAGCACGACGGAGCTCGATGGGCGGCGCTGGCGCTGATCACGATCGGCATTCCGCTCAGCGTCCTCGTTCGTGATGTCGCCCTCGTCATGACCGTGGTCACCACCGCCGGCCTGCTGATCGCCGCGGTGTTGACACACGTGATCACCAGGGTTGGCGACCGCTCGGGAGCTGAATCGATCAGCGGAGCCGATGTCACCCGGTCGCGCTGGGGCGCGGTCACGATCGTGCTGCTCGTATTGACCGCGCTCAACCTCGCCATGCTGTGGATCGAGGGGCCGACGCTCCTGTTCATCGGTGTGTTCTTTCTCTTCCTGCTCGCGGTGCGTCTCGGGCATCACCTTGGCGCCTCCCTCACGCGCGTGCACCTGACGCGTGCCGTCACGGTCGTTGGGGTCCTCCTCGCCGCGATGTTTCTAGTGGTGACCATCGACTTCGGGCTGGTGCTCGTAGTGGGGCTGCCGCTCCTCGTCACGCTCGTGCTCGCGGTTGGCATCGATCGCGTGCCGACCCGTCTCGCCGTCGTGGCCGCTCTGCTCGCTGTGGTTGGAGGGATTCTCGCGTGGCCCGCGCTGTCGCCTGACGTGGAGCGGCTCGGCGCAGAGCGGACGCCTCACGAGACAGACGCCGCGTTCGCGTCGTTGGGCGGCCCGCTCCGTCACGTCCCAGGCTTCAGTGATCCAGTCCGGCGATCAGTCGTTCGCGGACTGGCGGCTTTCCATCCCGAGTTGCTGGAGCGCGTACTCGCGCGAGCCGGGCCGAGCCCAGCGCGCGAGGAGATCGTGCCGGCGCTCGAGCAGGTGTGGGGAGGCCGAGCGTATGCGGCGAGCGGTCTCGCCGGGCAGGGACTCGCTGGTCCGACGGTCATCGGGCGAGGTGTGCCGGCGGCGGTCTCGGACGCCGAGAACGCCTTCTCGGTCTATCTCCTCGCCGAGCACGGCTTCCTCGGCGGGCTCGTCGTGCTCGCTGCCTACGTCGCGCTGGCGATCGTCCCGCTCGTCGTGCTGTTGTCGATTTCCCGCACTCCGCTGGACATGCAGCGACCTGACGATACCGCCGTCGCCGTGCTGGTGGGCGGAATCCTTCTGCTTACCATACCGGCCGCGTACGTGGCCGCGTCCAATCTCGCGATGGTGCCGCTCACCGGGCAGAACATGCCGTTCCTCGGTCTCAATGCGTGGAGCGACGTCACCTTCGTCGGCGGGATCGTCACCGCCATCCTTGCCGTGCTTCTGGACACGTCGCTCGTCACCGACAAGCGGGAGCGAATCGCGTGACGCGCGCGCGCCGCATCGTCGCGCTGCTCATCCCCGCGCTCGTTCTGTGCGCGGTACTCGGTGCATTCGCGTTCGTCGTGGCGCGTCTGCACGAGGCGGCATACGACCAGCGCGCACGAGGCCCGCTGCTGTACCGCGTGCTCGAGGACGAGCTCGCCGCCGGACTGGAGCCGAGCGACAGCTCGCTACGACGGGCGATCATCGTGAACGAGGATTCGGTTCAGCTCCGCCGGGGCGCGGAGCTGCTCACGGTGCGCTTCGATACGCTCGCCATCATTGACACGGGGCAGTCCCCTTCGCTTCGCAACGGCGGCTTCGTCTCCGATCACGTGCAGCGCTACAACATGATTCAGCATCGGCGCGTGCGTGATGTCCACGATCGCTTCGCTCGTCGGCGGGCGAGCCTGGGGCCGGTCGTCGATCTCAGGGAGAAGGAGAACCCGTCGGTCTTCCGGACTCGCGTGCGGTTCGTCGATGACTCGTCAGGCGTACGCTATCGAAGCACACTGAGCTCGCGTGCGGCGACGACGGGAATGCGGGTCGCCTCGCCGTTCGAGTCGAGGCGGGAAATCATGATCACCGCGCGTCGTGCGCCCGAGCGATTCGCGTTCCTGGGGCTCGACACGACGGTGATGCTTTCCGGCAGAGGGACGACGCCGGGCGGCAGACGAGGTTGCCTCTTCCTCGCCCGTCAGGACTCCGCCGGCATCCAGTGTCGGAAGCCTGGATCGGCACGTCCGGAAATCCTGATGGCCCTCGACAAGCGCGGGCAGCCGGGCACGCTGCGGATGTACCGACGTGACAGCGTGTTCTACGACGGGAAGTTGATCTCGCCTGGGCAGCCGTTGTCCATCCGGAGGGGTGGGCTCTTTCGTCTGCCTTCACGGATTCTCGGCCAGCGCGGCGAGCCGATGGCGTTGGAGCAAACGGTGACGGGCATCCTTGCCGGCACGCAGTGGGTCAACGGCCGGGTCGTGTGGCGACAGAATCCGGACTGGGACATTCCGATCGCGCGGCAGCTCGTTTCCGCAAGCGGCTTCGGGCTGATGTCAGGACTGCCGACATCGCGAGCGGTGCCGTTGAGTCTCGATGAGCAGCTCTCGCGGGAGCTGCAGGCGGCTCTGGAGGCGTTCATCGGGACGCAGCCCCAGGCGCGCGACCTCTCGTTCGCGGTTGGCGTCATCGCGAATCTCGCCACCGGTGAGATCCTTGCTGCTCCCGAGGTCAATCATCGTTATGCGGATGCACCGAGCAGTGTCCTGCGGAGCGTCAACGTTGGTTCGGCGATCAAGCCCATCCTCGCCGCGGCGACGCTGGCGGCGATTCCGGAGCTCGCGTCCCTCCAGATTCGCAACGATGGCGTGCGCATCAGCGAGCTGTGGGGCTATCCGCTGTCGAGCCCGTTCGAGACCGGGAGTCGGTGTCCGACGGGGTGGATCGATCTGCGGAGATTCCTCGAATGCTCCAGTAACGCGTATGCGGCGATGCTGGTGAGCGCTGCCCTCCAGCCGCGCGGCAACGGGCGCGTCGCGCTCGAGTATCGTCCCGGTCCGGTATTCCGCCTCAACGGGCGAGACGCATCACAACGACAGCCACACCTCCCGCTGGAGCAGGATCTTGGCATCCACCCCGAGTCACTCTTCGCGAGCGCGCTCTCACATGGCCTGGAGGATCTCTTCGGCATCACGACATCGCTCGAGGAGGCGAGCGTTGCCGCCGGAGACTCGACGGTGTGGGAAGGTCTGCGGGACACGGCTGGCAACCCGGTTCGCGTGCCGAGTGGTCTCTGGCCGGAGCGCTCGCGCATCGGCCTCGTTATGCAGGGTGGCCGCTCCACGCTGCGACGGCTCGCCGCGGTGGCGATTGGAGCGGGCGAGGCGCGGCTGACTCCGATCGATCTCACGCAGGCGTTTGGCCGCCTGGTGAGTGACCGAACGCTGGTGCTGAGCTTCGTCCCCTCCGACAGCGCCGAGTCTTCGTTTGCTCGACAGGGGTTGCGGGCGCAACCGTGGTATCCGGCGTTCATGGCCGGGTTGCGCGCAGTGGGTGAGACAGGCACGGCGGGTGGCACTGGGCCGCTCGTCAGGCGGGCGCTGGGGCCGAACGTCGCCTTTTTCGGAAAGACCGGAACGCTCAACGCCCCGGGACTCGTCTACCGCCGTCGGCTGGATAGCGCCGTGATGAGCGAGGGCGCGAACGCCGTGCGTGACGTAGTCGTGAGCGTGGACCCGGTGGTCGCGACGACATTCGTGTTCGCGGTTGGGGACACTCGGAGAAACGGAGGCGCTGCGCTGAGCTGCGGGGTGGTCGGCACGATTTACGTCCGACTGAACCGGGAAGTGGATCGTGTCGAGGCACTGGCGACGATGTTCGCGAACCAGCGACTCTGGCCGGTGCTTCGGAAGCACTGGAGCAGGCTGGGTGTCTGTCCTGCTCCGGTGCGGACTCCGAACCGATCATCTTCCGGTCGCCTCACGACCGCGCGACGGTAGTGCGCGGATCAGAAATACAGCGCGCCCACTATTCGGACCCGGCTCAGGCTGAGACTGGCGCGGCGCTCCCAGGTCACTGTGGGCGGCGAGGGGGGCGGCGAGGGCGATCGGTACCGTGTGGAGAACCAATCGGCGGAGACCGTGGCCTGCGCTCCCAGACTCAAACGGCGGGTCACGAAGTACACGCCGCCCAATTCTCCAAAAACGCCTGCGCCCCACCTTTCGCTCCGCTGGTCATCGTCCCTTCCGGACCACCCGTAGGATCCGGTCAGCCCGAACCCGAAATACGTTGCCACTTCTTGTGCGATCGGGCGATAGCGTCGTGGGCCGGCCTGCAGTCCCACGAAGACGCTTGTGCCCGATCCATCCAGGCTGTAGGGAGAATTCGCCTCGTACCAATGCGCGCTGAAGGAAGCGTCGAGCATCCATGCCCGGCGCGGTGATCGGAAGCGAAGAACGCCCAGGCCGACCGTTCCGTCATCGATCATGAACTCGGCGCCCCACTGGCCAGCCCTGAAGGGCAGGGAGTCGCGCACGGCCGGCGGTGGTGGCGCGTTAGGCTCGGCGGGCGCCTGACCCAGAGCAGTCGGCGCCGCGAGGAGACTTGCGAATCCAGCCAGGCTGAGGAGCGCAGCACGCTGCCGAGTGGTCGTCATGGGCCTGCCGAGGTGAGGGGACGGTTAGGCGCACCACACGTTAAGCGCCTAGCGAGCACCTCGGCAAGCGACTAATCCACGCTTATCAGCCAGTCTGGCACGACCTCGTTGTCATCGCGATCCGGCGGAACACCCCAGAGGCGCAGTGGCCCGGTGCCTCCGGAACGCTCGAGGGAGAAGGTGGTCCAGCCGACACTCTCGGCGACAGTGCGATTTGCCGCCAGCCGATCCTGCAGCGCTTCGTGCGCCGCCGTGCTATTGCCCGGTGCTCCGCGACGAGCGATGGCGTCGAAGCGGTCGTACAGCGTCTCGAGCGACACGACGTGGTCCATGACGCTCACTTCTTCGGCGCGGCGTCGGTCGTGCCGGCAACGATCAGGAACTCGGCACGCTGACCCTTCGCTTCGCAGACGTCGGGCGACTCCTGGCACACTGGACGCGCCGCGCTGAAACCAACCGCGTCGATGCGATCGGAGGCGATTCCTTGCGAGGTCAGCCAGAGCTTCGTCGCTCCGGCGCGCGTCCAGGCCAGATTCGTGTTGTCCGCGTTCGAGGCACCGTTATCAGCCCGTCCTTCAATCCGAATGCGGAGCGTCGGCTTTGCTCGTAGCATCTCGAGGCTCGCGTTCAGCGCTGCGGCGGCTTCCGAGCGGATGATGGAGCTCCCGACATCGAACCGGAGCGTGGTACCCGTAGTGTCGCGGGCGGTGCGCGCATTCTCGAGCTGCATGATCGCGACGGGGTTCGACTCTCGCAGAAGCGGCATTCGAACACTCACCGTCGTCGGAACGGTGCGCACGGTGGGCTCCTGCCCAAACGCCGGGAACGTGAAGATCGCGAGGAGGACGGCCGCGAGTCCGAGCGCCTTCAGAAGCGCCCGAATGATTTCCCTGGCGCCGAGCTTTGGCGGGGTGTGTACGATGGCGAGATCCATGAACTGCTCCTCGAGCCCGGTGCCCGCGCGATGCGACCAAGACGCGGGGTGGGTACACATTCCGTCGCATTGTCCACCATTTGCCCAACTCAACATATCTTGCCTGTCCGCTAATGTCAATGTATTGTTCATGTCGCATGGTATACAGATCATGAACAGTGGATCCGGGGTGAAATCCATGGCAGTTGAAGCCGAGTTGGCTGGAAAGCACCCCATTGGCGTAGTCGCGGAGCGCACGGGTCTGTCGCCGGACCTTCTGCGCGTGTGGGAGCGCCGGTACCGCGCGGTCGAGCCGTCCCGCTCGAGGGATGGGCAGCGCCTCTACTCGGATGCCGACGTCGAGCGCCTACGGCTGCTCCGGCTGGCGACCGCCGCGGGGCGCAGCATCAGCCAGGCGGCGCAGTTGGGGACGGAGGATCTCGCGCGCCTGGTGCGGGAAGACGAGGCGGCTCGGCAGCGCGCTGTCCGGTGGGAGGAGCGGGCAATTCCCGAGTCGGTGCGCGAGGATGTGGAGCGAGCGCTCGAGCTCTCGCGAGCGGTGGACGCCCCAGCCCTCGAGGGGCTCCTGCGCCGGACCGCGGCCGCGTTAGGCGTGCCTGTCTTCCTCGACGGGCTCGTGGCGCCGCTGCTGCGCCGGATGGGGGACGAGTGGAAGGCCGGTCGCCTGACGGTGGCGCAGGAGCATCTCGCCACGGCGATTATTCAGCGTGTGCTCGAGGGGATCATCCACTTCATGGTTCCACCGCCAGGGGCTCCGAATCTCCTGCTCGCGACACTGGCCGGCGATCAGCACAAGATGGGGGCACTGCTCGCGGCCGCGACGGCCGCCGTCGAAGGGTGGCGGGTGACGTATTTGGGTCCTGGTCTCCCCGCCACGGAGATCGCGACGGCGGCCGTTGCCGCGGAAGCCCGAGTCGTGGGAGTCAGCGTCGTGCATCTCGTCGAGCGTGACCAGGCATTGACGGAACTGCGAACAATCCGAACCCGGCTTCCCGCGTCCGTCCCGCTGCTTGCCGGCGGCGCCGGCGCCGTCGCACTGGCGGCGGACCTCGACGAGTCGGGGATCCACGTGGCCGCGACCTTGTCCGAGCTTCGTGCGGCGCTGCGACAACAGGGCCCCGTTCGGCTTGGCGACGGCCGGCGGTAATCCAGCGACAGCCCAAGGCAGCTTCTGTCGATTATTTGTCCTAGACAAAGCATTGACATAGACCCACAACTAGGCCATCTTTCATCATGCAGGGCGGCGATGGAGCCTGTCGCCCAGCAGCCAGCATCACGGCTTCTTAGTGGGAGAAAACGACATGACCACCCAACGCGCCGAAAAGGTCCTCTTCACGCCGGCGACGCACAACGCCGCGGAGGGAACCGGAGACGCCGTTTCGATCCCCACCGACTCGCTTCGAGGCCAGACCACGCAGGAATCACGGGCTCGCGCGGACGCCGCACGCCCGGCGAGATGGGGTCCAAAGAAGAACATCCTCGAAACCCTTGCCGGCACGAAGCGCTTCGCCACCCTGTTACGCGCCCTCGACGAGACACACCTCGCGCACATCCTGGATGAGGCCGGCCCGTTTACGGTGTTTGCCCCAACCGATGCGGCCTTTGCGCGTGTGCCCGAGGATGAGCTGCGCACGTTGCTGGCGGACAAGGCGAGGCTCCGGTCGCTGCTCAGCTACCATATCGTTGCCTCGAAGGTCCGAGCCCCGCGCGAGCGCATTCCGAACACGGCGACCGCGATCGACGGGCGAAAGCTCACCATGATGGTCGAGCAGGGGCACTACAAGGTGAACGATGCGCGAATCGTGGAGACCAACCTTCGTGCATCCAACGGCCTCATCCACGCGATCGACGCCGTCCTCGCACCGCGCTGAGCGGTGATCACTCTCGACCTCTCCGAGCGCGTCGACGCGCTCGACGACCAGCGGGCGGATGACGACGGGATGACTCCGTCGTCCGCCACGCCTGTCGTCCCCCCGCGCGACACAGCGGAAGACGCCCAGGCCCGCTTCGCGTTCCTCGCCGAGTCCAGCCGATGTCTCGCTGACTCGCTGGACTACGAGACGACGCTGGCTACAGTCGCGCGCCTCGCGCTTCCCCAGTTCGGCACCTGGTGCATTGTGGATGTCATCGAGCCCGATGGAACGATTCGTCGCCTCTCCGTCATCCACCCCGACCGGCGAAAGCAGCGCCTCGCTCGCCGGCTGCACCTTCGTCACCCGCCGATGTCGACCGATCTGATCGGGGCGCCCCGCGTCATTCGTACGGGGCGAACGGAGATCGACGTCGACGTCTCCGACGCGGAGCTCATCAGAACATCGCGCGATGCTGAGCATCTGCTGATTCTGCGGACGCTGGGCACGAAATCGTTCATGATCGTGCCGCTCATCGCCCGAGGGCAGACACTGGGGGCCATCACGTTCCTGAACGCCGACGGCGACCGCCGCTACGGCACGACCGACATCGTTCTGGCGGAGGACCTCGCGAGGCGCGGTGCGATGGCGATCGACAACGCGCGATTGCACCGCACAGCCGAAACCGCGCGCGCCTCGGCGGAGGCCGCGAGGGCGATCGCCGAGGAGGCCCTCGCCGAGTCGCAATCCACGCGCGATGCCCTGACGACGTTGAACGCGGCGCTCGAATCGAGGACCGCGGAGCTGAAGCTGCACGATCGGGTGCTGCAGAGCATGGCGGAGGGCGTGAGCATCTCCAATGCGAGTGGCACGATCGTCTACACCAATCCCGCCGAGGACAATATGTTCGGTTTCCTCCCGGGCGAGCTGCTGGGGAAGAGCGCGACGATGCAGCATCCCTTTCCGCCGGCACAGGAGCGCCGTGTTGGGCTCGCACCCTCCGATCACCAGGAGGAGCGACGCGGTTGGGTCGGAGAATGGGAGAACGTTCGGAAAGACGGGACGACGTTCAGCAGCCGCGCGCGCATGAGCGCGCTCGAGTTGGCCGGAGAGCGGTACTGGGTGTGCGTCCAGCGGGACGTCACCGAGGAGAAGCGTGTCGACGCGATGCGACTCGAGGCGATCGAGCTCCAGGAACGCGCCCGTACGGCGCTCGAGGATGCCTATCGAACCGTCGAGGCAGCCAGTCGAGCCAAGTCGGAGTTCCTCGCCGTCATGGGACACGAGCTTCGCACACCACTCAACGCCATTGGCGGCTACGCCGAGCTCCTCGAGATGGGGCTGCGAGGTCCGGTCACCGCCGCGCAGATGAAGGACCTTGGCCGAATCCGGCTCGCGCAGGAGCGGCTCGTTGGGATCATCGACGACGTGCTGAACTTCGTGCGCATTGAAACGGGCCGTGTCGAATACGACCTGACGAATGTCAAGATCCATCCGGCTCTGCTCTCGCTGGAGACGATGATCGCTCCCCAGGTCCAGGCGTCGCGGCTCAACTACACGTACGTGCGCTGCGACCGGGACGTGACCGTCCTGGCCGACCGGGGAAAGCTGGATCAGGTGCTGCTCAATCTGCTCACCAACGCTCTCAAGTTCACGAAGCCCGGCGGCGGCATTACGTTGTCGTGCGAGGCGGACGGAGAAACGGTGGCGGTGCGCGTAACGGACACCGGCGTCGGCATCGCCCCCGAGCGAATGGACGAGATCTTCTCGCCGTTCGTGCAAGTCGACAGGCGCGCGGCCCGAGAGAACAACGGAATCGGGCTTGGCTTGGCGATCAGCCGGGACCTCGCGCTGGGAATGGGAGGCACGTTGACGGCGGAGAGCACGCTCGGCGTCGGCTCGACGTTCCTGCTGACCCTTCCACGGGTAGCGTAAACGCATTCTCGAATTCCGATGTCGTTTCGCTTGTTCTCGCTCCTCATTGGCCTGCTGTGCACGGCAACGGGCTGCGCATCCAGCGCGAGCACGTCCGGGCTCGACGCGGTCGATACCGTGCGCGTGGTCGTCTACAACATCCACGCGGGCAAGGACGCCGCTGGCGTCGCCAATCTCGACCGGGTGGTTGCGCTGATTCGTGAGAGGCGCGCCGACGTGGCCCTCCTTCAGGAAGTCGATCAGAACACACGTCGATCGGGAGTCGTCGATCAGCCGGCCGTGCTCGCCGCCGGGAGCGGACTTCACGTCGCCTTCGGGAGCGCGCTCGACTACGATGGCGGGAAGTACGGCGTCGCCACGCTGTCGCGCTGGCCGATCACCTTCGACACGCTCTATCGCCTGCCCGTCGATCCGCCGCAGGAGCGGGCGGGAGGCTCGCGCGAGCCGCGTGGGCTGCTCCGCGCCGACATTGCGGCACCGTTCGGCGCGCTGGTGGTGTTCAACACGCACATCGACGCATCCCGCGACGACACGTGGCGGCGGCAGGAGGCCGGTGTCATCGTTACGACGGTCGGCGCCGCGCGGCAGTCGCAGCCGCTCGTGCTGTTAGGCGGCGACATGAACTCCACGCCGGAGAGCGCCGTCCAGCGGATCCTCGGCGCTCCCGGACTGCGGGATGCCTTCGTGGAATGTGGACGCGGCCACGGACTCACGTACCCGGCTGACTCCGCGGTGAAGCGCATCGACTACCTGTACCTGACGGCGATGATGCGCTGTGCGCGCGCGGAGGTGATCGCGACGACGGTGTCCGATCATCGACCGCTGTTCGTCGAGGTGCTGATCCCCCGGCTCAGATGACGCGCGGGCGTTACTGCTTCACGATGCGATAGACGCCGCCGCTCAGGGACAGCATGTACAGCTCGCCGGCCGCGTCCATCCCGAACGACAGGATGTTGCCAATGTTGCCGATCGGCCACGTGCGCTGATCGACGGCCTGTCCGTTCGACAGTCGGAAGCTGCGAAGGAAGCCCGAGCAGAAGTCGGAGTAGAAGTAATGTCCACTCAGCTCGGGAACGGCCGTGCCGCGATAGACGAACCCCCCGGTGATCGAGCAGCCGTCGCCGTGACTGTATTCCAGCACGGGAAGCGTCAGGCCTGTGGAGCTGCACGTTGTCGCGTTGAAGCAGTGCGTTCCCTCCATCACGCGCCATCCGTAATTGACGCCGGCCTCCGTGGTCGCGACAGCGTTGACTTCCTCCCACAAGTTCTGCCCGACATCGGCGATGTAGAGCTGGCCGGCAGGAGCGTCGAAGGCGTAGCGCCAGGGGTTCCGAAGTCCGTATGCCCAGATTTCATCGGCCCCGGGCGTCGCGCCGGCGAAGGGATTGCTCCCCGGGATCGTGTACGGCAGCGTCGTCACATCGATGCGGAGCAGCTTGCCGAGGAGCGAGTTGGTGTTCTGCGCGTTGTTGGAAGGATCGCCGCCGCCCCCGCCATCTCCGGTGCCGAGGTAGAGCATTCCGTCCGGTCCGAACATGGCGAGCCCGCCGTTGTGATTGCCTTGCACCGGGTGGGGAATGGTGATCACGGGCTCGCGTGAGCCCGCGTTCGCGACATCGCTCCCGGGCGTCGCCGTGTATCGTGCGACGGCAATATCGCCGTTGAGATCGTTGTGATAGACGTAGAAGCGTCCATTCGTGGCATATGACGGGTCGAAGGCAACGCTCAACAACCCCTGCTCGCCGCCGGCCGTCACGATCGACACGATGTCGAGGAATGGCGTGGGAAGCAGCGCGCCATTCTTGTAAATGCGGATCCGACCAGGCTGCTCGACGATGAACAGTCGCGGGTCGTTCGCGGGCGACGTCAGATACACGGGGTTCTGGAGCGCCGGCATCGCCAGCTGCTGAACGCCCACCGTGAGCGTGGACAGCGCGTACGTGACGGTCGCTGTCGTCGTCGCGCCGGCCGAAACAGTCACGGTTTGTACAGGGGGCGTCGGCGCCCAGCGGTCCCCCGTGCGATCGAACGCTGTCGCCGCGACCGCGTAGCTTCCCGCTCGGAGCCCGGTGATAGCAGCGGTAGCGGCGAGCTCACGCGCGAAGCCATCGGGACCGACGATGTGCACGACCGCGGGCTGCCCTGCCGGCAGCCCGCTGATCGTGACCTCGAGCGTTCCATCGCCCGACGCTACACCATTGTCACCGCAACCGAGCAGCGCGAGCGCCGCGAACGCGCGTAAGGCGCGGCGCGCGGCGGCCACTACCGGGCGCCGCCCAGCAATATGCCGTTGAACAGCAGCTTGAACGTGCCATGCGGCTGCGCGCGGAACGTGATCTCCGGCCCGAACAGATACAGCGTCCCGCGCCCCACCGGGGCCTGCGCCATCGCCGTCGCGTCCTTCAGGTACTGCTGACCCCACGCCCATCCGCTGCGCAGCGGCGCATCGGTGTCGAACCAGGCGATGCGTCGAACCCCCTTCGACTCGGCGTCAGCGCCTAACCGGAACGCGGGGCTGTCATCGAAGAAGACGTCCACGCGGGACGGCAGGCCATGCGCGATCGGCAGCGTGCTGTCCACGCGCACCTGAAGCACCGACCCCGGCACGTAATACTTCTCGCGCGCGAGAGCCTGCTCGCGCCCCTCACGCTGCTCTACCAGCGCGCTCGAGACCGGAAGACCGAGGTGCTTCGCGAGATTCGTCGAGCCTCCCACGGTGAGAATGGTGCCGCCTTCCTCGAGGAACCGGCGGAGCTGCGGAACCGTCCTGGCCACGGTGACACGACCCATGCGGGCGCGCCATTCCGCTGGAACGGTGGAGGTGTCGAGCGATCCGCCGCCGCCGAATCCACCCTGCTGCGCGCCGTCGCGCTCGGGGATGGCGCCATCGACGAAGATGATGACGTCGTACTTCGCTCGCAGCGCGCCGGTGTCGAGCTGCGGCGCGAACACCACCTCGTGCGGGAACTCGTAGCGCTCGAGAATCCACCGCACCCATCCCGACGGCATCGACCCGCCGTACGTGTCCCACAGCGCGACGCGCGGTTGACTCAGGCGCCGCGCGCCACTCGGTGCGCGCATCCGGACGCCCTCGAAGCTCACGCCCGTCTGCGTCGCGAGCTGCTGGAGGAGTGCGCGCGTGTTGGATCGTGCGTTCACGAGGAAGCGACCATCCGGCAGCCACGACACCTCGTGTCCGCCCTTCAGCAGACGGTTGACGACGAGCGCCGCATCGTTCACGCGATGATCGATGACGAACGCCGAGGCGTTAGGCGCGCCGGTGATGCGTCCCGGCGGTACCGTCGCCGTGCCCTCGATCGGCGCGAACGGACCGTCGAAGCCATCGAGAATGCGGTCGAACTTGATCCCCATCTGGTAGGCGAGCGTCCACCCCGCGTTGTCGTACGGTGGGATCGGCGGACCGCCCGGATACTGGAAATCGTTGGGATGGTCCTGCGGCTCGAACATGTCGAGGACGTGGGGACGGAAGGCCTGCGCCGTCTTCACCACATACGATCCCGCCGGATAGCTCTTGCCGCCGGCGGTGAACGGCGCCGTGGCGCGATGCACGGTCACGCCCACCTTCAGCAGGGCGTCGACGAACTTCGTCGCCGTCGGAAAGTCGGGCTGGTCCGACGGGATGATATAGCCCCGCGGATCGCGCTCGCCGGGAGCGTGCAGCATCTCCCAGTACTGCATCGGGAGGCCGCGGGCACCGATTCCACCACCGCGCTGCGCATCGGGGCGAGCGGCATCACCCTGCGTGCCGGTCGATCGCGTTGCCGCCACGCGCACTCGCTCGATGTCGGAGGGCGTCACCGTCCAGTGATCGCGGCTTCCGCGCTCGATGGAGTTGCGCCCCATCTTGTAGATGTTGTAGAGAAACTGCTCGCGATGCCGCGACGCCACGTCGAGCACCGCGCGATTCGCCGTCACCGAGTAGTCGACGGACTGCCGGAACTTCCACGGTCCTGGAGGCACCGGGGCGAACAGGTCGCTGCTGGCGAGCTGCCGTTGCGGGAGGAATGGAATCTCGATCGGTGTTGGATTCCCGATCGTCTCCGTCAGCAGGCCAATCATGTTGTGGAAGTAGACGGTCGTGCGAAGGCCGCCATTCCACCACGTCGAGTAGTTCGCGCCCCGCCGTGTCGTCGCGCCCGGCTTCTCCTCGAGCACGAAGCGGTTGTGCATCGACGCGCCGACCAGATCGATCCCGGTGACGACGAGCGGATCGTAGAAGTAGTTGAATGGATCGCGAAATGGCGGAGCGAACAAGACGGTCCCTGACGGACCGGTCTGGTGGTGGTTGTACATGATCTGCGGGAACCACTCGCGGAACAGCACGCGCGCCATGTTCTGCGTCTCGGGCTGCGTGACCATGTAAAAGTCACGGTTGTTGTCGTGCCCGATGTATTTCTGGTAGAGCCGCGGGACGCCGGCGGTCGAGCGCTTCGTGCGCTCGGGCGTGCGCATGTACCAGTCGGAGACGAGCTCCATCCCGTCGGGGTTCGCGTGGACCGCGAGGACGATCACGTCGTCGAGAAAGCGCATCGTCTCGGGGTCGGTGCGACTCACCAGCTGCCACACCGTCTCGGTGAGCTGCTGCGCGCCGAGGACTTCGGTCGCGTGCAGTCCGCCATCGATCCAGACGACCGCTTTCCCTTCAGCCGAGAGACGACGGGCTTCTTCCTCGCTCAGCCCGTCGGCCAGCGCCAGGCGGCGGGCGATTTCCTTGAACCGATCGAGGCGCTGGTGATTCGCGGGAGACGTCACGATCGCCATGAGTTGCGGGCGACCCTCGGCGGTGAGGCCGATGGTATCGAGCGCCATGCGATCCGACTCCCCGGCGAGCTTCTGCCAGTACGCCATGAACTGCGTGTAGTCGGGAAGGACGTAGTCCGCTCCGATCTCGTGCCCGAAGTGATCATTCGGGGTCGTGAGCTTCGCGGGAGCGTTCTGCGCGAGGAGATTGGTCGCGAGTGCGAGGGCGATCGCGGCCGAAAGGAGCGAGCGATGAAGCGCGGCGGGCATGAAAGGATTCTCCGGTGGCAGGTCCAGCCGCCCATTGGTCGGGCGCCGACATAGAGATACGTGCTTGACCGCGATTCCGCTGCCCCCAAGCAGGAATGGCCGCGGCGGTGTAACTTACGGCGGGAGGAACGGGGAATGAGAAGCAAGGAAGTTGATCAAGGCGACTTCCTCACTGCTCGTTCCTCGTTCCTCGTTGTCTCCCTGGAGGGTCAATGAAACAGGATACCATCGAGCTGGAAGGCGTCGTCTCCGACGTGCTTCCCAGTGCAATGTTTCGCGTCAATCTGCAGAACGGTCACCGCCTGCTGGCGACGACGGCGGGGCGGATTCGGAAGTTCAAGGTCCGTATTCTCGCGGGCGACCGGGTCACGGTCGAGGTGTCGCCGTACGATCTGACGCGCGGGCGGATTACTTATCGGCACAAGGACTAGCCCCGGACTCCGTAGCGCCACGAGCCAAGAGCATTAACCACAGAGAACACAGAGAGCACAGAGAACCGCAACGGCGGGAGCTGTCAAAAACTCCCGCCGTTGCAGGTCTCTGTGCTCTCTGTGTTCTCTGTGGTTAATGCAGTTCGGCTTGTTGGGCACCGGCCTTCGTCGCGGGGGCCGCCGAGACCTCGGGCCGCTCCGCGCGCCTCCGCAACGGGATCGCGAATGAAAAGGTCGATTCGCCCGACGCACTGAGATCGGCCCACGCCCGCCCGCCCACGGACTCCACCGTTTCGCGCACGATGCTCAGGCCGAGGCCCGTGCCTTCGACGCCGGTCACCGTCTCCTCGTGGGCGCGGAAGAACCGCTGGAAAAGCTTGTCACGCGCATCGGCGGGAATACCGAGTCCGTTGTCGCGCACGTCGACCACGAGCGACTCGCCGCGCCCGTCGCCTCGGACCTCCACGCGACCCCGAATCTCGATCCAGCGACTGACCTTGTCCGGATCGGCATACTTGATCCCGTTCGAGACGTAGTTCGTCAGGCAGAGCTCGACGACCGCCGCGTCCACCTCGACGTCCGGGAGATCATCGGCGATGCGCACCGTGACGCCACGCGCGCGCGCCATCTCGCGCAGCTGCCTCACGACTTCCGCGACGGCTTGCGGTAGTCGGACGTGATGATGCTTGCGCGCACGCTCCTCGAGGCGAGAGAGCATGAGCAGGTTTCCGAGCATGGCCTCGATCCCCTCGACGTTTTCGCCGATCATCCGCAGGAACCGGTTGCGCGCCGGCTCGTCGAGCCAGGATTCCTTGAGCAGTGCGTGAGCACCCTGGATGGCGCCGACCCGATTCTTCAGCTCGTGCGACACCATGCGGTTGAATCCGCGCAAGCGCTCCTCGCGCTCGCGCACCTGCTCGTTGGACTTGCTGAGGAAGTGCATCATTGTGACTTGCTGGATCAGCGTGACCGCGCGAAACAGGCGGTGTCCGCAGTACAGCAGCTCGGAACGCGTGCACGGCTCCTCAATGTCGTCGACCAGCTGCGCCAGGAAGTTGAATAGCACGCTTCCCAGCAGCTCGTACTCCTTGAAGATCTGATACGCGTCGAAGCCCTGGTGGTATCGCAGCTCACCGAGCTCGCGCGCCTTGGCCACGACGGGGACGTCGGCCGAGATCTCATCCGCGGGGTCCTGGAGGAACGCCGCGATCCCGTCGATCAGCACCGGGACGTGGTCGAGCAGATCCTGCGTCGGGAATATGCGGTTCGCGTCGATCGACACGCGCGCCACGATGCGGTCGAGCCAGCGAGCGGTCAGCTCCTCGCGTGCACCGTGAAGTCTGGCGGCCAGAACCCCCGCGAGCGGGCAGTCGGCGGATATTGCCATGGCCGCCCATGGTGCACGGAGCGGACCACCCCTGAACCGCCCAGAACCGCGGTTACGGCCTCAGATGGCGGGAAGGGTGAGCGTAAAGGTGCTTCCGACGCCCGGCGTGCTGGCGGCCACCAGATCTCCGCCCATCCCGCGCGCCAGATCGCGGCTGATCGCCAGCCCAAGCCCGACTCCCTGATGCTGTCGAGCGAATCGTTGGTCGACCTGAAAGAACGGCTCGAAGACGGCCGCCAGCTTGTCGGGGGCGATGCCCAGACCGGTATCGGACACGGAGATCGCGACCGTGTCGTGTGTCCCTGAGCAGACCACTGTCACCTCACCGCCCGGCTCCGTGAACTTGATGGCGTTCGCGAGCAAGTTGAGCAGGATCTGTTGGAGCTTGTCGCTGTCCACCCGCGCGCGGAGACTCGCGTCGACCGCGCCGAGCACGAAGGTGAGGCCCTTGGCACGCACCTGCGGTGCAACGAGCGCCTCGGCTGTCGCCAACACCTCGCACACCCGAACGTCTTCGATCGTATAGGTGACCGCCCCGGTCTCGACGCGGGTGTAGTTGAGCACCTGGTTGATCAGCCCGAGCAGGTGCTTCTGGCTCTGCTGAATTCGCTCGAGATCGGCGCGCTGCTGCTCGGTGATGGGACCGCGGATGCCGAGCTCCATGAGCTCCGCGTATCCCCCAATCGCGTTGAGGGGCGTCCGCAGCTCGTGCGACATGACGGCGAGAAACTCCCCCTTGGAGCGATTCGCGGCATCCGCTTCCGCGCGGGCCGCCTCCGCCTCGTGTCGGGCGCGCTCGCTCTCGATGAGGAGGCGCTCGATCTCACGCCTGGCCTCGACGTGCTCGGTGATGTCGACGCCGTGCGCGATCACCCCGGACCGGCTCCCGTCCGCCTCGACGAGCGGGAAGTAGACGAAGTCGAGGATTCTCTCTTCGGGCGGCGCTCCCGGAGTGCGGGAGAGCTTGACCGAGACCTCTTTCCCGATGTACGGCTTGCCCGTTTCGACGACGCTGGCGAGCAGCGTCTCGAACCCCTGTCCCCGCGCTTCGGGGAGTGCCTCGAACACCGGCCGGCCGACCAGCTCGCGATGTCCGACGAGACGATAGTATGCCTCGTTGACCAGCTCAAATGAGAGTGGGGAGCCGCGAAGGATGGCGAGGAACGTCGGCGCCTGCTGAAAGACGTAGGCGAGTCGTGATCGCTCGACTTCGAGCTCGCGATTGAGCGTCTGTAGACGGCGCTCGGTGAGAACGCGAGAGGTCGTCTCCTGGCAGACCACCAGCACGCCAGCCACGCCGCCATCGTCACCGTATGCGGGGCCATAGCTGTACGTCCAATACACTTCCTCCAGCCGTCGGTTACGTTCGATCGGCACGAGGTGGTCCTGATGCCAGGTCGCCTCGCCACCTGCCAGGACCTGAGCGATCTGCGGCCCGATGATGTGCCAGATGTCGGTCCAGAACTCGTTGCCCCGCATGCCGAGCGCTCGTGGATGACGCCCGCCCTCGGCGAGACTGGGACGGTAGGCATCGTTGTAGAACTGAACGAGCTCAGGTCCCCAAAAGAGGAACATGGGGTGGCGGGATGCGAGCAACGTCGCGACGGTCGTGCGGAGACTCAGCGGCCAGGTCGCGACCGGACCCAGCGGCGTCTTCGACCAGTCGAACGAGCGGCAGAGCGCCCGCATCTCCCCGGGGCCGGCGAACAACCGCTCCGCGGGGTCGGACTCCTCCGCCCGTTGCGTGGTCGCGGGATACTCGGCCACGTGCGACTGCACCTCGTTCAGTGCTCTCTCTGTCACCCGGCCGCCTCCGTCGGACGAACCCTATTCGGGTTCGGTCGGTAGGTCATGCCCGCCGAATATGTACGGCGGCGCAGGGCAGCGCATGGCCTGTTTCTACGTCATAAGTGTAGTGGAATTCCGGACGGCGGGCATCGCCTGGGGCGGCCAGCGGCCGCCCAGGCGGGATTGCTCGAACGGACTCAGTAAGTGGGACGCGAGGTGATTTCACCGGCCTGGCGGTCGGGGCCTTTCCCGGTGACCCGATCCCAGGCATCACGAACGGCATCCTTCACGTTCTCCCACGTGGACTGCGCGCGGTGCTCGTACCGATCCCAGCCACTGCGGAGATCGCCTTCGACGTCGTTCCAGTTGCGACCCTTGTAGCGGTTCGCCGACTCGAAGCCGTAGCGGTATCCGGGGCGGTAGTAGTCGAAGCCACGGTCCGCGCGTGCGTAGGGGCGCGATGTGTAGCTCGTCCGCCAATACGCTTCCTCGTTGGTCCAGTCGCTCGTGCCAATGGACTCGCGATTGCCGGCGAGACCGGCGTCGGGGTTATCACGGTGTGTCATGCACTGCCTCCTGTTCTGCGGTGAGCTGCACGTGCTGACGCGGCAAGGCGCGGGCCCCTGGGCGCTCCGGCTGCCCAACGTCCCACGGATCTTTCGATGAATCAGTGTGCGCGGCCGCCGTTAGGCCCCCGTGCGCGCGCGCGGTATCAGGCTTGCGCCAGGATCGAGAGTGCGGGGGTGACGACGATCACGAGGAGGAGGCCATGAGTCGCGCGGATCGAGACGGAACGGGCGAGGATGAAACCAGGCGCGCTGAGCGGCAGCGGGTGGGCAGCAAGATCGCGGCGCGCCTTGCGCGCGTCGGCGTGACACTCACCGGCGAGGAATCCGACGAAGGACTCGTGAGCCTTCTCGAGACGGTCGAGCAATTCGAGCGCGCGGTTCAGCTGAAAGGCGGCGATCTGATGGTGGACGAGCCCGGAGTCGAGGGGCCCTTTCAGCCGGACGATGCACACTTCGTCCTGCCGCGACGTGGTGACGATGAAACGGTGGCGCAGTATCTCGGCCGCTTGCGCGACGCCATCGATGTGGTCGAGCGACACCGGCGACTCGGAGACGGTGCCTGAGTACTGGACCTGAACGGCACCAGCTTTACCACGGATGATCACGGACTAAGGGCAACTGCACGAAGCGTTTTTGAGAATCTGTCGGGTGAAGATGGCGGTGGCTTATGCGGTAGTGAGGCGCGCGAATAGTCGACGGGCCCGCCGTACGATGGCGCGCCTCTGGCAGAAAATCGCTGATTGTCCACGAGCCCGCCCCCGCCGGGCGGGGGCGGGGAGTCGAGAAACCCCTGCCCGAGGCGTTTGACCATGGCCACTCCAATTCGCGCGGGTGTACCGGAGAAATCACTGACCGCACGCGCCTGGAAGTTCACTCCGTCAGCGGTTGCGATCCTCCGGATCGGCGCTGGCCTTCTCTTCATGCAGCACGGTCTGCAAAAGCTCTTCGGAATGCTCGGCGGATTCGGAGGTACCCCCGGCGCGACGGCACCACTCGCGTCGCTCATGGGTCTCGCCGGCATCCTCGAGCTCGGTGGTGGGCTGCTGCTCGTGCTCGGACTGTTCGTCCGTCCCGTGGCGATGATCCTCGCGGTGGAGATGATCATCGCGTACATCCGCGCTCACCTGCCGCAGGGCGCGGCCCCCATCGAGAACGGCGGCGAGCTCGCGCTCCTGTACATGTTCATCTTCCTCTTCCTGGCGGCGCGCGGGGCAGGACCGGTGAGCGTCGATGCGCGTCAAGGACGATCCGAGCCCCGTGAGGTAGTGCCGGAGAGAGCACGAGCGGCGTAGCTGCAGGCGGTCGACACACAACGAGGGCGCCATGTCCGAGTCGCGACACGGCGCCCTCGTCTCGTGATGCCGCCTAACGCGGCTTCTCTTCCAGATCGCTGATTTCCCGCAGCTGGTTGTTGCGCATCTCCTCCAGCATCCGCTTCACCTCGGGGCGCCGCACCCGCGGACCGAACTCATCCATCATGCGAATCCCTTCGCGGTGATGCTTGACCACCATCTCGTAGAAGGTGCGGTCGAAGGCATCGCCCAGGTGCTGCTGAAGGCTATCGTGCATCGCCATGTTGCTCGGCATCATGTGCGGCTGAAGCTCGTCGCCGTACGAAGTCCGCAGCATGTCCATCATCTGCTTCTGCTCCTGCTCCTGCGTCGCCCGCAACTTGCGCGCATCCGCCTTGATCTCCGAGGTGCTTCCCCGGGTCAT
>DASTYE010000092.1:0-6973 GCA_035765135.1 Gemmatimonadaceae bacterium | reverse complement strand
GCACTTGTCGTCGACGACGATCAGGCCCTCTTCATCCCGCTTGCACCCCAGCTGCACGCCAAGATCATCCGCCGGGTAATGGCCAATCGAGAAAAAGATGCGGTCACACTCCAGCTGCGTGCCGTCCGCGAGCGCGAGCGCACGCACCTCCGGGCCGTCCGCTTCGATGTGCCGCACCGCTTGTTCGAGAACCGGGATCCTGAGCACGTCGAGCTTGCTGCGCTCGCGCGGCTCGATGCCGGCCGGCTTCCCGTTCGTGCAGATCACGATGTCGCGCGTCCACGTCGTGAGCGAGAGCGCCATGCCGACGGCGCTCCTTCCCGATGCGATGACCACCGTGCGCCTGTCCCGCGCCTCGTAGCCGTCACAGTCGGGGCAGTGATGCACCGTCTGCCCGTAGCACTGGTCCAACCCTGCTATGGCCGGCCACACATCCTTGATGCCGATCGCCAGCATCAAGCGTCGCGACGTGAACGTTCGACCGTTCTCGAGCGACGTAATGAAACGATCCTCTTCTTCCCGCTGCACCGTGCTGACACAACCGTCGACCAGCTCCGCGCCATACCGCGCGGCCTCCTTGCGGCCACGCTCACGAAGCTCGGGCGGTGTGATCCCGTGGAGCCCCAGATAGCCGTGAATGCCGCGCGCTTCCCAGTTTCGCGGATCGCGGGAGTCGATGAGCACGACCGTGTGTAGGTAGCGCGCGAGAAACAGCGCCGCGGTGAGCCCGGCCGGGCCGCCACCGACGATGGCGACGTCATGATGCTCGTCCATGACCGCCGCGAACGTGCAAAAACCGAACGAGGAGAAACGAAGAGGAGTGAGGAAATCGAATTCCTCACTCCTCGTTCATCGTTGTTCCTCGTTTGGTTCTCAGGACTTCAGTGACCCTGGCGGGAGCGAATAGAGCAACCGAAGCGTCGCGCGATCGGCTTCCGACAGCGCACGAACACGGACCTTTGGCGTCATGATGTTCGTCGTGTCCACCGTGTGGTCGAGTCCGAGCAGGTGACCGACCTCGTGGAGCGCGATCGCCTTGACCGCGCTGCCGTCGAGCACCTCACCGCGGTTGTGGTGCAGAGCGATCGTGATCGTTCCGTTGACGATCCACCAGTGCCGGTCGCGCGCCCACAGGGTCTTCCCACTGATGGCGTCGCTGAACTGCTCCGTCCACGTGACGTGGATGTCCGCGTCCGCCGAGTCGGTCACGAAGGTGAAGCGCACGGGGACGCCGACCGCCGACCACTCTTCGAAGGCGTCGCGCACCCGTCGCACATGTGTCGAGTCCCAATCCCGCAGGCCGTCACCATTGCCGACCCACACGCGCAGCGGGTTCACCCGCCGTTCCGGCCACCTGGCGAGCGATGAGTCCCGCTCAACGAGTATCTCGTTGATGTACGTGCCGGCGCTTCCCTCGCGAATCCGGCGCCAGATGTCATCGTTGTCGCGTGGCTCTGCCGACGTCACCTCTCCCGCAACCGCGGCGGCCAGCCCCGTTTTCCGGGCCGGGCGGGCCAGCTTCGCGGGCCGCTCGACCATCGTGAGCTCGAGCTCCGCGCTGTCTGTCGTCGCCGTGACACGCGAGGCTGAGATCGCCTGCGTGGCCACGAAGCCAATCATTCCTATGACGATTGATAGCAGAACCAGCTCGAAGCGCTTCATGGCGGGATACCAAAGGCGGGATAGGTGGCCGTTAGAGGCCGGCGAGGAACGTCTCGACCAGTACGAGGAAGCGGTCTGGTGTCTCCAGAAAGGGCAGGTGACCAGCGCCTGGTATGAGCGCCAGCGAAGCCCTCGGCAGGTTTGTCACAAGCTTCCGGGAGATGGTGACCGGAAGCGGGTCTGGCTTTCCGAGATGACGAGCGTGGGACGGTTCAGGGCACGGACGTCCTCGAGCCAATCATACCCCGAAGCTCTCAAACGTGCCGCGATCGCTGATGCGGTCTCACTCATCGAGTGAGGCGGTGGAATGAACGACGGGAGTTGCGGGTCGGCGAGCCAGGCGGGAAAGAGCGCGCGAGCACATGCGCTCTGTACGGCGGATTTGGGATTAGATAGCGCCGTGGCACCCGATCTGGCAAGCGCGCGTGCCCTCGAGAGCGCGCGTCGCTCGGCCTTGGCGCGCCGGGGTTACGGCACGTGACAGAGAAACGTGACGCGGAGCGTGCCGGCGCTTTCCGGCATGACGGAGCAGAAGGTCGGAATCTCCAGCGCTCGGCGCACCGCCCGCACCTCGGCTTCGCTCACCTGAGGCACGCCGTGAAAGACGAGCTCGATGGTCTGTTGATCGAGCGGCGTGATGCTCATCTGACGTCCGGAGAGCCAACCGTTCTGGTCGGCCCCCGGCAGTTGGTCGGCGAGTCGGTGCTGAATCGCGACGATCAGCTCGTTCAGCGCGGTAGTGAGCATTTCCAGGTGAATTCACTGCAACGTGTGTAGGTTCCTGGACGGTGTCAACGCCGCGTCTGGTTGCAGAGGATTTCGCTTTTCGTACTCCGGTGGCTGCGATCCTGCAGGAACGCGCGTGGCGGCGAGGCGCGTTTGATCTTCACCTTCACTCGGGGAATCAACCATGTCGCTCCTCGGCCCAGGCACTCCCCGCCAGCTGAGCCTCGGAATCGCGCTGGTTCGCGTCATCGTCGGCGTGGTCTTCCTCGCCCACGGCTATCAGAAGTTCTTCATTTTTGGACTGGCCGGCGCGACCGCGGCATTCGGGCAAATGGGAGTCCCGGCACCGAGCATCACCGCGCCGATGGTCGCGACGCTGGAGCTCGTCGGAGGCCTCGCGCTGATTCTCGGATTCCTCACGAGGCTCGCCGCGCTCGGGCTCGCCATCGACATGCTCGGCGCGATCGTGTTCGTCCGCATCGCCGGCGGCTTCTTCATGCCCAGCGGCGCGGAGTATGAGATCGCTCTTTGCGTCGCATGCCTTGCGCTGGTACTCGCGGGGGCGGGCGCGATGAGCATCGATGGCACGATCGCGGCGCGGCGCGCTGGGGCGACCGGCGAGGCATACGGACGCGTGACATGACGGCTCCCACATCCGGGGAGACGTCCTTTACGATTGCGCCGCCGGCGTACCGCCTTCCCGGCACGATGCGACTCGGCCCGGTTCGCCTGCAAATCGCCGATCTGAAGCGCTCGATCGCCTACTATGAGCGAGTCATCGGGCTGCGCACGGCCGAGCGAACCTCATCGTCGGCGCTGCTTGCCCCTCGCGATGACGACACTCCGGTGGTGGAGCTGCGGGAGCGTGCTGGTGCGAACCCCATCCCCCGCCGCGGCCGTCTCGGCCTCTTTCACTTCGCGATTCTTCTGCCGGATCGCGCCGCTCTCGGGAGATTCCTCTCGCACCTGGCCGCAATCGGTGAGTACGCCGGCGCGTCCGATCACCTCGTCAGCGAAGCGGTGTATCTCAACGACCCCGACGGGCTCGGCATCGAGGTGTACGCCGATCGCCCCCGCAGCGAGTGGCGCAGGGACGGATCTTCGATCGCGATGACGACGTTGCCGCTGGATGCTGAGGGCGTCATCCGCGCCGGAGGCGGCGCGCCGTGGACGGGCGCGCCGAAGGGAACGCGCATCGGACACGTGCATCTTCACGTCAGTGACATCGACAAGGCGGAGGCCTTCTACCACGCCGGTCTCGGGCTCGACAAGGTCGCCGTGAATTATCCCGGCGCCCTGTTTCTCTCGGCCGGCGGATACCATCACCACGTCGGGACAAACACATGGGCCGCCGGTGCCGCGCCGGCGACCGAGGCCGATGCCCGATTGCTCGAGTGGACGATCCTGCTTCCGTCGCCGCGAGACGTGGACGAATCTGCCCAGTCGCTCGAGGGCGCTGGATACCGTGTGGAGAAGCTCGGTTCCGAGATCGTCACCGCCGACCCGTGGGGCACTGCGCTTCGCATAACGGCGAGGTCATCGAGGTAGTCGAGGTCGTCGACGACAAAGGTCGTCCAGGTCGTCAAGGTCGTCGAGGTGATCGAGGTAACGTCATCGCCAAAGACTAAGACCTCGACTACCTCGACTACCTTGACTACCTCGACGACCTCCTGGCCTCGACCACCTCGACCACCTCGACCACCTCGACCACCTGGACCACCTCGACAACCTCGCCATGGACCTCGGCCTCTACAGCTTCGCTGAAACCAGCCTCGACTCGAACGGCTCGAGCAGCGCGCAGCGGCTGCGCGATCTGCTCGAGGAAATCGAGCTGGCCGACCAGCTCGGGCTCGATGTCTTCGGCGTCGGCGAGCACCACCGGCGCGATTACGTGGTTTCCGCGCCGGCGGTGGTCCTCGCGGCAGCGGCCGAGCGCACGAAGCGTATTCGCCTGACGAGCGCGGTGTCCGTGATCAGCTCGGACGATCCCGTTCGCGTCTTCCAGGAGTTCGCGACACTCGATCTCATCTCCGGAGGGCGCGCCGAGATCATGGCGGGACGCGGATCGTTCATCGAGTCGTTTCCGCTCTTCGGCTACGATCTCGAGGACTATGACGATCTGTTCGCCGAGAAGCTCGATCTGTTGCTCGAGCTTCGCGACAGCGAGCGCGTGAGCTGGGAGGGCGCGCATCGCGCGCCGCTCAACGGCATCGGCGTCTATCCTCGCCCGCTACAGCACCCGCTTCCCGTCTGGATCGCCGTGGGAGGCACACCGCAGTCCGTCGTTCGCGCCGGAACGCTCGGCCTCCCCATGGCGCTGGCTATCATCGGTGGGACTCCCGAGCGCTTCGTTCCGGTCGTCGATCTCTACCGAGAATCGCTGCGGCGCGCCGGTCACGATCCCGCTCAGGTCCCCGTCGGCATCAACTCACATCTGTACCTCGCCGACGACTCACAGCAGGCGGCCGAGGAGTTCTTTCCATCGTACGCCGAGCGTATGACGAGAATCGGCCGGGAACGAGGATGGGCTCCGACGACGCGGGAGCAGTTCGAGCTCATGCGCTCGCGTTCCGGCGCGCTCCTCGTCGGCAGCCCGCAGGAAGTCATCGACAAGATCCTCTTCGAGCACGAGCTGTTTGGGCACGAACGCTTTCTCGCGCAGATGACCGTCGGGCCGATGCCGCATGCGAAGGTCATGCGGTCGATCGAGCTGTTCGGGACGGTGGTGGCGCCGGTTGTCCGGCGAGAGACGGCGCGATCGAAGACGACGTCCGGTGTGTAATGCACATCGGTGAATCGCGCGTGATCGCGGCGGTGGAGGATGCCGCGCTGCGGGCCCAGATCGTTCGCCGCCGCCCCATGCGATACGTGGGCGGGGCCGACCCTCGCCACGACCGACCGGCCCACGTGCGCGCGGCCTCCGGCGTCGTCTGGGCGGGAACGCATCTGGCGGTCATTCAGGATGACGCGAGCTTTCTCGCGCTGGTCGATTCGGCGACGGGGCTCGCGCATTCCGTTCCGTTGCCGGTGAGCCCGGGCGGTGCGCGCCAGTTCGACGACACGCGGGGAAACAAGGCGGAGAAGCTCGACCTCGAGGCACTGGCCGTGGTGCCTAACGCGGGTGGTACCCTCCTCGCGGCCTTCGGATCGGGATCGCTCGCGCCCCGTGAGATCGTCGTCATGATCGCTCTCGAGGACGGCGGACCCGGAGACGTCACCGTTCGACCGGCTGCCGCGCTCTACGCGCAGCTGCGAGACGCGGCGGCGTTCTCGGGCAGCGAGCTCAACATCGAGGGCGCCGTCTTCGTGGGCGGTGCCATTCGCGTCTTTGGCCGGGGCAACGGCGCGCGAAAGGGCGACGTCGTGCCCGTGAACGCGAGCTGTGACCTCCCGTGGCTGGAGTTGGCAAGCTACCTGGAGAATCCAGCGGCCGTCGCGCCGCCGGCGCCGCGCGCGATCACCCAGTACGCCCTCGGGGCGCTCAATGCCGTTCCGCTGGGGTTCACGGACGCCGCACGAGGTTGGGGCGACTCCGTCCTGTACGCCGCCGCGGCCGAGGCGTCCCCCGACGCGACGCGCGATGGCGCGATCTCCGGTTCGGTGATCGGCGTGATCGAGCCAGGCGGGCTCACGGCGCGCTGGACCGCGCTGATCGACGAGACCGGACAGCCGTTCACCGGGAAAGTCGAGGGTGTAGCACTTGATCCGCGCGAGCGCGGTCGCCTCATCGCCGTCGTCGATTCCGACGACCACGCGCGCGCGTCGGAGCTTCTGGAGATCGCGATCGGGGGCCCGTGGTCGGGGGAACGGCAGTAGCGGTTGACGGTGAGTGTTATAACACGTAGATTGCGGGGCATGACCTCGACACTCCGCGAAGAGCTGCGCCAGCAAAAGCCATTCGTGAGCCTCGAGCAGGAGGCTCACCTCAGCATCGTGCGCACCGGCTCGCTGCTCACCGACGCCATCGAGCAGCTTCTCAAGCCGTTCGACGTGACGGCGACACAGTACAACGTGCTGCGCATTCTGCGCGGTGCCGAGCCGCGCGGACTCTGTCGGAACGATCTTCGCGATCGCATGCTGACGAAGATGCCCGACGTCACGCGTCTGCTCGATCGCATGGAGGACGCGAAGCTCGTGGCGCGCGCGCGCGATTCCGAGGATCGGCGGCTGGTGTCCACGCGGATCACGTCGAAGGGACTGAGGCTCCTCGAGGAGCTCGAGGATGCGGTGTACGCGACCCACGAGAGCTGCTTTCGCCAGCTCGGCAAGACGCAGCTGAGAGCGCTCATCGACATGCTCGCCATCGTGCGCGAAGGTCTGGAGTCTTCGAGATGAGCACCACGCTCGGCATTCATCACGTCACCGCCATCGCCAGTGATCCGCAGCGCAATCTCGACTTCTATGCCGGGATGCTCGGGCTGAGGCTCGTGAAGCGCACGGTGAATTTCGACGATCCGCAGACGTATCATTTCTACTACGGCGATGATGTCGGGAATCCCGGCAGCATCCTGACGTTCTTCCCGTGGCCCGGCGCACGCCGCGGACGTCAAGGAACCGGACAGGTCGCCGTCACCTCGTTCGCCGT
>DASTYE010000091.1:0-4504 GCA_035765135.1 Gemmatimonadaceae bacterium | reverse complement strand
CGCGTCGGTGAGCCGCGAGCCCTTCGACACGGAGGGCGCGCTCCACCGGACTGTCCTGCCTAACGGGTTGACCGTACTCTCCGAGCACATGCCGGGAGTACGGTCGATCGCATTCGGGGCCTGGGTGCGCGCCGCCTCCGTACACGAGCCGCGCGACCGCATGGGCGTGTCGCATCTCCTCGAGCACATGGTGTTCAAGGGGACGCCGACCCGCAGCGCGAAGGACATCGCGCTCTCCCTCGAGACGCTCGGCGGCGCGCTCGACGCCTACACGGCACGCGAGCACACGTCCTACCAGGCGCGAGTGCTCGATGAGCATCTCGAGCACGCTGCCGACGTCATCGCCGATCTCGTCTTCCGCCCGCTGCTGCGCGCCGAGGATCTGAAGCTGGAGCGGCGTGTCGTCCTCGAGGAGATCAGCATGGTCGAGGACACGCCCGACGACCTCGTCTTCGAGCTGCATAACGAGTCGTTGTGGGGGCAGCACCCGTACGGCTACTCGATCCTCGGGACACGCGACACGGTGTCGGCACTCGGCGTTCGCGAGCTGCGGGAGCTGCATGAACGGGCGTATCATCCACCGCAGCTGATCCTCGCGGCGGCCGGCAACGTTCACCATGACCGGCTGCTCGAGACGCTCGAGAGGACGGGATGGGCGGGCGTGCCGCGCGGCGACGAAACGCCGCTTTCGGCGCCGGCTCCGGTGCCCGCGCCCCCCAGCTACCGCCACGTGGCGAAGGAGGCCGCACAGACGCACATCGTCTTCGGCTCGCCGGCGATGGCCCACGGGCATCCCCTTCGATACGCGGCGGTGCTCGTGAGCACGGTCCTCGGGGCGGGAATGAGCTCGCGGCTCTTCCAGCGGGTGCGCGAGGAGCTTGGGCTCGCCTACTCGGTATACACCTTCCAGTCGTTTCACGCGGACACGGGCGTGCACGGCGTGTACGTGGGGACGGCGCCCGAGACGGCGGCGGAGGCGGCGACCGCGATCCGGGAGGAGCTGGCGCGCGTGGCCGAGGCGGGACTGAGCGCTTCGGAGATCGAGTCCGGGAAGAGCCAGCTGAAGGGGCAGAGCACGCTCTCTCTGGAGAGCGTGTCGGCGCGGATGTATCGTGCCGCGGGCGTGGATCTCTACGGCGAGCCCTACAAGACGCTCGACCAGCTCCTCGCCGAGATCGACGCCATCACCGAAGAGCAGGTGCGCACGGTGTGCCGTGAATATTTCTCACCCGACGCCCAGACCGTGGTGAGTCTCGGGCCAAAAGCGATTCAATAGACGTTCGTCCGTCTCTCAATCCATTCGACACGTATGAAGATCGGGGTTCCGAAGGAGATCAAGACCAACGAGAACCGCGTGGCGCTCGTGCCGGCGGGCGCGGAGGCGCTTGTCGCCGCGGGACACTCGGTCATGGTCGAGCGGGGCGCGGGTGAGGGAAGCGGCTTCAGCGACGAGCTGTACACGAAGGCCGGCGCGCGCATCGCGCCCGAGGCCGATGCCGTCTGGCGCGAGGCCGACATGATCATGAAGGTCAAGGAGCCGATCACGTCGGAATGGCCGCGCATGCGGCGAGGGCAGACGATCTTCACCTACTTTCACTTCGCGGCCGACGAGGCGCTGACGCGTGCCCACATCGACAGCGGCGCGGTGTGCATCGCGTACGAGACGGTGGAGCTGCCGTCGCGTGAGCTACCGCTCCTGACGCCGATGTCGGAGGTCGCCGGGCGGATGGCGGTGCAGGAAGGAGCGAAGTATCTGGAGAAGCTGTATGGCGGGCGCGGCGTGTTGTTAGGCGGCGTGCCGGGCGTGTTGCCGGCGCGTGTCGTCATCCTTGGCGGCGGGATCGTCGGGATCAACGCGGCCAAGATGGCGGCCGGGATGGGCGCGCAGGTGGTGATCCTCGACATTTCGCTCGAGCGCCTGCGGTATCTGTCGGACGTCATGCCCGCCAATGTGTCGCTCCTGCACTCGAATCGCTTCGCCATCCTGGAGCAAATCCAGACCGCGGACCTGGTGGTGGGGGCCGTGCTGATTCCCGGGGCAAAGGCCCCCTCACTCGTCAGGCGCGAGGATCTGAAGAAGATGCAGCCGGGGAGCGTCATCGTCGATGTGGCCGTAGACCAGGGCGGCTGCGTGGAGACGATCAAGCCGACGACGCACGAGAATCCGACCTACGTGATCGATGGCGTCATTCACTACGGTGTGGCGAACATGCCGGGCGCCGTGCCTCGCACGTCGACACTCGCGCTGACCAACGCGACGTTGCCGTACGCGTTGCAGCTGGCGAACAAGGGATGGAAGCAGGCAGTCCGCGACAACGCCGCGTTGCGCAAAGGGCTGAACATGATCGACGGCAAGGTCGTGTATCCGGCGGTAGCGGAGGCGTTCGGGCTCCAATCGGTCGACGTGAACAAGGCGATCGCCTGAGGCTTCGTGGGAGAGCATCGCTCCGCAGTGCCGCCGTCGCTGCCGCGGATCCTGTGCTATCACAAGGTGGATCGGCGATGCGAGCTCGGCGTCACCCGGCTCTCCCCGCGACGCTTCGCCAGGCAGATCGAGCGGATGGCGGCGGAGGGCCTTCGCACGCTGAGCCTCGACGAGGTCGTCGCCTGCGTGCGTGGCGAGCGCCCGGTCGCGTCGAACGAGATCGCGATCACGTTCGATGATGGGTACCGGGCGCTCCGGGAGCACGCCTTTCCGATTCTCGAGGCGCACGGATTCGTCGCCACGTGTTTCGTCATCACTGCCTTCGCCGGTCGATTGAACCGATGGGATGTCGCGTACGGCGGGCGTCGCTTCGCGCATCTGGCCTGGCGCGACATGCGACGCTGGCAAGCGCGCGGCATCACGTTCGCGTCGCACACGCTCACGCATCCGCGCCTGACGTGGCTCGACGCCGCGAGTGTCGCGCGCGAGCTGAGCGACTCCCGGGCGGATATCGCCAGCGCCCTCGATGACGCCCCACGCGCGGTGAGCTATCCGTTCGGCGCGTCCGAGGCGCGAGAGCACGAGCTCGCACGTGCCGCCGGCTACGATATCGGCTTCACGCTCAGTAGCCGCTGGGCGGGAGACGCGATGGCCGTCTTCCGTCTGCCGGTCTACATGTGGTCGCCTTCGATGCCGGGCGCGGGGCCGCTACGAGTCGTCGAGCGAGGGGTCGCCACGATCGCCAATCGCGCATCGATCGGGACGTCGCTGTGGCGTCGAGGCGCGCGCGAGGATCGGGTGGAGCGCGCGTAAGGGGCATCACGCCCGCCGTGCGACGCCGCGACGCGGCGCACCTCTTGCCTTGAACGGCTCCGTGCCCCCTTTACGGAGCGATGCGTGCGTCGAAGACTGAGCGTGTTGATTGTATCGATCGTGTGCGCGGTAATCGCTGCCCCGTCCGCGCACGCGCAACGGACATTCAAGACCATCGGGAAGGACTTCGAGCACGGCGTGCGCGACATTCTCCACGTCTGGACGTCACCGTTGCACGCTGATGGCGATGAATGGGCGACGTTCGCGGCCAGCGCCGCGCTCGTTGGCGCGTCACTGCTCATCGATGATGACGTCGATCGCGCCATGACTCGCCATCCGAACTCGATGTTCATGCGTGGGCTCGAGCCGTTTCGCGAGGACCACAATCTGGAGCTGTTCAACCTGGGAAGCGGGAAGCGGCTGCAGCCGATCTCGGGCGTGCTGTATCTCCTGGGGTTCGCGTTCGACTCACGCAACCTCCGCGACGCGGGGATGGGGTGCGCGAGCACGCAGCAGGCGAGCATCCTCGTGCATCACGGCTCGTACGCGATCGTCTCGCGCGAGCGTCCGCTCACCGCCAACGGCGATCAGTACAAGATCGATCTGGGGAAGGGACCGTGGAACGAGCACTCTTTCTACGGAGGCCACGCGGGCAACATCATGGGATGCGTGACCTACTGGAACGAGCGCTTCGACCTTGGCGCCGCCGAGCCGGTGCTGTACCTGCTGGCGGTCGGCGTCGGCCTTGGTCGCATCGCCGATGGGCGGCATTGGCTCTCGGACACGATCACCGGGATGCTCGTTGGGCACGCCTTCGGCCGTGTGATCGCCCGCCGAGCCCGAGCCCGCGCCGACGTGCTCAGCGGCCAGGCCGCGCTCGCGCCCGATGCCGGCGAGCTGCTCCTGCATACCGGCCGCGCGTCAGGGGCGAGGACGCTGGTGATTGGGTGGAGGAGGCAGTTCTAAGTCGAGGGGGTCGAGGGGGTTGAAGGGATCGACGGGATCGAAGGGCCGGGAAGGCGCTGCGGCTCTGCCGCAGCGCTCATCTGATGAGCAAACGGCGGCGCTTGGCGCCGCCGTTTGCATACCGCCCCGTTGATCCCGTCGACCCCGTCGATCCCCTTCGATCCCCTTCGCCTCAAACGAAGAACCTCGCCGCGACCGGCAGCAGCGACGGGTGATGCACGAGCGCGCTCGCGAAGATGCGTCCAAGCGTGCGGCGTTCGGCGGGAATCCCGTTCACCGTTCTCGCGAGATCGTCGAAGA
>DASTYE010000090.1:0-35496 GCA_035765135.1 Gemmatimonadaceae bacterium | reverse complement strand
ATCCGCGAGGTGATCGATCACATCGTGCGGATGCGCATCGATCAGGGGCAGCTCCGGGACGCTCCGCTGACGCAGCGGCAGATCGAGGTCGTCAAGGATGCGTTCGCGCGCGTACTGACGGGTAAGTACCATTCGCGTATCGACTATCCGGTTCGCAGCGGCGGCGTGACGTCGGAGTTCGCATCGGCGCAATGAGCCTGACGATCCACGTGTCCGCGGACGGCGTGAGGCTCCCGATGGCGCGAGCGCGGGTGAGTGAGATCGCGCAACGGGTACTGGCCGCGGAGGGTATTCGCGAGGCGATGCTGTCGGTCACCTTTCTCGGCACGCGCGCGATGGCGGCGCTCAACCGCAAGCACCTTGGACATCGCGGTGCGACGGATGTCATCTCCTTTGCGTTCGCGGAGTCGGACCGCCGCGGTCCGGTGGTGGGTGACATCTACATCGCGCCTGATGTCGCCCGGGCCAATGCTCGGCGACATGGCATCGCGATTCGCGAGGAGACGGCGCGGCTCATCGTCCATGGCGTCCTGCACGTGCTCGGATACGATCATGCCGAGGACGATTCTCGAGTGACGTCAGCGATGTGGCATCGCCAGGAGCGCCTGTTGGCGAAAGTCAGCGGCGCGGCCCGGGCATGAGCATTGGTGCGATCGCGATCGGCGTCGTGGCCACCCTCCTTGGCGTGCTCTGGGCGGCGGCGGATGGTGCGTTGCTGGCACTCGAGCCTCCGCGCGAGCGCGGTGAGGGACCGACGGTGGCCGGCATGGGCGCGCGGAGTCGGGCTCACCGCTCCCTCTCGTTCGCGCGGATTGCCGCGCAACTGACGGCCGCGATCTCGGTTACGTACGCGCTCGGCATCCATCGCGCCGTGTTCCCGGTCGCGCTCGTCAGCGGATTGCTGGTCGGCGTCGGGACCATGATGCTGCTCGAGACGGCGCCGCGTGCCGTGGGTGAGGCGGCGGGCGCGCGGATGCTCGCGACGCTTCGCCCCATGGTGCGGGTCGCCGAAGCGATCTTCGCGCCGATCGTCCTGCTCGGCATGCGGGCCGAGATGCGGCTGTATCGCGCGTTCCCCCCCGAGGAAATCGATGAGCACCGTGAGTCGCCGGAGTCGTTAGGGGACCCGGAGCGAAACGGCGAGCCGCCGCCGCAGCGTGATGAGCCGGCAATTCTTCGCGGTGTGCTCTCTCTGGGCGACACCGAGGTGCAGGAAGTCATGGTCCCCCGCGTGGACATCCTCGCGATCGATCGCGGATCGCCATGGTCGGAGGTGATGGAGCGTGTGTTGAGCTCGGAACATGCGCGGCTCCCCGTCTATGACGGGACCATCGATCACATCGTCGGCATCCTGTACGCGAAGGATCTCTTACCCACCGTACTCTCGAAGCGGTCGCCGGAAGGCGGATGGCATGGGCTGGTCCGTCCGGCCACGTTCGTGCCTGGGTCGAAGATCATCGAGCAACAGCTTCGCGATTTTCGCGCGACGCGAACGCATATCGCGATCGTCGTCGATGAGTACGGCGGAACCGCCGGTCTCGTGACCATCGAGGACATTCTCGAGGAGGTCGTCGGCGACATTCGCGATGAGTACGATGTCGAGGAGCCGCCTATCGAGGAGCAGGAGGGGCGCAGGTTCTGGGTTTCCGGCCGTGTCTCACTCGACGACCTGTCGGCCGCGCTGGCCCATCGCTTCGAGCGCGAAGACGTCGCGACGGTCGGCGGACTGATCTTCCAGGCGCTCGGCCGGGTACCGCGCGCCGGTGAAGAGCTGACCCTCGACGGATTCAGAATCGTCGTCGAGCGGGTGACACGGCGCCGCATCGAGCGCGTGTACTTCGAGCGACTCGAGGCGATGGCGGGGCGCGAAGGATGATCGCCGAATTCGCGCTGTTCGTGGCGCTGATCGCGGTGGCGACCGTTACCGCGGGAACGACCTCACTGCGATCCGTCGGTCGTATCTGGCTGCGGCGGTGGATCGACCAGCGTCTGGCCGGTGCCGGCGGCGATGAAGAAGCGCTCGAGCGGCAGCAGCGGTTGCTCGAGGCTGGAACCGCGGTCACAGCGCTGCTCGTTGCCCTGGCTGGCGTCGCGCTAGCCCTGTCCAGCGACGCCCGGCCCGGTCGACTGGCCATCGAAGCGGTGACGTTCGTGCTCGCCCTTCTCGTGATCGGCCAGCTGCTGCCTCGCGCCATCGCACGTCGGCGCGCTTCGCGGCTGCTGCCGGCGTTGATGCCCATCCTCCGGTTCATCTCCACCGCGCTCTGGCCGTTCGTCAGGGCGGCGCACGCGTTGGCGCGGCCGTTCGCGCGTCAGGCGGGCGCCGAGGTGACCGACGAATCGCGCGAGGACGAGATCGAGGACTTGCTGCGCGAGGGCGAGCTCGAGGGAATCGGTGAGCACACGGAGACGGAGATCATCGCCGGCGTCGTCCGATTCGGCGAGAAGCCCGTCGCCGATGTGATGACGCCTCGAACGGGAATCTTCGCGGTCGACGAAGGAGCGCATCCTCGCGAGATGGCGCGGCTCATCGGCCAGGCAGGGTACAGCAGGGTCCCCGTGTACCGCGGCTCGATCGATGAGATCATCGGGATGGTTCACGTGTTCGACGTGCTCAAGACTCGGGGTGAGGGAGCGCCGGAGCTCCGTCCGGTGGTTCACGCGCCGGCGACCAAGCGATGCAACGAGCTGCTCTTCGAGATGCTTCGGGAGCGCCAGCACCTCGGCATCGTTCTCGACGAGTACGGTGGGACGGCCGGGCTCGTCACACTCGAGGATCTGCTGGAGGAGCTCGTCGGCGACATTCGCGACGAGCATGATGAGCCAGCACCGGCCACCGGACTTTCCCCCGAACGTGCGGCGATCGTCGACGCCAACACGTCACTCATCGATGTCATGACACGGCTTGGCGTCTCCGCTTCCGACGAGGCTCCCGGGGACCGCCCGATCGGAGGCCTCCTCGCTCGTGCGCTCGGGCGGGTGGCGACGGTCGGAGAGCGCTTTACGCTCGCCGGCCTCGAGGTGACGATCATCGAGGCGGAGCCGGCGCGCGTGGTGCGCGTTCTCGTGACGCCGGCGGGCGCGGGCGCTCCCGTGGCGCTCGAGCTGCCTCGCTGACGTGCGCGCGTTTGTCGTCTTCGCACGGCTCTTCCCGTTTGTACTCGCTTTTCTTCGCGATCGAAAGCGATGGGTGCTGATCGGCCGGCCGCGCCGCGTTTCCGCTGAGACTCACCAGAAGCGCGCCCGGCGCCTCACCGCCACCCTGGCCGAGCTCGGCCCGACGTTCATCAAGCTGGCGCAGGTGTTCGCATCGCGCGCGGACATCCTTCCCGAGCCGTATCTCTCCGAGATCGGCTCGCTCACCGATCGGGTGCCGCCGATTACGCTCGGCGAGGTGCAAGAGGTGATCGCCCGCGAATACGGGCGTCCGGCCGGCGAAATGTTCGCGATGCTCGAGCCCGAGCCGCTCGCGGCCGCATCCCTCGGGCAGGTGCATCGCGCGCGGCTCGACGATCGTGACGTGGTGGTGAAGGTGCTGCGGCCGGGCGTCGAGGAGCTGGTGGCAACCGATCTCGAGGCGGCGTTCCGCATTCTCTTCTTCGTCAACGTGCTGTTCCCGAACCACCATGCTCGCGCCATCACCACTATCGTCCGCGAGTTCGCCAAGCGCATCGAAGAGGAGATGGACTTCCGCGAGGAGGCGCGGAATGCGGGGATGATTCGAACGAACTTCGCCGGCGATGCGCGGGTTCGCGTGCCGGAGATCGTCGAGCCGTACACGCGCCGTCGCGTGCTCGTTCTCGAGTTCATGGAAGGCACGAAGATCGATCGACTGCACGACCGCATCAGCTCCGGGGATGTGTCGCTCGACGCGCTCATCGAGACGATCATTGAGGTCTACGTCCAGATGATGCTGGTCGATGGCGTCTTTCACGCCGATCCTCACCCCGGAAACCTCCTCGTCGATCCCGAAGGCCGGCTCGTGCTCCTCGACTTCGGGATGGTCATCCGGGTGGAGCAGGAAACCCGGTCTCGCCTGATCGCCACCGTGATGTCGGCGGTGCGCCAGGACGTGGATGGCGTGATCGCCGGGTTCTACGAGCTCGGGCTCCTCGACCCGGAAGTGGATCGCGGCACCGTGCGAGACGCGGCGCGCGCGATCATGAAGGTTGCGTTCACTCCGGACGCGCGCCCGCGCCAGATTCAGCGCATCGTGAACGAGGTGCTCGATACGTTCTATCGATGGCCGATCATGCTGCCGAGCGAGCTCGTGTATTTCGGTCGTGCCGCGGCGCTCGTCGAGGGCATTGGCTTCCGCTACGATCCGGAATTCAACGGCGTGCAGTTCGCCGCGCCCATCGTGCGCAAGCTCCGGCCGGCGCTCATGCAGGCGATGTTCGGCGCGGACGGACGGGAAGCCGTCCAGAACTGGGTGAACGAGATCGCACTCGTCGCCCGCGAGATGCGTGACGTGCTGCGGCGCGCCGGTCGTGATGAGCTTCGGGTGCGCGCGCACCCTCGCGATGTCATCGAGATGCAGCAGTTCGTCATGCGTCAGACGCGGCGGCTCATGCTCGCCGCGTTCGCCTGCGTGGTGGCGCTCGTTGGTGCCTTGACGTACATCGTGCACGAAAATCTCCTCATCCTTGGCGCATCGATCGCGGCCTCGCTCTTCTTCTTTCTGGTGATCTTCTTCCTCCCCCCGCACCTTTTTTCCAACCCCTTCCGCGGAGTGAGGCGGTGGCGCTGAGCGAGCCGATTCGCCGGCTGCTCGCCGATTTCGAGGCGCGGCGCCCCGCCGCTCTCGCGCGAGCGGTGAGCATCGTCGAGAACCGCCGCGCCGGATTCGACGAGCTGCTCGGAGCGCTGCATCCGCGACTGGGACGCGCGCGCCGCATTGGGCTCACCGGACCGCCGGGCGCGGGAAAAAGCACGATCTCGACCGGCCTCACGGCCGCCTATCGAGCGGCGGGGCTCAGCGTCGGCATCGTCGCGGTGGACCCCACGTCTCCGTTCACCGGAGGCGCGCTCCTCGGCGACCGTATTCGCATGGAGAGCGTCGCACTCGATCGCGGAGTCTTCATCCGATCGATGGCCACCCGCGGCTCCCTCGGCGGGCTGGCGGCGTCGACCCGGGAAGTCGCGGATGTCCTCGATGCGTATGGATTCGATCGCATCCTCATCGAAACGGTTGGCGTCGGACAGAGCGAGCTCGACATCGCCCGCATGGCGGATACGAGCATCGTTACGCTCGTTCCAGAGTCGGGCGATTCAATCCAGACGCTGAAGGCAGGCCTCATGGAGATCGCCGACGTCTTCGTCATCAACAAGGCGGACCGGCCCGGCGCGGATCGGCTGAAGCACGAGGTCGAGCTCACACTCGGGCTGCGCATGGGTCATGCATTCAGGAACATTCCGGCGCACCATGGGGTCGAGCTGAAGACTCAGAATGCGGCACGCATGGCGCGCGTCGCGGCGGCCAGCGACACCGACCGATGGACCCCCCCGGTGCTGCCAATCGTGGCTGTGAAGGGGGAGGGGATTCCCGACCTCATCGGGGCGGTGGATCGGCACTTCACTTATCTTGAACGCACCGGCGAGTTGCGCGCGCGACGCAGGCAACGTCTTCGAGAGAGGGTGGTCGAGGTCGTGGAGGACCGCGTGCGCGCGAGGCTCTGGCACAACGACGCGACCAACGCCTGGATCGACGCGAAGCTCCCCGAGCTCGAGAATGGAACGCTGACACCGTTCGCCGCCGCCGATGCGCTGCTGGCCCAAAGTGGTGACCTGTTGACCCGAGGACGGACATGACCACGATCCGTGATCTGTCGGAGACCGTACGCGAGCAGCGCGAGGAGATCGAGCGGCTGCGCGAACAACTCGCTGCCTGGCGCCAGCGCTACGAGAAGGGTGACAAGCGCGACATTGGATTCATGAACTCCACGCACGAGGTCGCGCCGCTGTACACGTTGCTCGACACCATGGGCCAGGATCCGACGACGGTCGGCGTACCAGGAGAATTTCCGTTCACGCGTGGCGTCCATCCCACGGGCTATCGCGGCAAGCTGTGGACGATGCGCCAGTTCGCCGGCTTTGGAACGGCGAACGAAACGAACGCACGCTACAAGTTCCTGCTCGAGCACGGGCAAACCGGACTCTCGGTCGCGTTCGACTTCCCCACACTGATGGGTTACGACTCCGACCATCCGCGATCGGAAGGTGAGGTCGGAAAGTGTGGGGTCGCGATCTCCAGCCTCGCGGACATGGAGACGCTCTTCGAGGGGATCCCCCTCGACAAGGTCTCGACGTCCATGACCATCAACGGCCCCGCGATCATTCTGTGGGCGTTTTACATCGCGGCTGCCGAGCGGCAGGGGGTCGCGTCCACCGCTCTGCGCGGAACGATCCAGAACGACATCCTCAAGGAATACATGGCGCAGCACGCGTGGTGCTTCCCCATCGAGCCCGCGTTGCGCTTGATCGTCGACTGCTTCGAGTGGGGAGCGCGGCACGCGCCCCTGTGGAACACGATCTCCATCTCCGGCTATCACATTCGCGAAGCGGGCTCGACCGCCACGCAGGAGCTCGCGTTCACGCTCGCCGATGGATTCACCTACGTGGAGCGCGGCGTTGCCCGCGGCCTCGACATCGACGACTTCGCGCCGCGCCTCTCGTTCTTCTGGGACATCCATAACGATTTCTTCGAGGAGATCGCCAAGCTGCGCGCCGCGCGCCGAATCTGGGCGCGCCACATGAAGGAGCGGTACCGCGCGAAGAGTCCCCGGTCGTGGATCATGCGGTTCCACTCCCAGACCGCCGGCGTCACGCTCACCGCGCAACAGCCGATGAACAACGTGGTACGCGTCGCCTATCAGGCGCTCGCGGCGGTACTCGGCGGCACGCAGTCGCTGCACACGAACTCGATGGATGAGACGCTCGCGCTGCCGACGGAGAGTGCCGTGCAGGTCGCGCTCCGCACGCAACAGGTCCTTGCCTACGAGACTGGCATACCGAACGTGATCGATCCGCTGGGCGGTTCGTACTACATCGAGGCGCTCACCGATCAAATGGAGCGCGAGGCAGAAGCGCTGTTCGAGGAGATCGATCGTGCGGGCGGCGTCGTTCGCGCGCTCGAGACGGGGTGGCTCCAGCGACGGATCGCCGAGTCCGCGGCGAGACAGCAGTGGGAGATCGAGCAGCGGCGGCGCATCATCGTCGGCGTGAACGAGTTCGTCACCGACGAGCAGGGGCTGACGATCCCGCTGTTGCGCGTTGGAGAGGAGGCCGACCGCGAGCAGCGCGCCCGCATGGCGAAGCTGCGGGCGTCGCGCGATAACGACCTCGTTGCGCGCCGGCTCGACGCCCTGCGCACGGCGGCACGGGGAACCGAGAACCTCATGCCGTACATCCTCGACTGTGCGCGCGCGTACTGCACGTTGTACGAGATCCGGCATGCCATGGAAGAGGTATTCGGGGCGTACAGGGAGCCGGTGTTCTTCTGATTTCTGATCGCCCATCCAGGACTTCTCCCTGGTGGGCGTCGTACTTCGACGAGCACTACCTGCTCGAGTACGAGCCCATCTTCTCCCTCGAGAGCGATCGCCGCGAGGTCGCGCGACTCATCGAGATCATGGGTCTCCCCGTGGGGGCGCGCATCCTCGATGTCCCCTGCGGACAGGGGCGGCACGCCCACCTGCTGGCCGAGGCGGGATATGTGGTCCGCGGAGTCGACCTGTCGCGCGAGTTGCTCGCCAAGGCAGCCGAGCGCGGGACCGGGCCCACGCTGAGGTACAAACGCGCTGACATGCGTCGACTTCCCGCGGCCTGGTCAGGACGGTTCGATGCCGTCATCAACCTCTTCACGTCCTTCGGATTTTTCCTCGACCCGCGTGACGACGCACGCGTCGTCGCCGAGTTTGCGCGGGTGTTGAAGCCGGGTGGTCTGCTCGTCTGGCACGGGGGGAGCCGCGACGGGGTGATGGCGAAATTTCTTCACCGCGATTGGTGGACGACCCGCAATGGAACCCTCGTCGCACACGAACGTGATTTCGACCCGCTGTCCGGCGTGCTCACCGTGCGCTCGACCTGGCGCGGCCCGGACACGTCGGGCGAGCGCGAGCATCGCATCAGGCTGTACACGGCGACCCGCCTGGCAGAGCTCTGCCGGGACGCCGGGCTGATCGTCGCACAGGCCTTCGACGGATGGGTCGACCGGCCACTCACGCGTCGCTCGTCGGAAATGCTCCTGGTGGCGCACAAGGACGGATGAGCGCGCGGTTGCCGCTTGAGCGAGCCAGCCGCTAACTTCTTGGCGGCCGTGCGGGCAAAGGACCGCGCGCATCGCTCCCACTCAACGTCTCCAATGCATCGACCGATCCGCGTCCTCATAGCCAAGCCTGGCCTCGACGGTCACGACCGGGGCGCGAAGGTCGTCGCGGCGGCGCTTCGCGATGCCGGTATGGAGGTCATTTATACCGGGCTGCACCAGACGCCGGAGATGATCGCGACGGCCGCCGTGCAGGAAGACGTGGACGTCGTTGGGCTGTCGATTCTCAGTGGCGCCCACATGACGCTGTTCCCACGCGTGCGCGAGCTGCTCGAGGAGATGGGCAGAGACGACGTGCTGCTCACCGGCGGTGGCATCATCCCCAAGGAAGACATTGACGCGCTGCAACGTAAGGGGATCGGAAAGCTCTTCGGGCCGGGCACGCCGACGACCGACCTGATCGCCTACATCCGCGAGTGGTTCGAGACGAAGGAGAGCGCGTCCTCCGGTCCGGCGCGCGCGTGACATCACGGCTTCGTGCGCTGAGCGACGCGACGCGTGAGCTCGAAGCGCGGCTGCGGCTCGGCGGCGGTCCCGACAAGATCGACCGCCAGCATTCCCAGGGAAAGCTCACCGCGCGCGAGCGCATCGATGCGTTGTGCGACCGGGGTAGCAGCTTCGTCGAGATCGGGCTACTGGTCGCCCACGACGAGTACGATGGCCAGGCTCCGGGCGCCGGCGTCGTCACGACGCTGAGCACCGTGAGCGGCAGGGAGGTCGTGATCGTCGCCAACGACGCGACGGTGAAGGCCGGCTCCTGGTGGCCGGAGACGATCAAGAAGATCCTGCGTGCGCAGGAGATTGCGATGCGGTGCCGCATCCCCATCATCTACCTCGTCGACTCCGCAGGGGTGAACCTCCCGTATCAGGGCGGTGTCTTTCCCGGCCAGTACGGCGCGAGCCGCATCTTCTACTACAACTCGATCATGCGGCGGTATCTTCACGTGCCGCAGATCGCCGCCGTGATGGGCCCGTGCATCGCTGGTGGCGCGTATCTCCCGGCGCTGTCCGACGTGATCCTCATGGTCGAGGGCACCTCGTTCATGGGACTCGGCGGCCCGAATCTCGTGAAAGGTGCTACCGGACAGGTCGTCGATGCCGAGCGACTCGGCGGCGCGAGCACGCACACGGAAATCAGTGCGGTCGCGCACTACAAGGTGCCTGACGACGCTGCCTGCTGTGCGAAGATCCGCGACCTGATAGACCGGCTTCCCCGCGATCCGGAAGCCGCGGCGCGCTCTGCCGGGAAGGGCGAGAGGAACGGGCGTGACGCCGAGTCGCTGTACGACCTGCTTCCCAGCGATCATCGCATGTCGTACGACATGCATGCCGTGCTGAGGACGATCGTCGATGACGGAGCGCTCGATGAGTTTCAGGAAGCGCTGGCGCGCGAGATGATCTGCGCCGACGCTCGCATCGACGGTCAGCCGATCGGTATCATCGCCAATCAGCGTGGCCTCGTGAAAGGACGGGCCGGCGAGCGTCCGCGGTTTGGCGGCATCGTGTACGCCGAGAGCGCGGAGAAGGTGGCGTACTACATCGACCGGTGCGACCGGCAGCGCATCCCGTTGCTCTTCGTGCAGGACGTCTCGGGATTCATGGTTGGTACCGAGGCGGAGCACGAAGGCATCATCCGCGCCGGGGCACGGTTCGTCGAAGCGATGGCGACGACGCGCGTGCCGAAGCTCGTGCTCACCGTGAACCACGCTTCAGGAGCTGGCTATTACGCCATGGCGGGGCAGGGGTTCGATCCCGATTTCATCTTCACCTGGCCGACGGGACGCATGGGTGTGATGGAAGGCGAGTCGGCGATTCAAGCGGTTCACGGCCCCGCGCTGGAGAACGCGAAGCGGAAGGGGAAGACCCCGCCCGAGCTGGAGGAAGCCGTCGAGGAGATGCGCGCCGACTACGAGCACCAGCTCGATGCGCGATTCGCCGCGGCCCGCGGGTACGTCGACGCGATCATCTACCCTGAGCAGACTCGCGACGTGTTGTCGCTCGCGCTTCGCGCCTCTTTGCACAACCGCGGCCCGCACCTCGGCCCGTTCGTGCTGCCGCCTCACGTCGGCGAGGACGCATGAGTCGCGTCGTGCGCGTCGCGGCAGGTCAGGGATTCTGGGGCGATTGGCTCGAGGCGCCGCGTCGGCAGGTCGAAGGCGGACCGGTCGACTATCTCATGCTCGACTATCTGGCGGAAGTGACGATGTCGATCCTTCAGAAGCAGAAGGAGCGCGATCCATCCATGGGGTACGCGCGTGACTTCGTCGGTGCCATGGAGAGCGTGTTTCCGGCGGTCGCGAATCGCGGCGTGCGTGTGGTCGCGAACGCGGGCGGAGTCAATCCCCCTGCCTGCGCCGCCGCCATTCAGGAAGCCGCGCGCAAACAGGGCGTGAGCGACCGCGTGCGAATCGGTGTCGTAACCGGCGACGACATCCTTCCGCGCCTCGACGAGCTGCTGTCGAAGGGCCACGCACTGGCGAACATGGAGACCGGCGCACCGCTGACCACCGTTCGTGATCGCGTGCTGTCGGCTAACGCGTACATCGGCGCCACGCCGATCGTCGATGCGCTCCGGAAGGGAGCGAACGTGGTGATCACCGGGCGCTCCACCGATACCGCGCTCACCATGGCGCCGCTGCTTCACGAGTTCGAGTGGAAGCTCGACGATTGGAACCGGCTCGCCGCCGGGATCATCGCGGGCCACATCATCGAATGCGGCGCGCAGTGCTCTGGAGGGAATTGTCTGTTCGATTGGCGGGAGATCCCTGACCTCGCCAACGTGGGTTACCCTATCGTCGAAGCACAGTCGGACGGGACATTCTATGTCACGAAGCACCCGGGGACTGGCGGCCGCATCTCACGCCATACGGTCATCGAGCAGCTCGTGTACGAAATGGGCGATCCGCGGGAGTACATCACTCCGGATGTGATCGCGGACTTCACCAGCATCAAGGTGGAAGACGCGGGAACTGACCGCGTGCGCGTATTCGGGATCATCGGGAAAGCCCCGACCGACAAGCTCAAGGTGTCGATCGCCTATCGAGCGGGATTCAAGGCCGTCGGCACGCTCGTGTATGCCTGGCCCGACGCGATGGACAAGGCGCGCGCGGCCGATCACGTGCTTCGGCAGCGACTGGAGCGTCTCGGCCTCCGGTTCGACGAGATTCACACCGAGTTTCTCGGCGCGAACGCGACGCACGGCACGCTCGCGGGCGATGGACGCGATGCGCCCGAGGTGCAACTGCGCGTGGGTGTGCGCGCGGCCGAGCGCGCACCGGTCGAGCGGTTTACGCGCGAGATCGCCCCGCTCGTGCTGAATGGCCCTCCGAGTGTCACCGGATTCGCGGGCGGGCGGCCGAAGACCGAGGAAGTGGTCGCCTACTGGCCGGCGCTCATCGACAAGAGGGAGATCACTCCCCGTGCGGAGATCTACTCGTCATGAAGGTGCAGCTGGTTGACATCGCGCATGCCCGCTCGGGTGACAAGGGCGACACGGCCAATGTGGGTGTGGTCGCGATGCGGAGCGAGTGGTACTCGCTCCTGGCTCGCGAGCTCACGCGGGAGCGGGTCGCGGCGCACTTTCGTGGAATGATCACCGGCGGTGTCGAGCGCTTCGAGCTGCCTAACCTCGATGCGCTCAACTTCCTGTTGCACGGCGCACTCGGTGGCGGCGGCACGCTGTCGCTGAAGACCGATGCGCAAGGGAAGGTATTCAGTACGGCCCTCCTTCGAATGGTGCTGGACGTGCCTGACGAGGAGGCTCGCCGGCTCAGCCTGCCCGGCCGAGGATGACGCGCGTACGCGTTTCACGGACGGAGGGAGTGGGACGCGTGACGCTCGCGCGCCCGGAGAAGAAGAACGCGCTCGACCGGGCGATGGCGGAAGAAATCGTCCAGGGACTGGAGCAGCTCGCGGCGGATCCTTCTGTCCGCGTCATTGTCATCGATGCCGACGGCGACGACTTTTGCGCTGGCGCGGACCTCGAGGCGCTCGAGGCGCTCATCGATGCGCCTCGCGAAGCGCAGCTCGACGATGCGCGCGCGCTTGGTCGCGTCTTCACCGTGATCCGCCAGCTTCCAATCCCGGTCATCGCCGCGGTGCGGGGACGAGCGCTCGCTGGAGGTGCCGGGCTTGCGACCGCGTGCGACATGGTGCTCGCACATCCGGGTGCCACGTTCGCGTACCCGGAAGTACGCATCGGCTTCGTGCCGGCGATGGTGATGACGATCCTGCGTCGCATCGTTCCGGAGCGCCAGGCGTTCGATCTCGCGCTGACCGGGCGCACGCTCACCGCGGCAGAGGCTGAGCGAATGGGCCTCATCACACGCGTCATCGCGACCGAGCCGTTCGGCGCGAGCGTTGACGACATCTGCCGCACGATCGCGAAATCGCCTCCCGAGGCGGTTCGGCGTACCAAGAAGCTGTTTTACGAGCTCGAGGGGCGACCTTTCGAGAGTGGCATCGCGCATGGCGCGCAGGCGAACGCGGAGGCGAGAATGACGGAAGAATTCCGCGTCGGCGTGAGACGTTTCATTGAGCGGCGGCGGGGTGCATCATGACTACGCTCATCAAGGTCAAGCTCGCCCTCGTAGTCATCGGCCTGATCCTGTGGGCATGGGGTTATCGCGTTGACGATTCGTTCTTGCGGGTATCGGGTATCGCGGTGCTCCTGATCGCGGTACTGCTACGGTTCGCTGGGCGCCGGCCGCGCGCTTCGGACTCGCCGGGAGACAAGCGTCCAACCCCATGAGGACGCGGTCAACCCGTCGTTGTTCTGCTGGCGCCGCGGTTCGCTTGTTGCGGGAGAGTTAGCGCAACCCGGGAGGCTCATAACATGGCTGAAGCGAAACGACGTCGCCGTCGCCCCACCCCTGTCGAAATCGGCCCGGGAGAGGCCGATCGCGACATCCTCGACCAGTACTTCGCCGAGGCCAGCAAGTATCCCTTGCTGAACGCCGCGGAGGAGAAGGAGCTGGCGAGGCGCATCCGTAAAGGGGACCAGGAGGCGATGCACGAATTGGTGAAGCGCAATCTGCGCTTCGTCGTGTCGGTCGCCAAGAAATACCAGAACCGCGGTCTCCCACTCATCGACCTGATCGGTGAGGGGAACGTCGGGCTGCTCACCGCCGCCCGGAAGTTCGACCCCGACCAGGGCGTGAAGTTCATTTCGTACGCGGTGTGGTGGATTCGTCAGGCGATTCTGTCGTCGCTCGCGCGGCAGGGACGCACGGTACGCGTCCCGCTCAACCGCACCGCCGATCTTTCGCGCGTCATGCGGGCTAGTGCGCTCCTTCGCGACAAGCTCGGTCGCGAGCCGACGCCTGACGAGGTCGCGCAGCTCACCGGCATCTCCCAGGAGATCGTCTCGGCGCTCCTGTCGCTCAATGCGGCCGACATCCGCCTCGACGCACCTCTCGGGGCCGACGGCGATCGATCGCTGATCGAGCGCTTCTCCGTCGAGGAGATGCCGAACACCGAGGACGCGGTCCTGAACCAGTTCCGCTCGCAGGAGCTGGCGCGGGCGCTATCCACGCTTCCTGCGCGCGATGCCAAGATTCTCCGCCTTTACTTCGGGCTCGAAGGCGATCGCGAGCACACGCTGGACGAAATCGGGAAGATGCTCGGTGTCACGCGTGAGCGTGTGCGTCAGCTTCGTGACCGCGCGCTCAAGCGTCTCCGGGAGGGAGATGTCGGCGATGCGCTGAAGGACCTGGCGGCGTAGGGGCCCACGGGGTCGAAGGGATCGAAGGGATCGGAGGGGTCAACGGAGTGGAAAGGCGAACGGCGGCGCTTGCGCCGCCGTTCGCTCATCTGATGAGCGCGCTGGCCTGCGAAGCAGCCGGCGCGCCTTTCCACCCCTTGGATCCCTTCGATCCCCCCGACCCCTTCGATCCCTTAGATTCCACGCCATGTCCCTCCGCGTTCCCGAGCTCCTCGCCCCCGCCGGCTCCCTCGATGCCGTTCGCGCCGCCATCGCCAACGGCGCCGACGCCGTGTACCTCGGCGCCGAGCGGTTCAATGCGCGCGATGAAGGGGCACAGCTCACGCTCGACGAGGTCGCGGAGGCGTGCCGCCTGGCACATGGTCGCGGTGCGCGCGTCTATCTCACGCTGAACACACTGCTCAAGCCGGGTGAGCTTGGCGACGCGCTCATGCTTCTTGGTGAGGCCATCGACCGTGGCGTGGACGCGGCCATCGTGCAGGACGTCGGGCTCATCCGTCTGGTGCAGCAGGTCTATCCGGGTTTCGAGCTTCACGGCTCGACCCAGATGACGGTGCACGATGCCGCCGGTGCCCGCGTGCTTCAGCGGCTCGGGGTGTCTCGTGTCGTGCTGGCACGCGAAAATACGCTCGAAGACATTCGCGGAATCCGCGAAGCCGTTCCGGAGCTCGGGCTCGAGTCGTTCATTCACGGCGCGTTATGCATCGCGTACTCTGGCCAGTGCTTCATGTCGGGCATGATCTCCGAGCGAAGCGCGAATCGCGGATCCTGCGCACAGTCCTGCCGTAAGGATTACGTCCTGACCGATGCCGCGACCGGAGACACGATCGACCGGGGCTACCTGATCTCGGCGAAGGATCTCGCGGCCGCCGAGCACCTCGACGCGCTGGCGGAGCTTGGCGTGTCCTGTCTCAAGATCGAAGGGAGAAAGAAGAAGCCCGAGTACGTGGCGACGGTCACCCGGACGTATCGTGAGTTCCTGAAACGCATCGAGCGTGGCGAGCAGGTGGATCCGTCGCGGAGCGACATGGAGCCACTCGTCCAGATCTATTCACGCGGATTCACCGGCGGCATGCTCGGCGGCCGTGCGGGACGCGAATACATCACCCGCGACCAGCCCGACAACCGCGGGATGCCGCTGGGAGTCGTAACGGGGTACGAGCGAGGCGAGCTGATCATCGAGGTATCGTCGCCGGTGTCTCCAGGGGACGGACTCGGATTCGAGCCGACGGCGCCGGCGCGTGGCGCCACAGTTGGATTCGCTGTACAGGAGGTCCGGACGCTCTCCACCCGCGCCGGTCTCGTGAGGCAGGCGGTTCGGACCGCAACCCAGGTCCCGACGGGATGGGCAGTGATGCGCACGGCACACGCGGCTCTCCTCGAGAGCGCGCGAGCCAGCTACGCATCGATCGGCGATCATGACGGAGGTCCGAAGGCGCGACTCGACGTTCGTGTGTTCGGCTCCGCTGGCGCGCATCTTCGGGTCGTCTTCACCGCTGAGAACGATTCGGTCGTCGAGCGGAGCGAGACGCAGCTCGGGCCGGCGCGGCAGCACGCTCTCGGAGAGCGACAGCTGCGCGATCAGCTTGGACGATTGGGGAATACCCCGTTCGTCCTGGGCGCGATCGACATGAGCGGTCTTGCGCCGGGACTTTTCCTCCCGGTGAGCGAGCTGAACCGAATGCGGCAAAGCGCCGTCGATCAGCTCTCCAATCGCCGAGCGTGGGCCGCCATGGCACGGCTCGCCGACCGGCGAGCGTCGATCGAGGCGGCGGTTGGTAGCGTCGTCGGCGATTCGCCGCGCTCGCCTGATCAGGCAGGTCGTCTCGTCGCCTTGGTGTATCGCGTCGCCGACGCTCGTGAGGCGGCCGCCGCGGGCGCCACAGAGATCGTCTTCGATCCGTTTCTGCGTCACCCGCTCCCTCCAATCTCTCGCGTGAGATCGCTCGCCGACGAGCTCCAGGCGCGCGGCGTCGGCTTCCGGTTGCGCACGCCGACGATTCTCCGTGAGGAGGAGCGCGGGACGCTGGCGAAGTGGCTTCAGCTCGATGTCCCCTTGTTGTCGGGGCACCTCGGTCTCGTGGCTGAGCTCGCGGCCGAAGGACGTGACGTCGTCGCGGATTACGCCGTGAACTGCTTCAACCAGCACACCGCGGCGGAGTATTTCCGGCTTGGGGCGTCACGCATCGTCGCCTCGATCGAGCTTACCGCCGGCGAAATCGAAGCGCTCGTTGCCCCGTGGTCGGGACATGGGTTCGACGTCGTGATGTATGGCCGCCCGGAGGGGATGACGATCGAGCACTGTGTGCTCTCGGCGGCGTACGAGCGCGCCGCCACCACCTGTCGCGATCTCTGCGTGCAGAAGCACCCGACTGTTCAGCTAAGGGATCCGGCGGGATATACGTTTGCCGTCGCGACCGACACGGCATGTCGCAATCGGCTGCTCCACTCCCGGCCGCTCGAGGGGAGCGAATACCTGGCGCGGCTGTGGGCCGCCGGTATCCGGGGCATTCACGCCCTGTTCAACGTGCCTGACGAGCCGATCGCCGAGGTGATTGCCGGCTATCGTCGGATGCTGGATGACCTCGCCAGTTCGCATCATCCCCGCTTCGAGCCCGTCCGCGCGATCGTCGGGGAAGCGTTCACTCGTGGCCACTTTGCGCGCGCCGTCTAGCGCCGATCGGCGTTCTGCCGATGCGACGTCGCCCCTCCCGGCGTCTACTGTCACTACGCACCAACCCTGAGCACCCCGATCACCGCGAGCACGGCTCTCGACGACGCCCGCGCGGTCCTCCGCGACCGCTTTGGTTATCCGGATTTCCGGCCGGGACAGGAGCGCGCGGTGAGCTCCGTCCTCGCCGGACGGGACACGCTCGTCATCCTGCCGACGGGAGGAGGGAAATCGCTCTGCTATCAGGTCCCCGCGCTGGTGCTCCCGGCGCTGACGGTAGTCGTCTCTCCGCTCATCTCGTTGATGAAGGACCAGGTGGACGCGCTCCGCGCGCGTGGCCTTCCGGCGGCCTTCATCAACTCCTCGCTGACCTCGAGCGAAGTCGCCGACCGCATGGCTCGGGCGCAGCGCGGCGAGCTTCGCATGCTCTACGTTGCCCCAGAGCGCTTCGATGTTCCCGGGTTCGCGGAGCGGCTCAAGGCGATCGGCATCTCACTGCTTGCCGTCGATGAGTCTCACTGCATCAGCGAGTGGGGGCATGATTTCCGTCCGAGCTACCTGCGAATTCGCGCGGTGCGCGAGCGGCTTGGCGGCCCGCCGACGATCGCGCTTACCGCGACCGCGACCCCCGAGGTGCGGCGCGACATCGCGACGCAGCTCGCGCTGCGCTCACCCGAAACGATCATCACCGGGTTCGACCGCACCAACCTGAGCTATCACGTCGTCCGCACGCGTATCGACGACGACAAGGATGCGGCGCTCGTGCAGACTCTGCGCGAGCACGACGGGCTCGCGGTGGTGTACGCGGCGACACGGCGCGCGGACGAGCGAATCGCGACCGTTCTCGAGCGCGCGCGCATCACGACGGTGGCCTATCATGCCGGCCTCGACGATGCGCACCGTCGCGACGTGCAGGACGCGTTCATGAGCGAGACGGCGCGCGTGATCGTCGCGACCAACGCGTTCGGCATGGGGATCGACAAACCGAACGTCCGGCTCGTCGTGCACCACGCCATGCCTGGGACGCTGGAAGCGTACTATCAGGAGGCGGGAAGAGCGGGGCGCGATGGCCTGCCATCCACCTGCGTGCTGCTGCACGCGTTCCAGGACCGTTTCACGCACGAGTTCTTCATCAAGAGCGCCTATCCCTCACGGCGGCTCGTCGAGTCGGTGCATGCAACGCTGCGTCGGTATGCCGACGAGAAAGGCACCGTGCGCCTCGATCCGGCTGCGCTGCCGCAGCTGGTGGGTGACAAGGTGAGCGAGCGCGAGACGGACGCCGCGCTCCGCGTGCTCGAGCATCACGGGATCATCAGTACCGGGGGCGACGCGAGCACTCGCGTACTCGTGAGGCTTCTCGCCTCACCGGATCGCATCAAGCGCGAGCTCGGTGATGACGACCGGGTCGATCGTGATCTCCTGCGAGCGCTCTGGCGTGTCGCCGGCGAACGTCTCTACGACGGCGTGCTCGTCGAGCCGAAAGGGCTGCCCCCTGGATTCGGAGGACCGCCGGGAGTGCGCGCCATCCTCGATCGCCTGCAGGCGCGGCAGTTCGTCGCGTGGGAACGTCCGGGGAGCGGTATCCGCCTGGCGCACCCGGGCGCACGCCTGGATGATCGCAGCATCGACTGGCGCGCGTCGGAGCGGCGGCGCGCCGCCGATCTGTCGAAGCTCGATGCCATGCAGAAGTACGCGTACACCACTGGTTGCCGGCGCGGGTTCGTGCTCCGATATTTCGGCGATCCGGCCGCACGCGCGCGGTGCGACTCGTGCGACAACTGCATGGGAACCCACGTCGCGCTCGAGGCCGCCACGCGGAAGACGAGGAGGCCCACGCAACGGAGCGAGCAGGTCGTGGCGCGTGGGAATCGCCGAGCGGTGATCGACGACGTCGAGCTCGGGGCGGGAGATGCCGCGCTCCTTGGGGAGCTGAAGGCGCTCCGGGGCCGCATCGCGCGCGAGGAAAAGGTGCCGGCGTACGTCGTCTTTCCCGACCGCACCCTCGCGGAGATGGCGGTCCGTCGACCCGCCTCGCTTGCCGCGCTGGAGGATGTACGGGGCGTCGGCCCGGCGCGGCGTGACAAGTATGGCAAACGCTTCCTGGACATCATTCGCGGCGCCGATCCAACCGAGGCCGCCTGACGAGAAAGTATGAACGATTCTGTGTACTTCACTGATCAGCACTACGCCGTGCGGGACATGGTGCGCGAGTTCGCTCGCGAGCACGTTGCGCCGGTGGCCGGTGCCTTCGACGAAAAGGGCGAGTTCCCGTGGGAGAACGTGAAGCGCATGGGAGAGCTCGGACTCCTCGGCGTCCCCTGGCCCGAAACGCTCGGTGGCGCCGGCTTCGACTACATCGCGTATATCCTCACCATCCACGAGATGGCGAAGGTGGACGCGTCGCACGCGATCACGATCTCCGCGCACACCACGCTCGGCACATCGCCGATCGTCAACTTCGGCAGCGAGGCGCAGAAGCGCCGATACGTGCCGCTCCTCGCGAGCGGTCGCGTGCTGGGTGGATTCGGCCTGACGGAGCCGTCGGCTGGAAGCGATGCCGCCGGGACCCGCACCAAAGCGGAGCGGCGAAACGGGTATTACCTGCTCAACGGCTCGAAGATCTTCATCACCCACGCCGGCGTTGGAGAGATCTTCGTCGCGACCGCGGTCACCGATCCCTCGCAGGGCACGAAAGGCATCAGCTCCTTCATTCTGACCAAGGAGACGTGCGACCTCGAGCGCGCGCGCGAGGTCGGCATCGGGCATGACCCGTCGCTTCCGGCCATGAAGGGATTCCGCGCGGGGAAGAAGGAGGAGAAGCTCGGCTGGCGTGCGTCCGATACCCGAGCGCTCTTCCTCGAGGATGTCGAGGTCCCCGCGGAGAATCTTCTCGGGGAAGAGGGTGAAGGATTCACCAACTTCATGCGGACTCTGGATTCGGGGCGTATCGGTATCGCGGCGCTTTCGCTCGGCATCGCCGAGGGCGCGTTCGCCGAAGCGCTGCGCTACGCGACCGTGCGCCGTCAGTTCGGGAAGCAGATCTTCGAGTTCCAGGGCGTGCAATTCCAACTGTCCGACATGGCGACGGAGATCGAGGCGGCCACCCACCTCGTCTATCACGCCGCCTGGCTCGCGCAGAACGGGCACCCTTTCTCGAAGGAGGCCGCCATCGCGAAGCTGTACGCATCCGAGCTGGCAATGCGAACGACCATTCGGGCGATTCAGGTGCACGGTGGCTACGGGTACACGAGGGACTACCCCGTCGAGCGGATGATGCGCGACGCGAAGATCTGCGAGATCGGGGAAGGGACGTCGGAGATTCAGCGGATCGTGATCGCGCGGCATCTGCTGCGAGAGCTCGCCGATTGAATCGCGAGCTCGCCCGGCGCATTCGTGTGCCGCTTGGGTTTCTGCTCGCGGCGGGGTATCTCGTCGTCGCGCGTCCCACGGCGCTGACGCTCGTCGTCGGCGCGAGCATCGCCTTCGCCGGATTGCTCATCCGCGCCTGGGCCGCCGGGCACATCGTAAAGAACGACCGCCTCGCGACGACCGGCCCGTACGCACACACTCGCAACCCGCTCTACTTCGGGTCGTTCCTCATCGCGGCAGGCTTCGCGATCGCTGCGCACTGGAGTCTCCTGCTGTTCGTCATCGCGTTTTTCGTGCTGATTTATGGGCCGACGATTCGCGACGAACGAGTGGGGATTCGCGCGCGATTCCCGGAGGCATACGAGGAGTGGGAGCGGAACGTGCCCCCCTTCGTGCCGAGGCCGACCCCCTGGAGGCCGGCCACCCCGTCTCCGGGCGAGCGCACCGACTTCGACTTCCAGCTCTACATGCGCCACGGCGAGTGGCGCGCGGCGCTGGGGTTCCTCGCGGTGCTCGCGTACCTCATCCTGCGCATGCGGCCGAACGCGTAAGTCGTTGCCGGCGTTGCTAACATCAACCGGTGGCGTCTATACTTGAGCGGCGGCACCAACGCCGCTCACGACGTGACATGCATCGCTGGCCGGGCGACTCGCGGCTCGCGATGAGCAATCCAGCTGGCGCGAAACACCGTTCCGCGGCAGCGACTTCTCCGGGCGCGCTATCGCTCAGAACGCGGTGAATCGCACGACTTCCCGTTCAACACTCGACCGCACGATCCGCGGAACGCTCCTGCGAGCGCCCGCCGACACGTCGTGCGCCATCGAGGCGCGGAAGGCGTGGACGATTCGGACGTCCCGTGAGACCCCCACCCATTTCACGATCCCCATGCGCGCGGCTTCGTGCCGTGCTCCGGCGATCGTCACCAACAATGGAATGCGCCCGCCCGGATCGCGCGTCGAGTCGCCGCGACCGGTGCGAGCCATCGGTGTGTATGAAGCGAGAGATCCTCATCAACGCCAACCCACGCGAAACCCGTGTCGCCATCCTGGAGGATGATCAGCTCGTCGAGCTTCTCGTCGATCGTCCCGACGCGCGGCGGATGGTCGGCGACATTTACATCGGGAAGGTAGAGGCGGTTCTTCCCGGGATTCAGGCAGGGTTCGTCAACATCGGTACCGAAAAGAGCGCATTCCTCCATGCGTCCGATCTCGTCATCCCCGACGACGACGAGAAGGACGACGAGGATGATGATCCCGAGGACACCAACGGCGACGACGAGGACGAGAAGGACACGCGCCGCGCGAAGGCCCCGCCGATCCAGGATCAGCTGAAGCGGGGCCAGGAGATCGTCGTCCAGATCTCCAAGGAACCGATCTCGACGAAAGGGCCGCGTGTGACGGCGCAGATCTCCCTCGCCGGACGTTTCCTCGTCTATATGCCCTTCGCGTCACGCGTCGGCGTCAGCCGCAAGATCGGCGATCGCGCCGAACGCCAGCGGCTACGTGAGATGGTGCAGCAGGTCCTCCCGAAGGACGCCGGCGGCGTGATCGTCCGGACCGTCGGGGAAGACGCCACCCAGGAGACGTTCAAGCGCGAGCTGAACACGCTGATCAGCAACTGGAAGCGGATCCGGAAGAAGACCCACTTCACCCGGGCGCCCGCGCTGATCCACCGCGAAACGAGTCTCACGCGCGGCATCATCCGCGACCTGTTCAGCACGAAAGTCGACACACTGACGGTGGACTCGAAGCAGCTCTACAACGAGATCACGGAGTACCTGAAGGGGATCGCGCCGGAGCTGTCCGAGCGAGTCCACCTCTACAGCGAGCCGCGTCCGCTCTTCGACAAGGCCGACATTGAGAAGGAGATTCGCGACCTCTTCAAGCGTCGCTGCGATCTCCCCTCGGGTGGCTACATCCTCATCGAGCAGACCGAGGCACTGGTCGCGATCGATGTCAACTCCGGTCGCTACACGGGGAAGCGCGACCCCGAGAAGACCATTCTGAAGACGAACACCGAAGCGGCCCGTGAGGTGGCGCGACAGATTCGCCTGCGCGACATCGGCGGCATCATCGTGTGCGACTTCATTGACATGGAGACGCGCGCGAACCGCGACAAGGTGCTGCAGGAGCTTCGCACGCATCTCGGCCGTGATCGCGCGCGCACCAAGGCGTTCGGCGTCAGCGATCTCGGCCTGATCGAGATGACCCGCCAGCGCGTTCGGCAGAGCCACCTCCAGAACATGACGGAGCCCTGTCCGACCTGTCAGGGCACCGGGCGTGTGTTCACTCCCGAAACGATCGTGCGTCGCATGGAGCGCTCGGTGAAGCGCATGGCCGTGGAAGGACGGCGCGACAACCTGATCGTGAAGCTGCACCCCGATGTCGCGATGTACGTCCTCGAGCGGGAGCACGATCTGGTCAAGAAGCTGGAGAAGCAGGCGGGCTTCGGGCTGGAGCTCCGCGACGACCCGTTGCTCAAGCCGGACGAGTTCAAGCTCGTTGTGAAGGGCGCGGAACGGGACGTCACTGGGCAGTACGCGGTCGCGTAGACGCGGGCGCGGAGCGCCCGCGTGCCCCTTGGCCCCTGGCCCACGCAGTTGACTCCCGCCAGCCAACTGTCTAAGTTCTTACGACTGTACCAGTTACTCAGGTTCTTCCAAGCAGCCCCATGACTTACGCAATCATCCGCACCGGCGGCAAGCAGTACCGTGCCGAGCCGGGGAAAACGTTACGCATCCCGACCGTCGACGTCGAAGCCGGCGAGAGCATCACCTTCGACGAAGTGCTTCTCGGCTCCGATGGCAAGAAGGTCTTTGCCGGTGCGCCGCTCGTCTCGGGTGCGAAGGTCACCGCCGAAGTCGTCAAGCACGGGCGCGGTGAGAAGATCGTCGTCTTCAAGTTCAAGCGCCGGAAGAACTACGCGAAGAAGCAAGGTCATCGGCAGGGCTTCACCGAAGTCCGCATCAACGACATTACGCTCGGCTGAGAGGCGAAGATGGCTCACAAGAAAGGCGTCGGCTCCAGCCGCAACGGCCGTGATAGCAATCCCAAATACCGCGGCGTGAAGAAGTACGGCGGCGAGCGCGTGCGCGCGGGGAACATCATCATTCGCCAGTGCGGCACCAAGTACCACCCCGGACGGAACGTCGGGCTCGGCTCTGACTACACGATCTACTCGCTCATCGATGGCGTCGTGAAGTTCGAGCACAAGAACGCGACGCGGTACAAGGTCAGCGTCTACCCCCTGGCGGAAGCGACCCCCGCGGCGTAAACGACCGTCGGCAAACTCCTGGCGCCCTCACGTCGTGAGGGCGCCTTTCTTTTGGGTATTGTTTCTGCTGCTAGATGAAACGGCACCCGCGTACATCGCGTACGGGATGCAACGATCAGGAGGACCAATGACCGTCTGGAACAAGCTCCGTAACGAGCTCGATCGCGCGGGCAAGGTCGCGCAGAGCGCGTTCGATGAGGGGAAATTACGGCTCGAAGTCATGCGTGTGCGACAGCTCGCCGATCGTGCGGCGCAGGCACTCGGGTATGCGGTGTATCGTGCGCGTACCGAGGGGCGCGAGATCGAGCCCGAGCTGTACGCGAGCCTCAGCGCGACGCTCGCGACTCATGAGGCAGAGCTCGACACCCTGGAAGGGAAGCTGGCCGAGCCACGACCAGCGCGGGACACGGCACCGTAACGGCCGTATCCCGCACTGTTCCCGTCAGGGATTTCTGTACGCGGGCGGTAGCGTCTTGTAGCGCGCCATGAGCTCGTCCTGTCGGGACGGCGACATCGAGCGCACTCCGCGGACGAACACGTGCTCCACTCTCGTCGAGAGCTCGAACGGATCCCCGCTCCAGACGACTACGTTCGCGACACGCCCTGGCTGGAGTGAGCCATACCGGTCCGCAACGCCGAAGATCTCGGCCGGAGTCAGGGTGATCGCACGCAGCGCATCATCCCACGTCATCCCGTAGGCGACCGCGTTTCCGGCCTCCTGCTTGATGTTGCGAACGTTGTACGCGTCGGGATCGCTTCCCGTCCCGATGAGCGCGACGTCCACACCGGCGCGACGCAGGAGCCCGGGATTCTCCTGCCGGGCACCTAACGTCGCGAAGCTCCCGGGGATGTTGACCATCGAACCGACCATCACCGGAACTTTCGCGGCCACGAGCTTGTCGGCGACCATCCATGCCTCGGCGCCGCTGCCGATGATCAGCCGCAGGCCGTACTCGCGCGCGAGCCGGAGCGCTGCCTCGATGTCGCTCGCCTTGTCGGCGACGACCAGCAGCGGAACGCGACCGGCCAGCACCTGCTGCATCGCCTCGAGATCGAGCCGGCTCGCGGCGAACTCTCGCGTCTGCGCACGCTCGTAGTCAGCCCGCCTGCGCCCATACGCGCGCGAATCCTCCAGCAGCTCCCGAAGCCTCAGGAGCAGCTCGCCGCGGGAGGAGACGTTCGCTCCCTGCGGATTCCCGATCTGGGCGATCATCGCGATCGGTGAGCGAACGAGCATCTCGCTCACGCCGCCATCGACGATGTCCACGAGCGCAGCCTGCCCCGACACCAGACCTCCCGCCGGCATGACCGCGACGGTGGTGATCCCCTCGTTGCGCGCCGGCGCGAACAGCACCGACAGAGGATTCAATCCGTCCCACACGGTGAACGCCGCGTTGACCCGCGTCTCATCCCGGCCGCGCGCGGTGGCATTGCGCGTCTCGCCCACCTGGCCGACCTCGACGAGTCCGAGCTGCGTCGCCGGGTTGATGATGCCGGGAGTCACCCACTTTCCGCTCGCGTCGACGCGCTGCGCCCCCTCGGGAACAGCGACGTCGCGACCCACGGCGGTGATTCGGCCATCTCGAATGATGACTGTGCCGCCTTCGATCGGCGGCCCGCTGACGGGAAAGACACGCCCTCCAACGATCGCGACTGTCTGGGCCTGCGCGACGCCTGCGATGAGCAGCGCAACCAGACCAAGCGCCCGTCGACCCCTTCGATCCCTTCGATCCCCATGATCCCTTCTCATTGTCCCCCCCGACGCACGAAGCCAAGCTCGAAGTCGGTTCGCCACGCCTCGTTCGGATCGCTTCGATCGAACATCTGCGCTCCGTCGATCCAGACCCGCTCGGCTCGCGTGTACACACTGAACGGATTGCCGCTCCACAGGACGATATCGGCGTTCTTGCCGACCGCGATCGAGCCAACCCGATCGTCGAGGCCCAGCGACCAGGCGGGGTGAAGCGTGAGCCATTTGATGGCCTCATCCTCGCTGATCGTGATGCCTAACGCCGCCCCCGCCGCGATCCCCTTGGCGGCCTCCTGGTTGAGACGCTGAATGCCCGAGGGATCGTCGGAGTGCACGACGGTGCGAGCACCCGCCTGATGCACGAGCGCCATGTTCGCCTTCACCGCGTCGAGTGCCTCCATCTTGAACGCGCCCCAGTCGGCCCAGATCGAAGCCGAGATCGAATCACGAGCGAGCAGATCGGCGATCTTGTACGCCTCCACGCCATGGTGAAACGACCGGATCTTGTAGCCAAACTCCCTGGCGATGTCGATCATCTGCGCCATCTCATCTGCCCGGTAGCAGTGATTGTGCACCAGGATGTTGCCGCGCAGGACTTCGGCGAGCGTCTCATTGCCGAGATCGCGCTGCGGGGGATCGCCTTTCTTGTCGGCGAGCCATTTGTCCCACCGGCGCCGATAGGCTTCCGCCTGAATCCAGGCGTTGCGATACCCGGCGACATTCCCCATTCGCGTCGAGGGTCCGCGGGTCGCGTACACCCGCTTCGGGTTCTCGCCGCACGCCATCTTCAAGCCGTATTTGGCGCCAGGAAATTTCATCCCCTGAACGGTTCGCGCCGGCACGACCTTGAGGACCACCGATCGCCCGCCGATCAGGTTGGCCGAGCCGGGGAGGATCTGCGCCGTCGTGATGCCGCCAGCGAGCGCGCGCGGAAACTGTGGGTCCTGCGGCCAAACGGAATGCTCAGCCCACACGTGCGCGGTCACGGGATTGGTCGCTTCGTTGCCGTCACTATTCGCCTCGACGCCGGGTGCCGCGTACACGCCCATGTGCGAGTGCGTATCGATGATTCCTGGAGTGACGAACTTGCCGGCACCGTCGATGACGATGGCGTCCGTCGGTGCCTCGACCGACGCTCCCACCGCCGCGATCTTGCCATCGCGAAGCAGGATCGCGCCGTTCTCGATGCGCGGCCCCGCGGCGGTGAGGATCGTGACGTTGCGAATGACGGTCGGCCGAGAGGGAGGCGCCTGGTAGGTGCTCGGAAAGGGATCGGCGAGCGGCGCCGAGATGCCGCCGTCGCCGGTTGGGCCGCGAGCGCCGGTGTCAGCCGGCGCGGCCGCCTGCGAAGGGCCACCAGAAGTCGCGCCGCCAGAGGCGCACGCCAGCGCGGTTGTTACGAGTGTCAGGAGAGCGGTCCGCGTCACGATCGATCCACCTCGGTGAGGGTTGGTAGGTGGTGGGCCAAAGAGCATTCACCACAGAGGACACAGAGAGCACAGAGGAACGGCAAACTGCAAAGGCTTTTTGCAGAAGCTCCCGCTGTTGACGTTCGGCAGTTTGCCGTTCTCTGTGCTCTCTGTGTTCTCTGTGGTTAAACGCAGTTCAAGCTCGTTGCGGGGAGGAGCTAGCGACCGGAGAACCTAAGCCCGAACCCGCGACTCAGCCAGTAAATCTCACCGGGAAGGCAGCAGCCGCAGCGGGTTCGTCTCGAGCGCCGCCCGCTTGAAACTGTCCGGGAGCGCAAGGCCGAGAAAATCATGGACGTTCCGCCGCATGCTCTCGACTCCAGGGCTCGGCCAATCGGTCCCCCATAGCACCTGGGCCTCGAGCTCGGCGATGCGCGGGAAATAGCCGAGCAATCCCTTGGGCGGGATTCCCGAGAGATCCAGCCACACACGCTTGTGCCGGCGGAGGATGAAGAACGCCTCCGCCATGTACAGTGGGCGCCCGCCGTGCGCCATCACGAGCGGGAGATCCGGAAAGTCGATCGCGACGTCGTCCATCTCCATCGGGTTGCCCCATTTACTGCGTGCGCCGGGGAAGATGCTCGTGCCGGTGTGGATCATCACCGGCAGCCCATGCGCTTCGCACGCCTTATAGAGCTTCCCGAGCGCATCCAGGCCTTCCGTGTACGCGTTGGCGGGGAAGCACTGGTGGTTCGGGTGGATCTTGAGGACGCGGACGCCGAGCTCGACGAGCCGTTTGACTTCCCCAGCCGGGTCCGTCGCGAAACGAGGGTGCACACCGCCATACGGGAGGAGGCGCCGGGGCTCCGCTTCCGCATAACGAGCGGCGAAGTCGTTCGTATCGTTGGTGAACCCCATCAGGTCGGGGCTCGGATAGTTGACCATCCCGATGCGATCGATCCCTTCGTCATCCATGATCCGAAGCAACAGCTTCGGATCGTCCATGAGCGCCAGGAGGAAGTCGAAGCGATCCTCCTTGCCCCGCCGCATGGTCTCCATCACGGCTGGCTTGAGCTGGCGCCACGGCTGGATGTGGATGTGACAGTCCGTAATGCGGAAGGCGGAATGCGAGATCGGACGTTCTTGCCGTGCTTGTTGTCCCTCCGCATTCCGCATTCCGGATGTACTCTCGCTCCTCATCGGCCCTTGAAGTCGGCGGCGCGCTTCTCGAGAAACGCTCGAACCCCTTCGGCCTTGTCCTCACTCGAGAAGCAGAGCTGGAAGAGCGCTGTCTCGAGACGCAGCCCCTCGTCGAGCGGGAGACTCATCGCGGCGCGCGTTGCCTCCTTCGCGGCGGCGACGGCGACCGGACTCTTCGATGCGATCAGCTCGCCAATGGCGACTGCACGATCGACCAGGACCTCCGGCGGTACGACCTCTTCGACGAGTCCGAGCGTGTGGGCCTGCTCGGCGGTGATCATCTCGCCCGTGAGAATCAGGCGCAGCGCGTGACCCAGGCCGATCACGCGCGGGAGGCGCTGCGTGCCGCCACCGCCGGGAATGATCCCGAGATTCACCTCGGGCTGCCCGAACTTCGCGTTCGATGACGCGACGCGGATATCACAGGCGAGCGCGAGCTCCATTCCGCCGCCCAGGCAGAAGCCGTTGACCGCCGCGATCACCGGCATCGGCGATTGCTCGACCGCGTCGAAGATCGTGGGCAGCTTCATCACGCGGTACTGGTCGACCGGCGAGCGGCCCTCGAACTCGCCGATGTCGGCACCGGCGACGAACGCCTTGTCGCCCGCGCCCGTGATCACGATCGCGCGAACGTTGGCGTCTCGTCTGAGGCGATCCATGACGCCAAGGAACGCGCAGCGCATTTGACCGTCGAGCGCGTTGCGCTTCTCGGGACGGTTCATGGTGACGAGCGCCACGCGCCCGCGCTGTTCGACGAGAACGACTTCAGGCTCGGTCATCGATCCTTCTCCCAGGAGTAAAATCCTCGTCCGCTCTTCCTGCCCAGCTTGCCCTCGCTGACGAGTTGGCGAAGCAGGGCAGGGGGCCGATAGGTGTCATCGCCTAACGTCGCGTGGAGGTGCTCCGCGATCGCGAGGCGCACGTCGAGCCCGACGACGTCGGTGAGACGCAACGGTCCCATTGGGTGATTGTATCCCAGCTCCATGGCGCGGTCGATATCCTCGGCGGAGGCGACGCCCTGCTCGAGCATGCGAATCGCCTCGAGTCCCAGCACGACTCCCAATCTGCTGGTCGCGAATCCCGGTGTGTCACGCACGACGATCGCCGTCTTCCCGAGCGACGTGGCCAGCTCACGCGCCACGGTCACGACCGCGTCGGTCGTGCGCTCGCCTCGAACGATCTCGAGCAGCTTCATCACCGGCACGGGATTGAAGAAGTGCAGCCCAATGACGCGCTGCGGGTGCGCGAGGCCCTCGGCGATGCGCGTGATCGACAGCGACGAGGTGTTGGTGCCGAGGATCGTCTCGGGTGACACGACCCGCTCGAGATCCCGGAAGATCGTCCGCTTCAGCTCGAGCCGCTCCGGAACAGCCTCGATCACGATGTCCGCCCCCGTTGCGGCCTCGTGCGCCCCGGACGACGCGACCAGGTGGCGGAGCGCGGCGTCACGGGACTCCGGTGTCGCCTTCCCGCGCTCGATCGCCTTGTCGAAGGCCTCGCCGATCCGCCGAACACCCGTCGTCAGCGTTGCGGCGTCGGCGTCGGCCAGGTGCACTTCGTAGCCAGCCGCGACAGCGACGTAGGCGATGCCGTGCCCCATAGTTCCCGCGCCGATGACGGCGACGCGACGAATCGTCATGTCGTGCTCGCCAGCGCGGGACCCACGACTTGGAGGACATCGGTGCAGATGCCATCGACACCCATAGACGTTAGGCGGCGCGCGGTCTCCGCGTCGTTGACCGTCCAGGCAATGACGCGGCCTCGTGCGCGATGGACCGCCTCGATGAGGTCTTCGTCGATCATCGTCCATTCCTGCCAGTAATCGCGTGCGCCGGCGGCGCGCATGGCGCCCGCGGGATCGATCAGATACGACGTGAGCAGGATCCCGCCGATGATGTTTCCGTCCACGGCCCGTGCCCGCGTGACCGCCCGGTGATCGAAGGAGTGCACCGGAACGTCCCGCCCCGGCGCGGCGCGAGCGATGGTGGAGACGACCGCCTTCTCGATCCCGCGTCCCTTGATCTCGACATACACGGTGGCGTGGGGGCTGATCGCCTCCAACACCTGCGTGAGGGTGGGAATGTGTTCGCCAGCCACGTCGAACGTCGCGAGCTCCTCGGCGGTGAGCTCGGCGATGGGACGGTCTCGCAGCGCGGGGACGCTCGATACCGCCCGCGGCGTGAAATCGTGATGAACGACGACGACGCCGTCGCGCGTCGCGTGAACGTCGAGCTCGACGGCATCAGCGCCCAAATCGAGCGCCCGGAGAAAGGATGACAGCGTATTCTCCGGGCGCTCGCGCGGCGCACCGCGATGGCCGATCAGCTCGCGCGAACGACTCAACTCACCGCGCCATCCGGTCCCGCCAGCCACTCGCGTTCTTTCTCGTCCACCTTCTTCTGCATGATCCAGTCACGTTCCTTGAAAATGTCGGCGAGGAACGCACGGTCCTGCGCCGTCGGGGTGACTGACGCGACGTACTCCTTGTACTTCTCGCGCTCCATCGGCTCGCCGTCGACGGTGAACGTCTGGCCTTTCCAGATTCCGATGCGCCGATTGAACTTTTCGCTCGGGATCTTGAGCTTCGGCTCGTCGGCGGGAATGTGTTGATTCAAACGCTCGATGAGTCCCGTGACTTCCTGGCGATAGAGCTCCCGGGCGTGCTCGTTGAGGCGCCGCTCATCGGCGGGCTGCGCATTGGTGCGCTCGTCGAACCGACCCTTCAGCCCCCACACGTACGCCCACTGGGCGGACGACGACTGGTCCGTGCCGAACAGATCGAATGCCGTCGAGACCCATTTGTTGAGGTATCGCTGAATGATGTCGGTGGGGATTCGACGCGCCTTGATGATGCGCAGCAGCCCGTTGTTCCCGGTGCCGAGGTGGAATGACTCCTCCTTCAGCATCGGCTTCATCGACCGGGAGAGGGGCGCAAAGGCCGACGTCGACAACATCTGCAGCTGGTATTTGCCGTCGCGATCGATGAATTGCGTGTAGGCGAAGAAGTCGAGCCAGTTCTCCACCGACTCGTTGAACGAGCCGAGCAGCCGCTCGTGCTCATCCGCTCGCCGCTCGAGCAGCTTCTCGGCCTCGCGCTTGCCTTCGTCGCCGAAGTGAGCGACCAACAGATACGACATCTGCCAGCCGTGCCGCATCTCCTCGGCCATCACGCGGTAGATCGAGAGCAGGTCATAATCGGACGGCGCGTTCTGCAGCAGGCTGCGCTGCTGCTCAACCGAGGCGAACTCGGTGTCGCCCTGATACACGATCAGGTTTTGCAGTGCGTCCCGAATACGCTGATCGGGAATGTGCATCAGCGTCGGCCACTTTCGTTGGCCCTTGTAGTGTCCGAACTCGATCTCGGGTACCTCGAGCTCCCCGAGCTTCACGTCGAACTTGTATGACTTGAGCTCCGAAACCTGGAGACCGATGTCATCCTGCCAGGCTTTGAAGAGGTCGATCCAGTCATCGAAGTTGCCGATTTTCGCCATCGCCATGAGTCAAATCCTCCGAAGGCCTAATGAGCGGTTCCGAATTTTGCCGAGCGTTTCTCGGTGAAGGCACGGATTCCTTCGCTGGCATCTCCGCTCTCGAAGCATCGCATCTGTGCGTCGAGCTCGTAGTCCAGCATTTCCGGGAGCGAGCGGTCGAGCGATTCGTAAATGGCGCGCTTCGCCAGCGACAGCGCGAGCGCCGGCTTGTGCGCGAGTGATCGTGCCCACGAATACGTCGCATCGGCGAGCGTCGAGTGGGGGACCACCCGGTTGAAGAGTCCCAGTCGCTCGCACTCCCGAGCCTCGATCATCTCGGCGAGCCACACGAGCTCCAGCGCTTTCGCGGGGCCCACGAGGCGCGGAAGGAAGTACGTCCCGCCCCAGTCCGGGTGAAGGCCAATGCGATTGAACGTTTGCCCGAGGCTGGCGCGGTCGCTCGCGATCCGAATGTCACAGGCCAGCGCAAGGTTGGCACCACCGCCCGCCGCGACCCCGTTGACGCTCGCGATGACCGGCTTTCGCGACTGCCGAATCGTCGTCACGACGTGACGTCCGGCATCAACGAGCGCGGCCATAGCTTCGATGTCTCGTCGCTCGACGAGGTCGGCCATGTAATCGACGTCACCCCCCGCGCAGAAGCCTCGCCCCGCGCCGGTGATCACGATGACCCGAACGGAGTCGTCCTTCTCGAGACGATCGAGCGCCTCGGCGATCTCCTGTCGCATTCGTCCCGCGAAGGCGTTCAGCTTCTCGGGACGGTTCAGCGTGAGCGTTCCAATGCCCCCGGCGCGCTCGACCAGCACCTGTTCGAATGTCACGCGACCCTCTCGAGGACAGTGGCGATTCCCTGGCCGACGCCGATGCACATCGTCGCCAGCCCATATCGTTTGCCGCGGCGGCGAAGCTCGTGCGCGAGCGTCGCGACGATGCGCGCACCGGAGGCACCTAACGGGTGCCCCAGCGCGATGGCGCCACCGTTTACATTCACGCGCTCGGGGTCGGCCCCCAGCTGCCGAATGCAGGCGATTGCCTGGGCCGCGAATGCCTCGTTGAGCTCGATGAGGTCCATGTCATCGATCGTCAGCCCGGCGCGCTCGAGCACCTTGCGTGTCGCCGGCACCGGACCGATTCCCATGACATTGGGCGCGACTCCCGCCACGGCGGTTGCGACGACGCGGGCGAGCGGTGCCTTCCCGAGTCGTTTCGCGGCATCGGCCGACATCACGAGCGCCGCGCTCGCCCCGTCGTTTATACCGCTCGACGATCCGGCCGTCACCGTCCCGTTCTCCTTCACGAACGCCGGGCGCAGTCCGCGCAGTGACTCGAGCGTCGTCTCCGGGCGCGGATGCTCATCGCGTGTGATCACGACCGGCCGGCCGCCCTTCGCCGCGATCTCGACCGGAATGAGCTCGTCGCGAAACCGATCTGCGTCCAGGGCGCGCTTCGTCCGCTGCTGGCTCTCGTGCGCGAACGCGTCCTGCTCGTCACGCGTGATCCCGTAGCATCGCGCGACTTCCTCGGCGGTCTCGCCGAGCGAGATCGTCCACTCGCGCGGCAGCGTCGGGTTGATGAACCGCCACCCGATGGTCGTGTCCGCCATCGGGGGCAGGGCGCGGGGAAATCCATCCTCCGGCTTGAGCATCACCCACGGCGCACGCGACATGCTCTCGACTCCACCGGCGATGAAGACATCGCCCTCGCCGGCGCGAACCGCTTGCGCCGCGCTCGCCACCGCCTGGAGCCCAGACCCGCAGAGGCGATTCACGGTCTGCCCCGGCACTTCCACCGGCAGGCCCGCGAGGAGCAGCGCCATGCGCGCCACGTTCCGCGTATCCTCTCCCGCCTGATTCGCACACCCGAGGATCACATCATCGATGCTCGACGGCTCGATCCCGGTGCGCCTCACGAGCGCCGAGATCGCCGTGGCCGCGAGGTCGTCTGGCCGCACGCGTGCCAGCGCCCCACCGTGGCGACCGATGGGCGTTCTGACTGCATCAATGAGAAAGACTTCGCTCACGTGATAAGCTTCGTGTCGAATGAGGAACGATGAATGAGAACCGAGGAATTCGATTGAGCGAACAGCGCGAAGGGCGTATTGATCGAATTCCTCGGTCCTTGGTCTTCGTTCCTCGTTCTCATGACAGGTCGACCCACACAGACTTGACCTGCGTATACCCCTCGAGCGCGTGCACACCGAGGTCGCGGCCGAAGCCTGACTGCTTGAAACCCCCGAAGGGAGATGCCGCGTCGTACATGTTGTACGTGTTCACCCAGACGGTCCCCGCCCGAATCTCGCGGGCCGTGCGGAGCGCCTTCTTGATGTCGCGCGTCCAGATGCCGGCGGCCAGCCCGTAGATCGTCGCGTTGGCCAGCTCGGCGGCGCCATCGATGCCGTCGCTGAAGGTCATCATCGCCAACACCGGGCCGAAGATCTCCTCGCGCGCAATCGTCATGTCGCGCTGCACTCCGCCGAAGATCGTCGGCTGGACGAAGTATCCCTTTCCGTTGACGGGGGTGCGCTCACCGCCGGCGAGTAGCTTCGCACCCTCGTTCTTGCCGCTCTCGATGTACTCGAGGACGCGCTCCATTTGCGTCTTCGAGACGAGCGCGCCCAACCGCGTCTTGGGATCGAGCGGATCGCCCGCCACCATCTTCTTCACCCGCTCGACGATTCGCGTTCGCACGTCATCGGCGGCGCTTTCCTCGACGAGCAGTCGCGAGCCCGCCGCGCAGACCTCCCCCTTGCCATAGAAAATCCCGGTAAGCGCGCCGCGCGCGGCCGCGTCGAGATCGGCGTCGGCATAGATGATGTTGGGCGATTTGCCGCCGAGCTCGAGCGAGACCTTCTTCACTGTCCCGGCGGCCTCGCGCATGATCTGCTTGCCGACCTCGGTGCTCCCGGTGAAGGCGATCTTGTCGACCTCCGGGTGCCTGACGAGTGCGCTCCCTGCCACCGACCCGGCACCCGGAACGCAGTTGAAGGCCCCCGGCGGCAAGCCCGCCTCGATGGCCAGCTCCGCCATCCGGATGGCGGTGAAGGGCGTCAGCTCCGCCGGCTTGAGGACGACCGTGTTCCCGCAGGCGAGCGCCGGCGCCACTTTCCAGGCCGCGAGGGAGATCGGGAAGTTCCAAGGCACGATCGCGCCGACGACGCCGAGCGGCTCGCGCAGCGTGTAGTTCAGGAACGGCCCGTCCACGGGGATGGTCTCGCCGTGGATTTTGTCCGCCCAGCCTCCGTAGTACTTGTACGTCGCCGCGGCCAGGCGGATGTCGATCATCGACTCGAAGACGGGTTTGCCGTTGTTCAGCGTCTCGAGCCGGGCGAGCTCCTCCTTGTTCTTCAGGATGAGATCGCCGAGTCGCCACACCGCCTCGCCACGCTGCCGCGCGCTCATCTTGCGCCACTTGTCCGACTCGAAGGTCTCGCGCGCACCGCGTACGGCGCGATCGACATCAGCCTCGCCGGCGGCGGCGACGGAGGCGATGACCTCCTCCGTCGCCGGATTGATCACATCGTGCGTGCGCCCATCGGCGGCGTCGCGCTGCTCACCGTTGATGAAGAGCCGCGTCGGCAGCGTCTCGGTCGCCACGCCGGCGGCCATCGTCAGCGCCCCGTGAAGCGCGGCTGCCGCTTCTCGACGTACGCGCTGATCCCTTCCTTGGCGTCGCCGCTCTTGAACAGCTGGCTTTGCAGCTCCCGCTCAAGCGACAGGCCGTACTCGAAGGCCATCTCGAGACCGGATTGCACGGACCGCTTGATGTGGCCCACCGCCATCGCCGCCTTGTTAGGCAGCGTGAACTGCTGCGCGTAGAGCAGCACGTTGTCCCACCAATCCTCCTTGGGCAGGACGGCGTTGACGAGCCCCATCTGCTGCGCCTCCTCGAAGGAGAAGGTCCGACCGGTCACCATCAGCTCCATTGCGCGCGACTTGCCGATGAGGCGGGCGAGACGCTGCGTGCCGCCGGTGCCGGGAAGCACGCCGAGGTTCACCTCGGGGAGCCCGATCTTGCCGGCGTCCTGCCGAGCGATGCGGATGTCGGCCGCCATCGCGATCTCGAGGCCGCCACCGACGCAGTGTCCGTTGAGCGCGGCGATGACGAGCTTTGGCGTCTGCTCGAGGCGACTCAGCGTCTCGTTGGCGTGGAGGCAGAAGTAGTACTTCCACGTCGGATCCGCCTCGTTGAGCATCTTGATGTTGGCCCCGGCGCTGAAGAACTTCTCCCCCGCGCCGCGGATTACAATCACCTGGATGTCGGGATCGAAGCGCGCCCGCACGATACA
>DASTYE010000089.1:0-4026 GCA_035765135.1 Gemmatimonadaceae bacterium | reverse complement strand
GCGCAGCGGTGCTCGCGACCGGCGGCTGGGCAGCGACGCCCGGTGCCGCGATGCGCTCCGCTTCCTGGCGGAGGAGCGAGGTGGCGTGCAGCAGTCCGCCCCAGAACTCCAGCGCTTGGGCACGAACCGGCGGCACACCGTACACGATTCCGGCCAGGGCGGCGACGACGATGGTCGTTTTCCAGGGGAAGCGTCGGCGCGCCGGTTTCGGCACATAACGAGGACCGCGCGCCGTATTGGGCGACGGAGCAGCGGGACGGCTTCCAGCCAGCGCCTCGACGAATCCGGTGACGGTGGAAAACCGCTCGGACGAGAGTTTCGCGAGCGCGCGGCGCAGCGCCTCATCCGCGTTCGCGGGAAGTCCCGGACGAATCGACGTGATGTCCGGCATCTCCGCGGACAGATGCAGCGTCAGCAGGTCTTCCACGCGCGCGGTCTCGAAGGGCCGGATGCCGGACAACATCTCATAGGCGACGACGGCGAGCGCGTATTGGTCGGCTCGCCCATCGAGCTCCTCACCGCGCCACTGTTCCGGCGACATGTACGCGGGCGAGCCAATGATGCCCGTTCCCGTCATGTTGCCGGACGTGTTGCCGAGCGCCTTCGCGATGCCGAAGTCGGCGACCATCGCGTGTCCCGACTCACCGAGCAGGATGTTGGCGGGCTTGATGTCGCGGTGCACCACGCCCTGCCGATGCGCGTGATCCAGCGCCGCCGCGACATCGCGCAGGACGCGTATACAGTAGTCGAACTCGAGCGGCTTCTTCCCGGCGAGAATGGTCTCGAGCGTCCCGCCTCGCACGAGCCGCATCGTGTAATAGGCCACCGACTCGCGATGACCGACGGCGAAGATCGGAACGATGTTCGGATGATCGAGCTTCGCGGCCAGCTTCGCCTCACGCTCGAATCGTGCATACGCCTCGGGAGCGAACACGGGGTCGAGGGCGAGGACCTTGAGAGCGACCTCGCGATCGAGCGCGCGCTCGCGCGCCCGAAAGACGATCCCCATGCCCCCGCGGCCGAGCAGCTCCATCAGCTCGAAGGAGTCACCGATCGACTCCTGGAGGCGTGCCCGCAACTTCTCCGTCTGATCGCCGCTCAGCGTCGTCGAGTCCGGCGCTGGGCCGGACAAGGGAGCGCCGCACTTCGCGCAGACAGTGAGCGAAGCGGAGAGCGACGCCCCGCATCGCGGGCACGTCACCGACAGCGTTATGCGCGACGTGACTGCGCTCGCAGGGCGAGCGGGAGTATCGGACACTGAGAGCCTGTTTGGCGTGCGGTCGTCAGGATGACTGTGGCGACCGTACAAGCGTCACGTTGGGCGCGTGAGGTTGAACGACCGTGGCCGCGCCCTATATATAAGGAAGGTCGATCGCCCGAACTTATCCCGAATCTGCATGCCGACTCTCACTATCGACGGCACCGATGTCACCGTTCGCGACGGCGCGACCATCCTCGACGCGGCGCGGCACCTCGGCATCGACATACCGACGTTATGCTGGTATCCGAAGCTCCCGACGGTGGGGAATTGCCGCATCTGCCTCGTCTCGGTCGACGGCAGTCCAAAGCTGCTGCCTGCGTGCGCCACGGTCGCCGCCGAAGGAATGAAGGTGACGACGGAGTCGCATGCCGCAGTCGAAAACCGGCGCGGTGTGCTGGGGATGCTGCTCGAGCGGTACCCGGCGGCTCGCATCGAGGAGCACGGCGCGGGAAACGAGTTCGAGGAAATGGTGACGCGCTACGGTGTGGCGACGCCGAACCGGTCAGGCCTGCCGCTTCGCACCGGCGACGAGCGGGAAGGCGATCCCATGATTCAGCACGACATGTCCACGTGCATCCTGTGTACGCGCTGCGTGCGGGCATGCGCGGACATTCAGGTCGTGGGCGTTCTCGACGTGGCGTATCGCGGCGACCACGCGGAGATCATCGTCGGCGCCGATGGCAATCCCGAGCACGCCGGATGCACATGGTGCGGAGAGTGTGTTCGCGTCTGTCCCACGGGCGCGATTCACGACGTACTTCCGCTGGCGAAGTTCGCTCGTGGCGCCATGGACTTGCCAGCGCGCTCGGTCCGCAGCGTGTGCCCGTACTGTGGCGTCGGATGTCAAATCGATCTCGAGGTGCGCGGCACGGACCTGGTGCGCGTCACGAGCCCATGGATCGAGGAAGATACGCCCAACATGGGTTCCACCTGCGTCAAGGGGCGCTTCGGCACCGACTTCATCCTGCATCGCGATCGCCTGACGACGCCGCTGATTCGAAAGGGGTGGGTCAAGCGCGACGGCCGGTGGCACTTCGAGCCCGACGCGTCGGACGTGGAGCGGTGGGGACGGCGCGGCGGTCCATGGCGCCAGATCGAGGAGGAGGGGCAGACGCACAAGAGCCGACCCAAAATCAATCCGCTGCGTCGTCTCCCCACAATCGACGGGCCGCTCGGCGACCCGCGTGACCGGGTCGCGACTCCCGCCGACTGGTACGAGCCGTTCCGCGAGGGAACGTGGGACGAGGCTATGGAAATCGTCGCGCAGGAGCTCACGCGCCTTCGCGATACGCGCGGCCCCGATTCGCTCGCCGTGTTCTGCTCCGCCAAGTGCTCGAACGAGGAAAACTACGTCCTCCAGCGCATCTTCCGTGCTGGCATCGGCACCAACAACGTCGATCACTGCACCCGGCTCTGTCACGCGTCCTCGGTGAGCGCGATGCAGCGCGCGATGAACACGAGCGCCGCGTCGGGATCGATGCGCGAAGTCGAGCACGAGTCGGATGTGATCTTCCTGCTCGGAGCGAACACGACGGAATCACATCCCGTCTTTGGCGCGGCGATCAAGCGCGCGCAGCGTCGCGGCGCGAAGCTCATTGTCGCGGATCCGCGCCGGATCGAGCTTGCGCAGCGCGCCGACATGCATCTCCAGATGCTCCCCGGCACCGACGTCGCGCTGCTCAACGCGATGCTGCATCACATCATCGAGCTCGGCCTTCACGACACGAAGTTCATTCGCGAGCGCACGCATGGCTTCGACGACGTTGCGCGCGCGGTCGAGCCCTACTCGCCGGAGCGCGCGTCGGCGATCTGCGGTGTTCCGGCGCATCTCATCCGCCGCGCGGCAGAGCTGTATGCGCGGGGGCCGCGATCTTCGACACTGTGGGCAATGGGTCTCACCCAGCATCGCACCGGAACCGACATCGTCACGTCGCTTCTCAATCTCATCCTCTCGACGGGCATGATCGGCCGCTGGGGTGCGGCGATGCTCCCGATTCGCGGGCAGAACAACGTCCAGGGAGCGAGCGATGTGGGCGCGATCCCCATGGTCTACACGGACTATCAACCGGTGTCCGATCCCGGGATCCGGCGTCGCTTCGCGCACGCGTGGGGCGTTCCCGAGGAGAAGCTCTCGCTCGTTCCCGGCCTCAAGGTCACACAGGTCGTCACCGAGGGGAGCCCGGTGCGTGGGATGTACATCATGGGCGAGAATCCCATCATCTCGGATCCGGACGTCGCGCATGCCGAGGACTGGTTTCACGGACTCGAGTTTCTGGCGGTGCACGATCTCTTCCTTACAGAGACCGCCCGCTACGCAGACGTCGTCCTCCCCGGCGCGTCCTTCGCCGAGAAGGACGGCACGTACGTGAACACGGAGCGACGCGTGCAGCTCGCTCGTCAGGCGGTCCAGCCTCCGGGCTCCGCGCGGGGCGACCTCGACATCCTGCTCGACCTGTCCAACCGGATCGGGCTTGCGACGCCATTTACGACGGCGGCCGAGGTAATGGATGAGATCGCGACGGTCACGCCGTCGTGGCGCGGGATCACCCACGCTCGCCTCGATGAGTCCGGCGGACTCCAGTATCCGGTCGCCGACCGCACGCATCCAGGAACGGCATTTCTCTTCGACGACCGCTTCCCCACCGCCGATGGCAAGGCGACGCTCGTGCCCGTGGAATTCCTGCCGCCCGCCGAGCTACCCGATGAGGAGTTCCCGTTCTGGATGAATACGGGGCGCCAGCTCTATCACTGGCACACCGGCACGA
>DASTYE010000088.1:0-8009 GCA_035765135.1 Gemmatimonadaceae bacterium | reverse complement strand
GTTGCGGGAAAGAAAACCAGAGAGTCACCGCCGGAACTGATACGCGAGCTTGAGGAACAGCCCATCCACGGAGCGCCGCATGTGCGACCAGGTCGAACCGGGGGGCGCCTCGAGGGTACTGCCGTAACCCAGGAACGCGACCGTACCGGGAGTCGGCTCGTACGAGATGAGCCAGTCGGCGCGGAGCCTCTTGCTCTCCTCCCGCCCGACCAGCGTCCCATCGCGGAAAAGCCGGCCTCCCGTCTGAGCATCCCGCAAGGCATCCCGCCTGTCGTCGCGCCACTCACCAATGGCCCTGAAGAAGAGCGATCGACGCGGCTGATACTCCAGCTTGAGGCGCGGGATGATGGTTCGGCCATACTCAGACCCATCTCGCTGACGGTCGATGCGGACTCCAACCGCCAGTGCCTCCACGCGCACGTTCGCCGTGGGGCGCACGCTCAACGACGCGTTGAAGCGCGTCGCATCTCCCGCGGACCCCTCGAGGAAGATCGGTGTCTCGAATCGGGCCGCGCCGATGGTCGCCTGCCACTTCGAGAACACCGGCGTCGACACGCCCAACGAGTCGCCCCAGAGATTCGACAGCTCACTCGGCGCCTCATAAGGCACGAACACCGACGGAGCGACCTGATTCTGCAGCTCCTCGAAGAGAGCGCGGTCGAAGATGACGAGGTTCCGGAACACTCCCCAGTTCACGCGCCAGCCGCCGCGGAAGATCGTGAAGCCCCCCAGTATCTCTCCTCCCTCGATCGGCGACTGATCCGGGAAGGATCGGTAGGCCCAGGTACGCGACGGTCCACCGAAGAAGGTGAAGTTCTCGACCATCGCGCCTCGCCCGCCGTAGAGCGTGAACCGGTTGAACGCGTGCGTTTCGACGATCGCCGATCGCGGAACGAACCCGGCGTGGCTCTGAAAGTCGTCCTCGATGGCGTTGACGAGGTAGTTGAATCCCCATGAGCGCCCGGTGCGATCGAATTCAGCACGCCAGAGCGCCGCGGGTCGTGTCTCTCCTTCCGTCGTGGTGTCGCGTGTCCACGATCCGCCGCCCTGCGCCTCGAAGTAGTAGAGCCCGCCGAAAACGTAGCGCACGTCGCCTGCCGCGACCGTGTTGAAGTGGGAGCCGCGATGCCGGTCGGTCACACTCAGCCCGAGGAGTGAGTTCCCGCCGAAGTCGGCCCGCACTCGCGCGACGTTGAACAGCGCGTCCTGGCCAATCTGCTCATCGAGCGCCGAGAGGTACGCCACGCTGTAGCGGCCAAGCTTTCCCGTGAGCTTCGCGCCACCGAGGGGGCTGCCGATCTGCCGCGTGTACACGAGCTGGTTAGGCGTGCTGAACAGCTCGATCCCTTCGAGGAAGAACGGGCGCTTCTCGGGGATGTACAGCGCGAAGCGCTCGTTGACGGTGACGAGCCCGACATCCGATTCGACCTGGCTGAAGTCCGGGTTGACGGTCGCGTCCAGCGACACCTCCGGGAATCCGAGGCGCAGATTGGCGCCGGCGTCGGGCTTGATGTCGTCACGCTCGAACCTCGCGTCGGCCGCCGGCCGCTCGCCGCTGAGCGTCGCCGTCATGAACGGCTGGACCTCCGTCACCACGCCCCGCTCGACGTTCTGGATTCCCTCCATCCGTCCCGACTGCAGAAGAAAGCTTGCGCTCGCCCGGCGCACGTCCGTCCACGTATCGCGATATCCACTGCTGGCGACATCGCGCACGATGTTGAGCCCCCAGCGCTGCGGTCCGCTTCCAGGGAAGCGCAGACTCTTGAACGGAATGCGCACCTCGACGACGTAACCCTCGGCGGTGACCTGCCCCTTGGAGTCGAAGAGGTAATCGGGGTTCAGGTCCACGCTTCCGCCGAAGATGCTGCCGGCGCTGACCGCCCCCTCCGTGCGCACGCCATCTTCCTGCACGCCTAACGGGTTGACGCCGAACATGAACGCGCGGCGTCGATCGTCGAACGTGTCGAGGTAGATCGTCACCCGGTCGTCCGAGCCGATGTTGTCGCGGTCGGCGAGTGTCGCGCGAATCGTCGCCGGGTTCTTCGCGTTGGCGATGATCCCGAAGTGAATCGCGCGGGCGCTGTAGAAGACGAGCACCTCGGTTCGCTCTTCGGCAGGTCGCCCGTCGACCGGCTCATACTGATGAAAGCCGCCCAGGCGAGCGGCGCTCTGCCACGCAGCCTCCGTCAGTGCGCCGTCAATGGTGATCTCGCCTTCGACGCGGGGAACGGTGAACGTCGGCGAAGCGGCCTGAACCTGGAGGGCGAGGAGGAGGGGGAGGAGCAAGGGAGTCGAGGCGGTGGAGGGTGTCGTGCAGCGGAGAACGTAGTGGACCCCCTGAAGGTGTCCAGGGTGTTGAGGGTGTCGAGGGTGTCAAGGTCGCGGCGTCGAGTGATCAATGCGGGTGAACCGCGTTCCGTGCCAAGGGGTTCACCTTGACAGCCTCGACACCCTCGACACCCTCAGGTTCCTGCCGGATCCCCCAGCGTCGACTTTCCCGCCGACGACATCGGGACCTCGGCGAGCGGGTCGGGGGACTCGTGGCCCTCGATGAGGCGGTCGACCTCGCGGCGGATTACGCGGTAGCACTCACACGACGCCGATTCGAGACCGTGCCGGTCGCGCACCGTCATGCGACCGTATGAGTACACGATGAATCCCTCGCGCTGCAGCGACGAGGCGACGTCGTTCACCTCTGCGCGTCGAACGCCGAGCATTTGCGCCAGGAAGACTTGCGGGAGCGGGAAGTCATTCCCTCCCACGCGGTCGTGCGTCAGCAGCAGCCACCGCGCGCAGCGCTGGCGCAGGTCGTGCGCGCGCGTGCACGCCGATGACTGGGCCGTCAGGGTGAACAGCGCCTGTGTGTATCGTCCGAGGAGCACCGGTAAACGTCCCCCGCGCGCGATCGCCTGACGAAGCTCATCCGCGGAGAGCGAGACGACGTCTCCGGGAATCTGGCAGAACGTCTGCGTCGCCATGCGGTCGGCGCCAAGGAAGATCGGAAGCCCGACGAACCCTTCGTTGCCGATGATGGCGGCCTGCGCCGCCGCGCCCCCCGTCATCGCGCCCACGATCGATACGATCGCGCTTTCGGGGAAATAGACGCGCTCGATGGGCTTGTCGTATTCGTGGATCGTCTGGCGGAGCTCGAGCTGCTCGCGGCGAAACAGTGGCGCCAGCTGTGCGAGCTCTCCTTCCGGGAGAGCGGCAAGCAGCCGATTGCGCGACGCCATTCGCGTCCCGCTGAAGAGCCATTGCTTCTGCGCAGCCGTTCCGATACCTGGCATCTTGACGTCTCCACCAGTTGCCCGAGATTCGACCGGAGGTCGTCACCTCGTCCCGCCAAGGAGCTCCTCATGCGTCCCGCCGTTCTGCTCCTGCTTGCTGCGTGCGCCTCGTCGTCTCGTGAGGCAGTACCGGCGTCACCGCCACCGATCCCGGAAGCGCGCGTCGTCGAGACACCGGCGGTGAATCCCGTCGGCGCGTTCACGTACGCGACCGCTACACCGGAGGGAACACCGGTCAGTGGCGTCATCACGGTTACCGGGAGTCCCGGGTCGTACGCCGGCTCGGTCGAGGCCGGTGCCCTCGGCACGTTCCCTATTCGAAGCGTGACCGTCAGCGGTCAGACGGTGAGCATTATCGCCGTGCACCCCGAAGGTGAGATCGACATGCGACTGACCTTCGTCGGCGACGACTTCACCGGCTCGTGGCGGCTTGGCCTCCAGAGCGGAGAGATCGCCGGGAAGCGCAGGCCCTGACCCCGACGATCCCTACCTCGAGAAGAGCAGGATCAACGGGTATACCGCCGTCGGCTCGGCTGACTCGTCGAACTTCCAGCGCGCGATACGCGAGAGCACGCAGGCTTCGACTTCCTTCGCCTTCGAGCGATCCCAGGAGCGTGATTCCACGGCCGCCTCGGTGACGCGCCCATTCCCGCCGATCCTCACGTGCACCGTGAGGCGTCCGGCGAGATCGGGGTGCTTCTTCGTGCCTTCGAGGTAGCAGAACTGGAGCTCGGCGTCACGTGCGCGGGCGACGCTTCCCACCGCGATGGGATCGCGAGGACCCAGGTGCGCGCGCGACGGCTCGGGCGGAGCAGACGGTGGTGGTGCGACAGCGGCCGCGGGGGCGGCGGTAGTGCGAGTCGCGACGGTGCGGGGGGCACCGCAAGCCGCGACGACGGTGGCGGAGGCCACTATTAAGGAAAGGGTTCTCATGTGTGGTTGACTGGTGGCAGAGGGAGTCGGTCACGGCCGAGGGTGTCAAGGTTGTCGAGGGTGTCGAGGGTGTCGAGGCAAAACGACAAGACGGCATGACGACCTCGACACCCTTGACACCCTTCACACCCTCGACACCCTCCGAACTTCGCCCGAACCCTGTTTCCGGTTCGCGTTCGGGTCGTCAGCAAGTGAGACGGCGCACATCACTCAACCGGACAGGACCATGTCAACTCGGATTCTCACCCTCACGACTGCCGTCGTGATCGCGGCCTTCGCCGCGGCGCCAGCCCACGCGCAAGGCGGCGTCGAGTTCGGCGGCTTCGGCAGCTACACACAGTTCGACACGAGCCTCGCGCTCAAGGAGCGTGCGGGTGCTGGCGCGCGCCTCTCGCTGATCTCCGGCCATGGATGGTCGACCTTCGTGCTCGAGGCCGAGGGCGGCTATTCGGAGCAGAAGATCGGGCTCTCGACCGTGAAGTACATTCCGGCGCGCGCGCGCCTGTTGTACGCGCTGCCGTTAGGCTCCACCGCGTCGCTGCTGCTCGGCGGCGGCGGTGTCCGCAACGACTACTCGGACGAAACGCAGCACGCGAACGACTGGGGCTACACCGCTCTCGCTGGCCTGCGCGTGAAGCTCGGATCCTTCATGTCGCTCCGCCTCGACGCCGTGGTGGACTACATCGAGAACCCGGTGAACGAGTCCGACATATTCCCGCGGAACATCAACAGAGCGGTTCATGCTGGATTGCAGTTCCCGCTCTGGCAGTCGAAGTGGGTTCCGCCCGCGAAGGAAAAGGGGAAGTGGAACGTCACCGAGACGCAGGCGCCTCCCAAGGAGGAGCCCAAGCCCGAGCCGAAGGAGCCGGAGAAGGAGCCGGTTCAGGTAATCGTGCAGCAGGCCCCGCAGCAGGCCCCGCAGCAACAGCAGCAGCAAGAGCTGAAGATGTACGAGCCTGATGCCGACCGCGATGGCGTTCCCGATGCACGTGATCTCTGCGCCGCGACGGCGCCGGGCTCGACCGTGGATGCGCAGGGATGCCAGGTCTATCGCGATACCGACGACGATGGCGTGACGGACGTGCGCGATCGCTGCCCGGCGACGCCCGCGGGCACGTTGATCGATGGCTACGGATGCCCCGCGAGACCGGTGGAAGTCGTTCGTGAGGCGCCGCCCGCGCGCATCGATACCGATGGCGACGGCGTGGAAGACTCTCGCGACAAGTGTCCGGCGACGCCTGCCAGTGCACAGGCCGACGCGACCGGATGCCCGATCATCATTCCGAAGCTGGAAGGTCCGCGCACGGTGACGCTGCGTGGTGTGACGTTCATGTCCGGTCGTGATGAGCTGACGTCGTCGTCGCTGGCGGTGCTGGACGAGGTCGCCAAGCAGCTGGTCGCGGTCCCGGATCTCAAGATCGAGATCGCTGGTCACACCGATTCCAGAGGCACCCGCATTCGCAACATCAAGCTCTCACTCGCCCGCGCCGAAGCGGTGCGCGCGTATCTGGTAATGCAGGGTGTGCCGGCCGAGCGTCTGACGGCGCGCGGCTACGGCCCCGACAAGCCGGTGGCCTCGAACGCGGGCCCGAACGGCCGCGCGATGAACCGCCGGGTGGAGCTGAAGAGACTGGACTAGGTAGAGCGGGCCACGGGCCAAGGGCCACGGGCCAAGGGATGGAAAGGCAAACGGGCTGCGCGGAAGCGCAGCCCGTTTGCTCATCCGATGAGTGCGGCAGCCGCGAAGCGGCGCCGCACCTTTCCGCACCATTGGCCCCTGGCCCGTGGCCCTTGGCCCGCCGTTACAGGGGCATCCAATACGTCGCCTTCACCGCGACGACATTTTCCGGTCGCCGCTCGAACACACCGCGCACGTCGCGCCCGAAGCGGAAATCCCCAAACGGTTCCGCGCCGCTCCTGAACTGCTGCCACACGAGAAACAGCGTCGAGCCCGGGAGGTACTCCCATCGCAATACCGCGTTGCCCCGCAGCGACCGGAAATTGAAGTCCGATCCGCTCGTGTTGATGGCGGTCGCCGGATCGAACTCGAAGGTGCGTGCCGCGCGCAGCTGCTTCGCCGGTCCGAAGTCTCCCGCGGACACCAGCGGCTGCAAATAAGTCTGAAGTGACAGCCTCGGCGAGAGGGTCCAGTTCACGCGCGCCGTCATGGCCACTTCGTGCCGATGCAGCTCGGCGAAAACATACCGTCCGCCGTAGGTGGCCGCCGGGCCGCCGGTCGGTGCACCGAAGTAGAACTGAGCTGGATCGTACACGCGGAGGTATTGCGGGCCGGCGACGACCCAGACCGTCGGTGACGGTGACCAGTTGATGTTGGTCGAGATGGTCGTCGACGTGAAGCCGCTCTCGTACGTGTCGTAGCTCAGATTGACGTTACCGAAGGCACGCTTCCGCTGATCGCTGAACCACCCGATTTGACCGACCCACCCGCGCATCGAGCGGGTGACCGGGCCACCGCGCGTTAGGCGATCGTCGAAGGCCGGCGCCACATGGTCATACCGGAGACTGAGTCCCGAGAAGTTGAGGAAATTCAGATCGAGGAACGCGGCGTAGTTGTTGAAGACGATATCACCATCCGCGTTCCACGCCTGGTTCGTGAACACTCCACCGACGTAGTTGCGGAACACCTTACCCGGCTTCGTTTCCCGATAAAAGACATCGGTCGAGAACGCCCGACGATCGGCGTTGCCCTGGAACCCGATGTCGTTCACCTCGAACCCGGGCGTCGTCTGCTGCCAGGCGATGTTGCCGAGCCAATGCGCTCCGGCGAGCTTCGTCAGCGCGACCTGCCCCGCCATCCCCGAGAGGGATGTCCGGCTCGAATCGAGGCGGAACGACTGCGCATCCGGTCGCTGGTAATAGCGCTGAGGCGCTTCCTGCGTCGAGACAATCGCGTCATGACTTCCGCCGACGTACGAGCCCATCAGCGACGCGTCGAGCGCCCACGTTCGATTGTGCCACGTGTGCTGGAGATCGATGCCGCCCGTATACGCTTCACGGCGCAGCCCTCGTGTGATTCCCTCGTTGTCGACGTCACGGTTGACCGCCGAGACGTAGGCACCAGCCAGGGTGTTGCCGCGGCGCATCTCCCGTCCCATTCGCCCCACGAAGTAGTTCGTCAAGGGCTCGATCACATCTCGCTGCCGAACGTCGCGCACCTGGATCTCGAGCTGCTCCTCTCGGGTCATCGCCTCGATGATCCCAAGCGACCAGCCCCCGGTCGTCTTGCCAGTCACCTTGGCGGCGCCGAGGATCCGCGCCTGGTCAGGAGCATCGAAAAACACGCTGTCGGCCGGGTCGTCGGCAAACGTCGGCAACCCCCGGCCAATACGTCGTGAGAAGAACGCGGTAGGAAAACCGTAGCTGTTGTAAGTCCGGATCTGGCCGAAGCGGAACAGCTCACGACCCTCGATGAAGAAAGGCCGCCGTTCGGAAAAGAACGTCTCGAATTGCGTCAGGTTCACGACCGCGGGATCGACCTCCACCTGTCCGAAGTCCGGGTTGAAGGTCGCGTTCAGTGTGACGTTGCTCGTCGCCCGATACTTGAGGTCGAGACCGGCGTCGAAGACGTAGTCGCTTCCGCTCCGAAACGGGTTGTCTGGATGGACGTTCCGATACTCACCGCGCGTTGTGACGTACGGCAGAAGCTCGACGCGACTCGGTGCGGGCAGCTCTCCAAGTCCGGTGAGGTGTCCGTACGTCTGGAGTCCACGAACTTCGCGCCGCGGTGTGAAGGCGAAGAAGGTCTGTTCGAAATCGTTCCATCGAAAC
>DASTYE010000087.1:0-18555 GCA_035765135.1 Gemmatimonadaceae bacterium | reverse complement strand
GCGCGAGGCCGGGGTCACTCTGCTCGAGGACGTCGAGCGCATGGCGGTGATGGGATTCGTCGAAGTCATCCGGCACATCCCCCGCCACTGGCAGCTGCTGCGAACGCTTCGCCAACGCCTCGACCGCGGCGCCACCGGGCTTGTCACCCTCATCGACTATCCCGGCTTCAACATGCGCGTGGCCGAGCGGGCCCGACGGCGCGGAGTACCCGTGTTGTACTACATCACGCCGCAAGTATGGGCATGGGGCGCCGGCCGCCTCGAGAAGTTGTCTCGCCTCATTACACGAGCGGCAGTGATCCTTCCGTTCGAGGAGCAGCTGCTCCGTCAGCACGGCATCGACGCCACCTTCGTGGGGCATCCGCTTCTCGATCGCGCGAGGTCGATGCGGGACCGCGCGTCGGCACGACAGGCCCTCGGGCTGCCTGACGAGTCGAAGGTCCTGGCACTGTTTCCGGGAAGCCGCGGCCAGGAAATCTCGCGTCATCTCGAGGACTTCGTCGCGGTTGGCAAGGAGCTGCAGCGACGAATGGCCGGGCTGCGGGTCGTCGTGAGCGTTGCCCCCGGCATGGAGCTCGATGCATCGCGATGCCCGTTCCCGACGGTGCGCGCGGCGTCGTTCGATGTGCTGCGCGCTGCCGACGCGGCGTTCTGCAAGAGCGGCACGTCAACGCTGGAGGCCGCCGTGGCCGGCTGTCCACTGGTCGTCGGCTATCGGACGAACCGCGTCACGTACGCGATCGCGAGCCGGGTGGTGAAAGTGCCGTGGATCGGGCTCGTCAACGTCGTCGCCGGGCGACTCGTCGCGCCCGAGTTCGTGCAGGAGGATCTCGTACCGGCGCGCGTGGCCGACACACTCGAGCCATTGCTGACCGACGGTCCCGAGCGGCGGCGGATGGTGCAGGATCTCGTGGAGGTTCGAGCGCGACTCGGAGAGCCCGGCGCCGCCGATCGCGTGGCGGAGATGGCGCTCGGCATGGTGACGTGACGACGGACGATCAGCACACCAGGCGCCGCGACCGTCGGGTTCGCTGGGCGGCTCGTGTCGGAAGCGTGCTCTTTCGCGCATTGGCGAGCACGTGGCGTCTCCGTGTCATCAACGCGGAGCCACACCGCGCCGTGCGCGCTCGTGGGCAGCCCGTCATCTACACCTTCTGGCATGGGACGATGCTGCCGCTCCTCTGGCAGCACCGGAAGGAGCACGTCGCCATTCTCATCAGCGAGCACGGCGACGGCGAGATCATTGCGCGCATCGCCCACTCCCTCGGCTATCACTCGGTGCGCGGATCGAGCAGCCGCGGCGGGGAGCGCGCGCTCCTCGGCACGGTGCGCGAGCTCGAGAGTGGGCGCGACGTTGCGTTCACCCCCGATGGGCCGCGAGGGCCGTTGGAGAGCTTTGCGCCAGGCGCGCTCATCGTGTCGCAGCGAACGGGCGCGCCGATCGTATTCATCACCGTCGATGCGGCCAACGCGTGGCGTCTCAAGAGCTGGGATCGCTTTCTCATTCCCAAGCCGTTCTCACGGGTGACGATCGCGTACGAGAACCCACTCTGTGTCGAGGCGCCTGATGCGCGCGCCGCCGCGGCACAGGCGCCGCTCTGGCAACAGCGACTGCGTGACCTCGCCGCGCGCCATCGAACGACGAAGGACGCTGGCGACGCGTGATGCACGCCCAACGGCTCGAGCGCCTCTGGTGGGGAACGGGCGCGGGTGCTCGCCTTGCGCGCCTGTTGCTGGCGCCCGTCTCGCTACTGTATCGCATTGGGGTTTGGGCACACCGCGGGCTCTACCGCACGGGCATTCGGCGCGCGAGGCCGCTCGCGCTTCCGGCGATCAGCGTCGGCAACCTCACGGTCGGGGGCACTGGGAAGACACCGGTCGCGGCGTGGATTGCGGCAACCCTCGCGCGCCAGGCGTCACCGGCGATCGTGATGCGCGGGTACGGCGACGATGAGCCGGTGGTGCACGAGCGACTCAATCCCAGCGTGCCGGTGGTCGTCTCGCCCGATCGTGTTCGCGGCGTCGAGCGAGCGGCGACACTCGGCGCCGACGTGGTGGTTCTCGACGATGCCTTCCAGCATCGCCGCGCGCTCCGCGATGCCGATCTCGTCCTGCTGAGCGCCGACCGATGGACGAAGGCCGCGCGGCTGCTTCCGGCGGGTCCGTGGCGCGAGCCCCTGTCCGCGTTGCGCCGCGCGTCGATGGTTCTCGTCACGAGGAAAGCGGCCTCACCGGCCGCGGCGCATGCCGTCGCCGACACGATTTCCCACCGGTTTCCCGCGATTCCGGTGGCAGTCGCCGCACTGACCATTCAGGAGCTTCGCGGCGCGAGCGGTGAAAGCACCATGCCCCTCGAGGCGCTCACCGGAGCCCGCGTGTTCGCGATCGTCGGCATTGGGGACCCGTCGGCTTTCCTTCGTCAACTCGCCGCGACCGATGCGACCGTGCGCGCCGCCGTGTTCCCGGATCATCACCGATACACGCACGCCGAGGTCGGGCGTCTGGCATCCATGATGTCACCTGGTGAGATCGCGGTCTGCACGCTCAAGGATGCGGTGAAGCTCGCACCGCATTGGCCTCGCGAAGCGCCTCCGTTATGGTATGTTTCGCAGAGCGTCGTAATAGAGGAGGGCCGCGACGCCCTCGACGCCCTTCTGGCACGCGTGCTCGCCGCGCGGGCCACTCAATCCTGATCATTCGCCGTCAGCGTTCTCTCCGACCTTTCATGGCTACCGAACTTCGCCTGCCGACTGACAAGATCGTTCGTCCGGACAAGGACCGTTTCCTGAACGAGGAAAATCCGTTCGAAGGAATGATGTCGCGGTTCGACCGGGCCGCCGAGCTCCTCGATCTCGAGCCCGGCCTCTACAAAGTGCTGCGCCACCCCGAGAAGCAGATCGTCGTGTCGGTGCCGGTGCTGCTCGACAACGGGGAAGTGGAGGTCTTCACCGGCTATCGAGTTCTCTACAACACGTCGCGCGGCCCGGCAAAGGGCGGCATTCGCTTCGACATGAACGTCACGCTGGAAGAAGTGAAAGCGCTCGCGGCGTGGATGACGTGGAAATGCGCCGTCGTCAATCTGCCCTTCGGCGGATCGAAAGGTGGTGTGGTGTGCGACCCGCTCAAGATGAGCGTCGGTGAGCTCGAGCGGCTCACGCGGCGATACACGGCGGGCATCATCTCCACCCTCGGTCCCGACAGCGATGTGCCCGCGCCGGACGTGAACACGAACGAGCGCGTGATGGCGTGGGTGATGGACACGTACTCGATGCACGTGCGGCATACCGTGACCGCCGTCGTCACCGGCAAGCCCGTCGAGATGGGCGGATCGCTCGGACGCCGCGAAGCCACCGGCCGCGGGTGCATGATCGTCACCAAGGAGGCGTTGCGTCACCTCGGGATCCCGATGGCGGGAACCACCGTCGCCGTGCAGGGGTTTGGCAACGTCGGCTCGGTTGCCGCGGACCTCCTGGTGAAGGAAGGGTGCAAGATCATCGCGATCAGCGATCGCACCGGCGGCTACTTCAACGCCAAGGGGGTGGACGTTCGTGGGGCGATTGAGCACGTGAAGAAGAACAAGACCCTCGAGGGCTACGGCGGCGGGGACCGCATCTCGAACGAGGACCTGCTCACGCTGCAGGTCGATGTGCTGCTGCCGGCGGCGCTGGAGAACGTCATTACCTCGAAGAACGCGGCGAAGGTGCGCGCCAAGATCATCTGCGAGGGTGCCAACGGTCCCACGACGGCGGCGGCTGACGCGATTCTCGAGGAGAACGGCGTGTTCGTGATCCCCGACATTCTCGCGAACGCCGGCGGCGTGACGGTCTCGTACTTCGAATGGGTGCAGGACCGCGGCGGCTACTTCTGGACGGAGGACGTCGTGAACCAGCGACTCACCGAGATCATGTGTCGCTCCTTCGCCGACGTCCTGGATCTCTCGCGCCGCCACAAGGTGAACCTGCGAACGGCGGCTTACATGCTCTCCATCAGCCGCGTCGCGACGGTGCACCGGCTGCGCGGGATCTACGCATAGACGACAATGCGGAATGCGGAATGCGGAATCCGGCCATTCGTTAGGCCCATTGCGAGATCGCGACCGATGCAATCCGCGAATATCGAAATCCGAATTCCGCATTCCGCATTCGGTCTCCCATGCGGTTCCTGATCGTCTCCGTGGGCCGGCCGCGCGACCGAGCGCTCTCCGAGGCGATCACGGCGTACGAGAAACGCGCCGCACGCTACTGGCCGCTCGAGACCAGGGAAGTGCGTGAGGAGTCCGCACGGTCGACCAAACCCGCCCTCGTGCGCGAGCGGGAAGGGGGGCGCCTGCTCGAGGCGTGCGAAGGGGCCGAAGTGATCGCCTGCGACGAGACCGGATCGCAAATGGCGTCGGACGAATTCGCGGGGTGGATGCGTCAGCGACGTGAGCGCGCGGAGCGCGACGTCGCTTTTCTCATCGGTGGCGCATTTGGCCTCTCGGATGCGGTGCGTGCGCGTGCGCGGTCCTCCCTCGGGTTCTCGCGATGGACGCTGCCTCACGAGATCGCGCGGCTGGTGCTCGCCGAGCAGCTCTATCGCGCGGGCACGATCACGCGCGGCGAGCCATACCACAAGTGACCCAGGCCCGCGTCATCACGCGAGCCCTCGGCGGCTCGGGTCTCGCCGAGCTCGCGGTGCGAGGCGACGGCGGCCCGTTCTTCCCGGAGCGGCCGCGTAGCGTCGATGAGTGGCGGGCGCGCATGGAGGATGTCCGCCGCCACACACCGTCGGAGTGGCTGACCGGGGTACGCCCGGCCCTCGGATCTGACTCGGCGGCGATGCGGCGTCTGGAACGGGTGGCTCGCGAGGGTGGGGTGGTGGTGACGACGGGACAACAGCCGGGTCTGTTCGGCGGGCCGATGTATACCTGGTCGAAGGCCATCTCGGCGCTGGCGCTCGCCGATGTGCTCGAAGAAGCGACCGGGATTCCCACCGCTCCGGTTTTTTGGGGCGCGACCGACGATGCCGATTTTGCGGAAGCGAGCGTCACGTACGCGGCCACGCGCGCGGGCGTGCGCCAGCTTCGACTGCCGGCGCCGACACGCCCTGGTGTGACCATGGCCGAAATGCCACTCGGGGATGTGGGAGCGCTGCTGGACGACCTGGCGACAGCCGCCGGATCCGCGGCCTACGACGCCCCACTGGCGGCCGCGCGTGTGGCATACACCGAGAGCGAAACTGTCGGTGAAGCGTACCTGAGGCTCGTGCGGCAGCTGCTTGCGCCGCTGGGAATCCCCGTGCTCGACGCGTCGCACCCGTCCGTCGCGGTCGCTTCACGCCCTCTGCTCTCCCTCGCGCTCCGGAACGCACCGCAGCTGGAGGCTGCGCTCCGCGATCGCGAGGCGGCCCTCCGCGCGGCGGGTTACGAGCCGCAGGTACACCACGTTCGCGATCTGACCCCGGTGTTCGAGTACGCCGATGGCACGAAGCGCCGCATCCCATTGAGCCGCGCGAGCGAAGTGGCCGAGAAGCAGAACGTCGGTCTCGGGCCTAACGTCTTGTTGCGTCCGATCGTCGAGCGCGCGATTCTGCCGACCGTCGCCTACGCGGCTGGTCCGGGCGAGCTCGCCTACTTCGCGCAGGTCAGCGCTCTCGCGTCAACCCTCGGGGCGGCGGCACCGCTTGGCGTCCCACGATGGTCGGCGACGATCGTCGAGCCCTACGTCGACCGGATACTCGCGCGATACGAGTTGTCGATCGACGAGCTGCGCGACCCGCATGCCGTCCTGAAGCGGTTGGTCGCGCAGCGCATGCCGGGGGAGATCACCGGGTCGCTCGCGGACCTGCGGCTGGCGATTCACCGCGCGGTCGACGCGCTTCGAGCCGCGCTCGAAGGGGAACGTCCGCTCGTCGAGCGGCGGGTCGTGGAGGGGGCCGAGGGCCAGCTCATGCACCGCGTCGATCGTCTGGAGCGCCGCGTGCTTGCCGCGGCCAAGCGTCGTGAATCAGCGATCGCCGCCGACATCGACACCGCCCACGCGGCGCTCTACCCGTTAGGCCGGCCGCAGGAGCGGATGCTGAACTTCATCCCGATTCTCGCGCGTGAAGGCCCGACGCTGCTCGAGTCGATGCGTCGCGCGGCCGCGGCTCACGCCGCAGGGCTCGTGCGGCCACCGGGCAGCGTGCCATCCGCGTCCGATCACCGGCCCGCGCCAATCGCGACGTGACCGAGGCGGTCGCTCCGCCAGGCGAGCCCGCGCGGGCGACGGGTGCACGCTTTGCCGCGCTGATCGGCGCCGGCATCCTCCTGAGCCGTCTCTTCGGGCTCGTCAGGCAGCGGGTACTCGCGCACTACCTCGGTCTTTCCATGTCGGCCGACGCCTTCAGCGCCGGCTTCCGCATTCCCAACCTGCTCCAGAATCTCTTCGGGGAAGGCGTGCTGTCGGCGTCCTTCATTCCCGTCTATTCGCGCCTGCTGGCCAAGGGAAAGCGCGACGAGGCGAGCGCGCTCGCGGGGGCGATATTCGCGTTTCTCTCCCTGATCGTCGCGGTCATCGTCCTCATCGGCGTCCTGACGACACCATGGTTGATCGACGTCATTGCGCGCGGGTTCGAGGGCGAGAAGCGCGCGCTGACGATCAGGATCGTGCGGGTGCTTTTCCCCGGGATGGGGCTCCTCGTGCTCTCCGCCTGGTGCCTCGGAATCCTGAACAGCCATCGGCGGTTCTTTCTTCCGTACGTAGCGCCCGTCGTCTGGAACATTGCGATCATTGCGTCGCTCCTGTTCTACGGCGGTCGCGTCGCCGATACCGAGCTCGCCATCATCGCCGCGTGGGGAGCGGTCGTCGGCGGCGCCTTGCAGTTCGTGGTTCAGCTTCCGGTAGTGCTGCGGCTCGTGCCGGGCATGCGGCCGGTAATGAAGATCGATCAGGGCGTTCGGACTGTCGCGCGCAACTTCGTCCCGGCCTTTGCCGGGCGGGGCGTCGTGCAGATTGGCGCCTACGTGGACACGCTGATCGCCAGCCTTCTCCCGACCGGTGCCGTCGCGGCGCTCATGAATGCGCAGACGTTGTACACGCTGCCGGTGAGCCTTTTCGGCATGTCGGTGTCGGCGGCGGAGCTGCCGGAGATGGCCAGTGACGCCGCGAACGACGAGGGAGTCGAGGAACGCCTCGCCGGTCGCCTTCGCACGGGCCTTCGCCGCATCTCGTACTTTGTCGTGCCCTCGGCGGCTGTGTTCCTCGCCTTCGGCGACGTGGTGGCGGCCGCGGTCTTCGAGACTGGCGCGTTCTCGCGCGGTGATTCCATCTACGTGTGGGCGATCCTTGCTGGCTCCGCGGTAGGGCTGCTGGCCTCGACGATGGGACGGCTTTATTCATCGGCGTTCTACGCGCTGCACGACACGCGAACACCGCTGCGATTCGCGGCGGTGCGTGTGATGACCGGTGTCGTCGCCGGGGTGCTGCTCGCGCTCTATGCCCCGCGGCTCATTGGCGTCGCGCCACGGTGGGGTGCCGCCGGCATTACTATCGCCTCAGGAATGGGCGCGTGGCTGGAGATGGTGCTGCTCCGGGCATCGCTCAAGTCGCGGCTCGGTATCGCGGAGCGTCTGACGAGCGCCGTGCTTCGACTCTGGGGGTGCGCGATCGCCGGTGTGCTCGCGGGATGGGGCGTGAAGCTCCTGCTGGGCCCGCTCCACCCGTGGATCACGGCGGCGCTCGTGCTCGGCACGTTCGGGGTGGTCTATCTCGCGGCCACGGCCCTGCTCGGAGTTCACGAAGCGCGAGCACTTCTCGCGCGCGTGAGGCGCGCGCGGTAAGGGCACGCCGCGGCGGTTATATTTCGTGAGCGCCTGCATCGACGTGATGGCGGGCGCTGGAGCCTGTACCGGACCGGCATGAGCATCCGCGAATACATCGCCACGAAGATCGCCAATCTCCCAGAGTCGCCCGGCGTCTACCTTTGGAAGGACGCCGAGGGGACGGTTCTGTACGTGGGGAAGGCGAAGCGGCTGCGGTCGCGAGTGCGGTCGTATCTCGCCGGCGACGCCGCCGACAGTCTCAAGACGGCGGCGCTCGTCAGGCAGCTCACCGACGTGGACACGATCGTCGTCCCGAGCGAAGCGCACGCGCTCATTCTCGAGGCGAACCTCATCAAGGAATACAAGCCGCGCTTCAACATCACCCTGCGGGACGACAAGTCGTATCCGTACATCAAGGTCACCGTCCAGGAGCCCTTTCCCCGGGTCTTCGTCACACGCCGCGTGATCAACGATGGCGCGCGCTATTTCGGGCCGTACACCGATGTGGGTGCGATGCGCCGGGCCCTGAACGTCGTGAAGCGCATCTTCACCGTGCGCTCGTGCAACTACGACATGCCGCGCGAGATGCCGGAGCGCCCCTGCCTCGACTTCTTCATCAAACGATGCAAGGCGCCCTGCATCCACCTGCAGACGCGCGAAGACTACGCGAGCATGATCGACGAGGTGGTGCTCTTTCTGGAGGGACGCTCGGACGAGGTGACCCGTCGGGTCCGCGAGCGCATGGACGAGGCGTCGGCACGACTGGACTTCGAGCGGGCCGCCGAGCTTCGCGATGTGCTCGTGCACCTCGAGAACATGGAGGAACCGAAGGTCGTGCTGCGCGTCGAAGGCGGCGATCGCGACGTGGTGGGGTTCGCGCGCGACGGAGAGGATGCGTGCGTGGCGATTCTTCGCATTCGCGATGGCAAGCTGCTGGCGCGCGATCACACCTTCGTCGAGCACATCGAGGGTGAGTCCGACGGGAAGGTGCTCGCCGCATATCTCGCCGGGGGATATCTCCCCGCGCGCGAACGTGCGCCCGAGCTCCTGATTCCGTTCGACGTCGAGGATCGCGATCTCCTCCAGGAGTCCCTGACGGGCACGACCATCCACGTGCCGCAGCGCGGGCCGCGACGCGAGCTGGTCGGGCTGGCGGAGCAGAACGCCCGACACCTGCTGGAAGAGCTGAAGCTCGCATCACTGGAAACGGACGAGCGCGCCTCCAACCCGGTCTACGAGCTCGCACGCGAGGTGGGGCTGGAGCGCCTTCCGCGATCGCTGGTGTGCTTCGACATCTCGACGACGCAGGGGACCGACACCGTCGGATCGATGGTCTGGTTCGATAATGGCAGACCGCGGCGCGCCGAGTACCGGAAATTCCGCGTGAAGACGGTCGAAGGGACGGATGACTTCGCGTCCATGCGTGAAGTCGTGACACGCTATTTCCAGCGCCGACTCGAGGAAAGCAAAGGTCTCCCCGATCTCATCGTCATCGATGGCGGCAAAGGACAGCTCGCCGCCGCGCGAGCGGCGCTCGATGAGCTGGGTCTTCAGGCAATCCCCGCGATCAGTCTCGCCAAACGAGAGGAGGAGGTCTTCCTCGCCGGGCGCAGCGAGTCGCTGCGTCTTCCGCGGCGCTCGCCGGCTCTTCGGTTGCTGCAGCAGGCACGCGACGAAGCGCATCGCTTCGCGGTGACGTACAATCGGAAGCGGCGCACCATGCGAACGGTCACGTCGGAGCTGCTGCGGATCCCTGGGGTGGGACCGTCGAAGCGCAGGGCATTGCTTCGCGCGTTCGGCAGCGTGCAGGGTGTCCGCGATGCGAGCGTCGAGCAGATCGCGGCGCTCCCCGGGTTCTCGCCGAAGGCCGCGCAGAAGATCCTCGAGGCGCTGCGCATGGCGTCACCCTTCGCCGATGCGCCGCAGGACCCCGGCGCCGCCCCGGCTACGGCGGAGACCGAGATCAACCGCGCCGACCCGGCCGCGTGACGCGCTGGTCGCTGGAGTGCTCGTCGTGCGGTTCCACCGCGCCAGGTGACGAGCTCGCGCAAGTTTGCCCCCAATGCGGTCAGCCCTATCTCGTGCGATACTCGCGGCTCCCCGACGCGCGCGATGCGCTCGTCAACCGCTGGGACATGTGGCGGTATGCGGCGTGGATGCCGCTCGCGCCTGACGAGTCGCCGGTGACGTTGGGCGAAGGGGCGACACCGATCATACCGGCGCCGGCGCTCGCAGAGTCACTCGGCGTGCGCACGCTGTGGATCAAGGAGGAGGGACTCAACCCGACCGGCTCGTTCAAGGCTCGCGGGATGAGCGCGGCGGTCACGCGCGCGAAAGCGCTTGGTGTTCCCGGCTTCGTTGTCCCGACCGCGGGGAACGCCGGCGCCGCGCTCGCGGCCTATGGAGCGGCGGCGAACATTCCAGTCCGCGTCTTCGCGCCGATCGAAACGCCGGCCGCGATTCTCGCGACGATCCGCGCCTTCGGGGCGGAGCTCATCACCGTCGAGGGGCATATTGGCGATGCGGGAAAAGCCGCTCGCGCATTCGCTGCGGAGCATGGGTGGTTCGACGTCTCGACGCTCCGGGAGCCCTACCGCATCGAAGGCAAGAAGACGATGGGGCTCGAGCTCGCCGAGCAGCTCGGTTGGCGCCTCCCCGACGCCATCATCTATCCCACAGGCGGCGGAACGGGGCTGATCGGGATGTGGAAGGCGTTCCAGGAGCTCGTGCGTGCGGGATGGATCGAGAGGGAAGCGATCCTCCCGCGGATGGTCTCCGCACAGGCATCGGGGTGCGCGCCGATCGTGCGAGCGTTCCACGCGGGAGAAGCCCGGGCGACTCCATGGGCCAATCCTCATACGCACGCGGCCGGGCTTCGGGTTCCGGGCCCGCTCGGGGATCGCCTCATACTGCGCGCGCTGCGCGAGAGCCAGGGCGACGCCGAGGCCGCTGAGGAAGGCGAGATACGGCGTGCGACGGACGAGCTGGCGCGCCGCACCGGCATCGATGCCAGCCCTGAAGGGGGCTGCGCGCTCGCGGTTTGCCGGAGACTCGTCGCTTCGGGGCGCCTGGCGCATGACGCAGAGGTGCTGATGTTCAATACGGGGTCTGGCGCCTCGTACCGAGCCTGACGGCCGGCGCACGCGGAGACTATCTTAGGCGGCTATGACGATCGCCATCCTGGAGCCGTTCAGCGGCATCGCCGGGGACATGACGCTGGGCGCGCTCGTCGATCTCGGCCTGGACCAGGACTGGCTGCGGGGGCTTCCCGCTCGCCTCGGGCTCGATGGCGTGACCGTGCGCATCGAGCGTGTGCGGCGCGCGGGAATCGATTGCGCCAAGGTGGACTTCGACATCCCGCCGCAGCCACACGGGCGCCATCTGCGCGAGATCCGCGAGATCGTCGGGAGGACCGACGCGCCGCAGGAAGTGAAGGCGCGCGCTGACGAGGCCTTCATGGCGATCGCGAGCGTGGAGGCCAGCATCCATGGCGTCACGATCGACCGCGTTCACCTGCATGAGGTCGGCGCCGTCGACGCGATCCTTGATGTCGTCGGCGCCATTTGGGGCTTCAACCTGCTCGGTGTGAGCGACGTCTATTGCTCGACCATCGCCGTCGGAGATGGAACGGTTCGCGCGGCGCACGGCACGCTCCCCGTACCTGCCCCGGCCACGTTGCGACTCCTCGAAGGCCTTCGGGTGCGCACCGGCCCGGACGGGGCAGGGGAGCTGGTGACGCCAACGGGTGCGGCGCTCGTGAAGGTACTCGCGCGGGGGATGCCCCCGGAGAGCTACATCGTGCGGCGCAGCGGGTACGGGGCCGGCACCAAGGACTTCGCCGACCGGCCTAACGCGTTGCGTATTGTCCTCGCCGACCTGGTCCCGCCCTCGAGCGACGGGGTGGAAGAGTTGGTGCTGCTGGCCGCGGACGTGGACGACATGGAGCCGGAGTATCTCGCCGGCGCGGCCGATTCGCTGCGCGGGGCCGGTGCGCTGGATGTCGTTCTGCTTCCGTCCCTCATGAAGAAGGGACGCCCCGGCGCGCGGATCGAGGTGCTCGCTCGCCCGGCCGACGCCGAGGCACTCGAGCGGGCGCTCTTCACCGAAACGACCACGATCGGCGTGCGTCGGTCGCGCGTGCTCCGCCACGCGCTCCCGCGGGAGATGCGCTCGGTCGAGGTGCGGGGGCACGCCGTACGCATGAAGATCGTCGCGATGCCCGATGGCGCTCGTCGCGTGAAGCCCGAGTACGACGATGTCGTGCGTCTGGCTGAAGTGACGGGCGTCACGTTGCGTGAAGCGGTATCCGCGGCGCGCGAAGCCGCGGAACGGGTGGCGGCGGATCGGGTATTCCACAGTGCGGGCGCCCCCTAGCGCCCGCGTTTGGCGTTCATCACTGAGGAGATCGAGATGACCGTGAGGCTCACAACGGCAACCGTGGCCATGCTCGCCGCACTCACCTTCGGAGGCGCGGGCGCTGGCGCGCAGCAAGCTGCATCGGAATGCAAGGTCAACACGGACCGGCCCGGACAGCTCAAGACGGCGAAGAATGCGCTCGCGAGAGCGATCGCGGGCATTGGCGATGCCAACAAGGCGGCCGCGGATGCCCTGAAGGAGCTCGACAAGAACGGCGAGCGGATTCGCAAGGACAACGAGGCCGGCTACCACATGATTCTGGGCCAGGCCTACGCGTGGTATCTCGCGCGGCCAGGCCAGGCGGCCGTCGTAAAGCGCGCCGACATCGGACATACCGCCAATCCCGAGGCGACGATCGACTTGCTGACCGCCGCCGATTCCGCCTTCGATGCGGTGGAGCGGCTCGCGCCGGCATGTGCCGCGGAGGCCAATGAGTACCGGCGGTCGGCCTGGGCTCCGCTCGTGAACGCCGCGGCCGAGCTGATCAACAACGACCAGGTGGACAGCGCGGAGAAAGTGATCAAGCGCGCTGACGTGATGTACCAGGGCGCTCCGCACACCGCGTACTTCTCGGCGATCATCGCGCAGAAGCGGAACGATCTTCCCGCGGCGATCGCGGCCAACAAGCGCACGATCGAGATGATTACGCCGGAACAGGCGACGAAGGACGAAGGCGCTGGTCAGATCCGCAACCAGGTCATGTACAACTACGCGGTGCTGCTCGCCGCCCAGGCCGACATGCAGACGGGGGAAGAGCAGAAGGGAACCGCTCGCACCGCCGCCGCGGCCTACAAGACGTTCCTCGACACCTACCCGAACGACGAGCAGAAGACGAGCGCCCAGGCGGGAATGGGCCGAATGCTCGCGATGGTGGGAGACACGGCCGCTGCCGCCGGGCTCTACCAGCAAATGACAAGCGACCCGTCGAAGTACACCGATTCGCAGTTGCTCGAGGCTGGCACGATCGCCTTCAACTCGAAGCGCTACGACGACGCGGCCAAGCTCTTCGACGCCGTGCTCCAGCGGAATCCGTACTATCGCGATGCGCTGTTCAACCTCGCGAATACGTACTGGTCGCTGAACCAGTGGGAGAAGATGCAGCCGGTCGCGAAGCGCCTCACTGAGGTCGACCCGCACAACCAGGACGCCTGGCAGCTTCTCGCCATCGCCTACAAGGGACGCGGCGATGCGGCGAAGGCCGCCAAGAACCTCGCGCTCGAACGCGCCATGTACGACAGCGCGGTCAAGCACGTCGAGCGCAAGAACGCGCTGAGCGCGCGCGTGGCCTTCACGCAGTTTACGCACGACGGCCCCAACCACGTGCTGCGCGGCAATGTCGAGAACGCGTCGGCCAAGCCGGCGACATACACGGTGAAGTTCGAGTTCCTCGACAAGGACGGGAAAGTACTGGTGGCGAAGGAGGTCACCGTCGGTCCGGTCGAGCCAAAAAAGAGCGCGCCCTTCGCGGTCGAGGTGAACCAGACGGGAATCGTCTCGTTCCGGTACGCTCCATTTTGACGTGTGATCTAATGCGCTAACCGCGCATCTCCGCTTGCTTTCGGTACACTGATCTCCTAAGTTCCTTTAGCCCGCAGTTCGCTCCTTGTGCCGGGGAAGGCCACGCTCGCGCCGGCCTTCCCCGGTTTTTCGCTCCCGGAGATCAATGGTTCGCGTCAGCCGCATTCAGCCCGGAAGTATCGCCGAGGAGATCGGACTGCAGCCCGGTACGGAGCTGCTCGCGATCAACGGCCGCGATCTCAACGATTTCCTCGATTGGGAGTTCCTCGGCGCTGACGAGGAGCTGGTCATCGATGCCCGCTCGCCCACCGGCGAGCCGATCGTCTACGAGATCGAGCGGCCCGAAGGCGCATCCATGGGCGTGGAGCTCGAGCCGCCGAGCGTGCGGCGATGCGCCAATCGCTGCGAGTTCTGCTTTGTCGAGGGGCTTCCCCCCGGCCTTCGACGCAACCTCTACATCCGCGACGACGACTACCGCCTGTCGTTCGCCTACGGCAACTTCGCGACGCTCTCGAACCTGCGCGAGCGCGACGTCGCGAGGATTCTCGAGTATCGGCTATCGCCGCTGTACGTGTCGGTCCACGCGACCAATTGGGAAGCGCGCCGTCGCCTGCTGAACAACCCGCGCGTCCCTGACATTCTCGCGCAGCTTCGAACGCTCGTGGAGGGTGGAATCCAGTTTCACGCGCAGATGGTCGTCGTCCCCGGCCTCAATGATGGGGCGGTGCTCGAGGAATCGCTCAGCGACCTCTGGGCTTTCGGTAATGCCTGCCTCTCGACGGCGATCGTCCCGGTGGGGCTTACCCAGTTTTCGCACCTCTACACCGGACGGACGATGGACGAGGCGACCGCGAGCATCCTCGTCGACACGACGGAGCGATGGAGCGGTCGGGCGAACCGTGAGCGGGGCCACGCCTGGGTCTACGGGTCCGACGAGCTCTACCTCCTGGCGAAGCGTCCTCTGCCCGACGCGGCGCATTACGGGGAGTTCGCGCAGATCGAGAACGGCGTCGGCGCGGTGACGCGTCTGCTCCAGACGGTTCGCGATGGCACAGCGTCGCTTCCTCGCCTAACGGGGCGACGGATCGCCGTGGTCACCGGGACGTCGCTGGGCAACACGTACATGCCGGGCATTCTCCAGCAGCTCCGCCGGGCGACGGACGCGGAGTTCGAGCTGATCATCGTCGAGAATTCGCTCTTCGGGCCCACGACCACTGTCGCCGGGCTGCTTCCCGGCGCCGACATTCGGCGCGCGCTTCAGGACAGGTCGGGATTCGACTTCGCGCTCATCCCCGCGGAATCGATCAACGAGCATGGCTTCTTTCTCGACGACGCACCGCTATCCAGCGTACGTGCCGACGTACCCATGCCCGTTTATCCATCGTACGATTTTCTCGACGTGCTGCAGGACATCGGCGACGGGTCGCTGTCGCACGTCGTCGCGGGCGAAGCGCAATGAACATTCCGGTCGTCGTGCTCGTTGGACGGCCCAATGTGGGCAAGTCAGCGCTCTTCAACCGCCTCGTCGGAGAGAACGCGGCCATTGTCAGCGAGGAGGCAGGAACGACGAGGGATCGCCACTTTGGGCGCGCCGAATGGAATGGCCGCTCGTTCTGGCTCGTCGATACGGGCGGCCTCACCGACGATCCATCGATCCCGATGGACGTTGAGATCCGACGCCAGGTCCTTCAGGGAGTCGCCGAGGCTGATCTGATCGTGCTCGTCGTCGACGCGAAGATCGGTCTGCACCCACACGACGCACGCGTCGTCACGTTGTTACGCGATGCGCAAAAGCCGTGGCTCCTCGTGGCGAACAAGGTGGACGATCCTCGATCGACGGACTTCTACGAGTTCTACGGGCTCGGCGCGGGCGACCCGATTCCGGTATCCGCGGTCAACGGAAAGGGAACGGGAGACCTGCTGGACCAGATGGTCGCCAAGTTCCCTCCGGTGATCACCGAGAAAAGCGACGCGCTGCACGTGGCGGTGATTGGCCGACCGAACGTGGGCAAATCCTCGTTCGTAAATCGCCTGCTCGGCGAGGACCGGCTCGTCGTTTCAGAGGTCGCCGGCACCACGCGCGACGCGATCGACACGCCGATGCAGTATCACGGTCGCGAGCTGGTCTTCATCGACACCGCCGGCCTTCGCCGTCAATCGAAGATCGATGAGGGGATCGAATTCTACTCGGCCCTGCGGACTCGGCGGGCGATCGAGCGTGCGGAGATTTGCGTCCTGCTCATCGACGCCGTCGAGGGACTGCACAACCAGGATCTCAAGATCGCGACGCTGGCGTGGGACGCCGGCCGCGGTCTCGTCATCGTCGTCAACAAGTGGGACCTCAAGGAGAAAGACGACAAGAGCGCCGCGAAGTTCGAGAAGGATGCCGTCGACAAGGCGCCGTACCTGCGGTTCGTGCCGTTCCTGTTCACGTCGGCGAAGACCGGGCAGCGCGTGCAGAAGGTGCTCGATCTGATCATGCAGGTGGAACGCGAGCGGAAGAAGCGGATCTCCACCTCCGAGGTGAACGACCGACTCGGACAGCTCGTGGCCCGACGACAGCCGCCGCAGGCCGCGGGACGAGAGGTGAAGCTGCTCTACGCGACGCAGGTCGAAGTTGGTCCGCCGACGTTCGCGGTGTTCGGCAACCATCCCGAGCTCGTCGAGGAGCATTACGTTCGCTACCTGCATAACGGGTTTCGCGAGGCGTGGGGCTTCACCGGGACGCCGGTGCGCATCCTCCTGCGAAGAAAGGCGGCATGATCCATCCCGCGATCCTCGTCGCGCTGTCATACTTGATCGGCTCCATCCCGTCAGCCTACCTCGCTGGCAAGCTCACCCGTGGCATCGATTTGCGAGAGCACGGGTCGGGGAATCTCGGAGCCACCAACGTCTATCGCGTGCTGGGCGCCCAGCTCGCGATCGTGGTGCTGCTGGCGGACGCGTTGAAAGGCGCGATCCCCGTCCTGGTGTTTCCGGGACTGACGGCGACGAGCCGGCCGGACCTCTGGGCGATCGCCTTTGGAACCGCGGCTATCGCCGGACACGTGCGATCGGTCTTTCTGCTCTGGCGCGGCGGGGGGAAGGGCGTCGCCACCGCTGCCGGCGCCTTTCTGGCGCTCGCGCCAATTCCTTCGCTGATCGCCCTCGCGATATTCGCGGCCGTGCTCTTCGCGTGGGGCTGGGTGTCCTTGGGATCGCTGAGTGCCGCGACCGCGTTGCCGATCGCCATCGCCGCCCGAGACGGCGTGCGCTCACCCCTCTTTCTCGTGAGCGCTGTAGTCGCCGTGTTCGTGTTCTGGACGCACCGCGCGAACATCGCGCGTCTGCGCCGCGGCGAAGAGCCGCGATTCGGGAAGAAGAGCACCGACTGATGCGCGCGACGGTGGTGGGGGCCGGCGCCTGGGGCACTGCGCTCGCCGACCTGCTCGCCAGGAACGGAGAAACAGTGACGCTGTGGGCCTATGAGCCCGATGTGGTAAAGTCCATTAACAGCTCCCGGGAGAACCGGCGCTTTCTCGCTGATGCGACGCTGCACGAGGGTGTCCGCGCGACGGGTGATCTCGAGGCGGCGGTGCGCGGCGTCGATCTCGTCGTGTTCGTCACCCCGTCGCACGTGTTGCGTGGCATTGCGAAGCGTGCGGCCGGCGCCGTGGACGATCGCGCAACGCTGGTGGTTGCCAGCAAAGGGATCGAGCGCGAGACGCTCGCGTTGATGACGGATGTCGTGTCGCAGGAGGTGCCACGGCGACCGGTCGTCGGACTCTCGGGACCGAGCTTCGCGCGGGAGGTCGTGCAGCGACAGCCGACAGCCGTCGTCGCGGCGTCGCACTCTCGTCAGGCGGCGGAACAGGTGCAGACGGCTCTCAGCTCGGACGCGTTCCGGGTCTACACGCACGCGGATGTCGTCGGCGTCGAGCTCGGCGGCTCGCTGAAGAACGTGATGGCGATAGCGACCGGGATGGCGGAAGGGCTCGGACTCGGATACAATCCGAGAGCGGCGCTCATTACGCGCGGGCTCGCCGAGATGACGCGATTGGGCGTCGCGCTCGGCGCCGATCCGTTGACGTTCGCCGGTCTCGCGGGCATCGGGGATCTCGTGCTCACCTGTACGGGCGCGCTGAGCCGCAATCGCCAGCTGGGAATGGACATCGGCCAGGGAAACCGCCTCGAGGATCTGCTCGCCGCGCGCGAGACGGTCGCCGAGGGCGTCTACACCACTCAGAGCGCGCGCGCGCTGGCGTCGCGGGAGGAGATCGACATGCCTATTGTCGCCGCGGTGTATCGCATCCTCTTCGAGGGCAGCGATCCTCGCGCAGCCATTGGAGAGCTGATGACGCGCGAGCTGCGCCCGGAGCGCGACTGATGACCCCGCGCGCCTCCACCCAGGAGCCTATCCAGGAGTTCTACTCGATCGGCGAGGTGTGCGAGCTCACCGATCTCAAGCCACACGTGCTCCGCTACTGGGAGAGCCAGTTCAAATTCCTGAGTCCGGCCAAGAATCGATCGGGCAACCGCGTTTACCAACGTCGTGAAGTGGAGCTGATCCAGCTCGTCAAGCACCTCCTCTACACCGAGAAGTACACCATCGAAGGGGCGCGGCAGAAGATCGACCAGTACCGGCGCACCGGGCAACTGAGGCCCGAGGCGCGGAAGTCGTTCAACGCCGAGACGGCGCACGACCTGAGGCTCGAACTCGAGGAGCTGTTGGCGGTGCTGCAGGGGAAGGCGATCCCGCCGAGGCCGAAGCCACCGGAGGGGGCGGAGGGGTAGGGGAACGAGGATGCGAAAGTTCTCAGCAGCGCTCGTCATCGGCTTTGCCATTTGCGGCCTCCGCCCGC
>DASTYE010000086.1:0-14002 GCA_035765135.1 Gemmatimonadaceae bacterium | reverse complement strand
AGTCGTCGGCGGCATAGCTCCGCAGATTCGTCACCTCGGCGAGGAGCTGCCGTCGCTCCATGGCGCTCTCTACCTCTCTCGCAACGCGCTCCACCGGATCGTTCTTGTCGATGAAGCCATAGGCACCGGCGCGCATGGCCTGCACACAGCGATCGTAGTTGCCGGTGCCGGTGTAGACGACGACCGGGACATCGAGCTTTCGCTCGCGCATCGCGCGGAGCACGCCGAACCCATCGCGCCCGGGCATCTCCAGGTCGAGGATCACGCAGTCCATGGGCTCGCGCGCGAGAATCTCGAGCGCGGCATCGCCGTCGGTGGCCACGAGCGCCTCCATGCTCGTCAGACGCCGAAGGTCGTAGGCGTACTGCTCGGCGAGCGCGCGAACGTCGTCGACGATGAGTAGAGTGTTCATGATCGACCGGATCCTGCGAATCGTGGGATGGTCAGGTGCACCGGAAGCTCGACGGTAACGGTCGTGCCACGGTCAGGCGCCGTGTCGATGTGCACGCTGCCACCGTGGTCGGAGACGAGCCGGCGCACGACAGAGAGCCCCAGGCCAGTCCCGTGAGGCTTGGTCGTGTAGAACCCCGCCAGAGCACGGGCCAGCTGGTCTGGTGTCATCCCTCGCCCGGTGTCGGCAATGACGATGCGCACGACGTCGTCGTGGCTGGCGGTCGTCATCGTCACCACACCGCCGTCGAGGCTGTGCACCGCATTCGTCAACAGATTGTCGAGAATGCGGCGGAGCGCGATCGGATCGCCGAAGACGGGCGGCAGCCCGGTGCGCACCTCGAGCTGGACTGGCGTCGCGTACGCGTCGCGTGCCGCCATCGCGGCATCGCGCGCGATCGCCGCGACGTCCACTGGCTTGCGCTCGGCGCGGGGTGCGAGGCGCGCCCACCGTGTTGCCAGCTCGTCGAGATAGGCGACGCTGGAGTCGAGCGTCGCTCGCCGCTCACCGAATACCGTCGCGAGGTCATGCGGGGACGTCTGCTGCACGTGTGACAGATGGCGCAGCACGTTCCGAATGGGGACGAGTCCATTCTTCACATCGTGATTCACCTGTCTCGCCAACTCGCCGACCGTCGCGCGGCGTTCCGCATCGCGAAGCCGTGCGGCGCTCGTACGCAGCCGTCGCGTCGTCGCCGAGAAGCGGCGTGCGAGCGTCCCGACCTCGTCGTCGCGCTCTGCGACCAGATCGACATCGGGGGTGGTGAAGTCGATCGAGAGCGCCGCGCGCGCCAGCGTCGCCAGCGGCCGACTCAACGCCGTGGCGAGCCACATCACGAGGACCGCACCAATCAAGGCCGCGACCAGGAACGAGCCGGCGATCCACCGGTCGAGATCGCCACGCAACGAGCGGAGCTCCGAGCCTAACGGCGTGATCGCCAGGTGCGTCTGCTGTGGCGGCGTCGCTGAATCGCCAACGAGGATGAGCGGCAGCGTCTCCAGGACCGTCGATGGCGCGGCGGCGGGCTCGCCCAGCACGAGCGACACATCGAGCTCTCCATCTCGCCCGAGCCGCGTGAAGAATGACTCGTCAACTGTCGTCCCAGCGACGAGGGTAAACCGACGTCCGCCGACCTGGGTCGCGTGCACGCTCGCGAGCGCCGTAAATGAGCCGCTCGCCGTCTTCACGCGAATCAGCGTGTTGCTGCCGGATGTCGAGGCAAGTCGCGCCGGCAGTCCGGGATCGGCGCGGCCGAACTCGTTTCGAAAGTGACCGGAGCTGACGACGCGGTCTTCGTCGTCATAGATCCGCAGCATCGAGAGCCCCGCGATGTCCATCGCGCGTGCGGCCCAGTCGAGGACGTATCGCCGGTGCGCGGCATCCCCCCGCACCGCGCCAAGCCGAAAGCGGTCATCGGACGAGAGATCGGTGGCGAGGATCTCGAGCCGGGCGGCGATCGTCGCGCTCTCGCGCGCGAGATCCTGGCGGACGATCTCGATGAGCGCGCTCACGCGACGCTCGTATTGGGCGGTCACCCTTCGATTCACCTCGCGTCGCACGCCGTGCGCGAGCACGCCGAGGGGAAGGAGCGCAGCCAGCGCGAAGGCGAGGGACATGCGCGCGCGAATCGTCATGGGCGCGGCGCGATCAGGTGCGCACGAGTCTCGATCAGCGGGATGAACGCCGCGGCCCACGGCGCGAGAGGAACGATCGTCGTCAGCGCCTGACATCCCAATCCGGAAGAGGCCACCGACACGACGAACGCGGAGGCGGCCCCCGTCCGGAGCGCAGCGGCGAATTCGGTGGGAGCGAGGCCGGCGGCGGCGATGGCCGTGTCGCCGGTGACCCCGACCAGGCGCTCAGCGACCTCGCGTGCCGTCACGTCGCCCGTCTCGTAGACGATGCGCCGTGACTGCGTGACCACGGTACCGGAGGTCTCGGGCTGTGAATCCGGGGCGCACCTTGGTGCGACGACGGAGCGCGCGTCGGCCCGAACCGCGTCCGGTGAGATGACGGCGCCTAACGTATCCCCCGAACGGGGGACGACGGCCAGATACAGGCGATCCCACGGCAGCGGCTCGACCACGAGACCGCGTTGCCGCGCATAGGCGATGAGGTCCGCGTCCTCCGTCACGAGATGAGCGCGTCCCGCGTCGAGCGCATCGCGCGCGCGCGCGGCATCGAGACGATGCACAGCTGCGCCGGAGTCGATGATTGCGACCTGCACGGTCCAGGGCGCGGCGGGTCCCGCTGCCCACGGGCGGAGGAGCGCGGCCGCGAGCCGTGCGGCGCAGACGTCGCGCGCGAGGCCGCCGACCGTGAAGGCGAAGAACGCGCTGTCGGCCGCGCGCGATGGAGCGCCGGTCGATGCGCACGTCTCGGTGACGACGGGCGATTCCGGAGGAACACGCAGCCCGCTGCTGCACGCGCTCAATGCGTACAGCACCACCCATCCCACACGCTGCGCCCGACCGCCCGACTGCCGCATCGGTACCTGGTCTCACGAGAAAAGGGTGCGAGTGCCCTCTCCTGTGATAACCCGAACGAGTGTTCCCCCCATTAAGAGGGGATTAACATCCCGTGAGCTGTCGATGAGTTTGCCACCCCTGGATATCGCGGCCCGGATAGGTCATTGATAAAAGCTTCCGCACGCCCCGAGGTGGCGAGATGCCGGACGCGACCAGACGGTGGATGCGAAGCGAGGATTACCAGCGATACGTGGAAATCGCCGCGAGCGCGCGGTCCGCGGCGGACTTGGCGAAGCTACGCGCGGAGCTGCGGGCGACCTGGCCTGACGACGCTACCGCGCAATTGCTCGCGGAAGTCCTCTACGATCAGGAGCAGTCCTTCGACGCGCCGGACGGCGCTCGTGCCCAGGCGTCAGCGGTATGGCATGAGGATCCGACGCTTTTTCATCCGCGTCGCACGCGAAGAATCTCGGCCGAGATTCCGGCTGTGTCCCCCGAAACGATCAAACCGCCGGACGTCGCCTAACGGCTGAGTCAGCCCGGACGGGGTCGAGGCTCGTGACCTCTCGGCTCCGCGCGCCGCGTAGGCGCCACGACGGCGCGCGCCAGCAGCTCCTGCAGCTGTATATCCGACATGCTCACCCACTCGGGCGGGTAGTGCGGGAGCCGTTTGCGGGCGTCTTCTTCCAGCGTCTCGAACGCCAGCCACCCCTGCTCGTACTCGCCGAGGGTGGACTCCCGCTTCGACGTTCGCGATAAGCTTGGCGTCACCGGCCACACGCGCCACGTCCGGCCGTCGCGATCGACGAACTCGCGAATGGCCTCGGTTTCGCCGGAGTGCCGCTTTTGTCGGAGCGAGACGACGTCCTTTGCCGCACGAGCAGCCGCAAGGAGCGTGTCGCTGAGCTTGGCGAGCTCTCCCGTCGACTCATCCGAGACACTCCGCGTGTCCGGGACGCACGCTTCCTCCAGCTTCTCGGCGAGCTCAGCTTCGGTCTGGCGAAGCGCGGTGCCCAATGGGTCGGGGCTGGACGGCGTCGGGGTCGTCATTCGAGTTACTCTTCCCGTGATCAGGGGCGACGTGCGCGGTCGTGTCGAAGGGAGGGGGCAACCCTCGTGCCTCGCGCGCGACGGCCTCGTCAGGCCCCATCGCCGCGGCGACGCCGGTAGGCGGTGGGATTCGTGTCCGATTCGCTGCGCGGAAATGAGCGATACAGAAGATCCGCGAGCTGCATGTCCGACATGCGTGTCCAGTCGGGCGGGCGATTGCGGGTTTCGAGTGTGCGTGCGCCCGACGTGAAGACGAGAAGTGCGTGTTGGGGCCTGACGCCTGCGGTCTCGGTCGGGTGCTCGCTCACGGTCCAGTACCGTCCGCCGGGATATCGAAAGGTCCGGAAGTTTCCCAGGACGCTGTCGCTCTGGGACGCGCCCTGCGCGGACGACTCCCGTTCGGCGCGCGCGGCGCCCGTTCCTTCCCGCACCGGCTCGGCGCGGTCGAGGAGGCGTTCGAGCTCCTCTTCGGTGGCGGTCTCCCACCCGCTGGGGATGGGCGACAGGCGCCGCTTTTCACGCCCTCCCTCGGTCTCGAAGGCCAGCCACCCTGAGATCACCGCTTGAAGGTAGTCCTCCGCGCGCGCGGCCCGGTGCATTTGCTCGGGCCGGATGTCCCACACGCGCCAGCGGCACCCCGTTCCGTCTGTGAAATCGCGGAGACCCATGCCGGCCGGGAGTGCAGGAGGCGTACCCTGACTCCGCCCGCAGTGTGATTTTCATCACTTAACCCGGAAGGGTACCACTAGCTCGGATTGATCCCACTGAAGGCGCAGCAAGTTGGCCCCTCCATCTGTTTCCGCCCTGATGGTGAAGGTCTCGACGGGTCCCGGAAGCGGACGCTTCGAGAGCCGCACTCGGCCGAGATCATGGGCGGCATCGTAGGCGGTGCCCGTCTGCCCCGTCTGCCGGTTGACGATCAGCCACCCACCGTCCGGTTCCGGAATCGAGAACAGCGTGTACCTGCCGGCGGGCACCAGGAGCGTGTCGGGGGCCGTCCCGATGACGAGGTCCCGATCGGTTTCGATGTGTGTGGCCTCGTTCGCGCCGGTGCGCCACACGACTCCGAAGGGAACGAGTCCTCCCCAGATCGTGCGCCCTCGCTTCGACGGCGTTCCATGGTCCAGCTCGATGGTCGCTCCCGCGACGGTGCTCGTGGTTCGCGCCCGTCCCGACAGCGCGCCGAGACTCTTGCCCGCGGCATCCTGGGCGGTCCAGCGCCTGACGATGTCATCGATCGCCATCCACGGGCGGCGCTCGACGACGAGCTTTCGCGTGGTTGCCCCGGCGTCGAGCGCGAGCAGGCGTCCCGTTTTGTCGACATGAAGCCGCATCGTCCCCCGCGACGGGTGCGTGATCGTCATGCTGTCCGTCGATACTCGCGCGAGCCGGAAGTCGGCGACGCGACTCCCCGTGAAGAGGGGCTGTGGCGCCTCCGTCGACGAGCTGGCGGCGAATCGCAGGAGCGCGATCTCGTACGGCCAGTGGACCATGTCGATGAAGGGCAGGGTATTGGCGGCCGCGGCTACGGTGCGGACGCGGGCTTGCGACCCGGTCGTCGTCTCGATCCGCAGCGAATCTCCCACGCGGGTGATCACCTCCCGGCGCGCCGCTTTCGTTCCGTCACCAGTCGTGTCGAACGTGGTTGCCTCCATCCGCTCGATCGCGCCGGTGGGTGATAGCTCGAGCACGTATCTGGTTCGCGTCGTGCGCGGAACGCGCATCGCGACCTCCGCCTGCACGCGCTGCGGCCATCGAATCACCCGCTCGACGACGAGCGTGTCGGCGCCGAGCCGGGTCACGAAGATCGCGCTATCGGGTCGCTGGGCAAGGATGCTGGCAGGCGAGACGACGGCAGCCAAGGCCATCAGAAACCGGGATATGCGATGGTTCACGAGCATTCTGATCCCCGCTGTAATCGACGGTTGTCGCCAAAGTGTAGTCGGTGGGGCACGCCGAGGAAATGTCGGTTGCCACTGGACGGTCGGTTCGAGAGACGCTAGTCTCGCGCCCATGACCCTGGCACGCACCGTCCTGCTGCGCGCGTCTCGCAGCCAGTGGCTCGAAAGCCAATTCAAGAAATACGACTTCACGCGTCGTGCCGTCAGGAATTTTCTTCCTGGGGAGGCCCTGGGTGACGCGCTCGACGCCGCCGCCACGCTCGCGGCCGACGGGCTGGGGTCCGTCATCACGAATCTCGGCGAGAGAGTCACGACGAGAGGAGAGGCGGCGGCGGTTCGGGAGCATTACCTCGGTGCGCTCGACGCGATCCACACTCGATCACTGCCGACACAGCTCTCTGTCAAGCTCACGCACCTCGGCCTCGATGCCGGGCGTGACGCGTGCGCCTCCGGTGTGGCGAAGCTGGCGGCGCACGCCGCGACGCTCGGGTCGTTCGTCTGGATCGACATGGAGGAATCGCACTACGTCGATGCGACGCTTGCCATCTTCCGCGAGGTGCGCGCCGCTCACGCGAATGTCGGCCTCTGCCTCCAGGCGTACTTGCATCGGACGCCGATGGACATCGAGACGTTGCTGCCGCTCCAGCCATCGATCCGGCTGGTGAAGGGTGCCTATCGAGAGCCGGCGGCTCGGGCGCTCGCTCGGCGTCACGACATCGACGCGGCGTTCCTCTCCATGGGGAGGCGGCTTCTCGACCAGACTGCGCGCGCCCAGGGCACGGCCGTCTTCGGGACGCACGACGGCCGCCTGATCGAAGCGCTTCGCATGCATGCCAGCGGGCGTCGGCTGCGAAAGGACGCCTTCGAAGTCCACATGCTCTACGGGATCGCGACGTCGATGCAGCGCGCGCTGGCGACGTCGGGTGTGAAGGTGCGTACGCTGATCAGCTACGGCACGAACTGGTTCCCGTGGTACATGCGCCGCCTCGCCGAGCGGCCGGCGAACATGTGGTTCGTCGTGCAGAACGCCTTCAAGTAGCGTGGCGGGTTCGACAACTCCGCTCGTCGTTCGGGCGCTCCGGCCCTTTCAGCGATTCGCGCGAACGGAGTCCTCCGGCGGAGTCGTTCTCCTCATCTGCGCCGCGCTCGCCCTGGCATGGGCGAATTCTCCGTGGAGCGAGAGCTACTTCCATCTCTGGGAAACGCACATCGGCGTGCGTATCGGGGAGCGCACGCTCGAGCTGTCGTTGCATCACTGGATCAACGACGGGTTGATGGCGGTCTTTTTCTTCGTCGTCGGCCTGGAGATCAAGCGCGAGCTGCTGGTGGGCGAGCTGTCCACCCCGCGCCAGGCTGCGCTGCCGATCGCCGGCGCGTTAGGCGGCATGCTCCTCCCCGCCCTCATGTACGTCATGCTCAACGTGGGTGGGCCGGGGAGCGCGGGTTGGGGAATCCCAATGGCCACCGACATCGCCTTCGCGCTGGGCGTGCTCGCCCTGCTGGGCCCTCGGGTGCCGATCGCGCTCAAGGTGTTCCTCACGGCGCTCGCCATCGCGGATGACATTGGCGCCGTGCTCGTGATCGCTTTGTTCTACACGAGCGATGTATCGGTGACGAGTCTCATGGCGGGTGGCGCGATCGTCGCCACCCTGATCGTTCTCGTCGCACTTGGCGTGCGGCGCCCGTCGGTGTTTCTCGCGCTCGGAGTGCTCCTGTGGCTCGCGTTCCTGTACTCGGGCGTCCACGCGACGGTGGCGGGAGTCGTCCTGGCGATGACGATTCCGTCACGCACGCGGGTGAACGAGCGGGAATTCCTGGCGCGCGCGCGGGGGGCCATCGACGAATTCGATGCCGCCTGTCAGCCCGGAGAGACGGTGCTCAGCAATCGTGCGCAGCAGGAGGCGATCGAGGAGCTCGAGCACGCGGCGGAGGATGTTCAGTCGCCGCTGTTGACCCTGGAGCACAAGCTTCATCGGGTGGTGGCATTCTTCATCATGCCGCTGTTTGCCCTCGCCAACGCGGGCGTTGCGCTCGGCGGCGCGCTCTTCGACTCACTCGCCGTCGGCGTGACCGCGGGCATTATCCTCGGGCTGGTGGTGGGCAAGCCGTTAGGCATCACGCTGGTCGCCTGGCTCGCGGTGAGAATGCGAATCGCGGCGTTACCGGAGCGGACGACGTGGCGGGCGCTTCACGGGGTGAGCTGGCTTGGCGGGATCGGCTTCACGATGTCGCTTTTCATCGCCGGCCTCGCCTTCAGCGATCAGAGCCTCCTCGATTCGGCGAAAGTCGGGATTCTCGGCGCGTCGCTCATCGCGGGCGTCGCCGGGTGGTTGATGCTTAGAAGCCAGAAAGGAGACGAGGACCAAGGACCGAGGAAGTCGGTTGAGTGAACACCGCGATACACTTCCTCATTTGATCCTGAGAATGATCCACCAGGGTGTGGGCACGCGGTCCTCGAGCGCGGGGTGAAACCGGTACCGCGCGAGCTCGGCCACCAGGCGGTCGCGATCGAGGTTCGCCGTCGCTGACCGGGCGATCTCGGCGTGCGCGATCGCGCCTGTCGTATCGATCAGTACGCGCAGTGTCAGCATCGCCTCGCCGATGGCCATGAGGTCGGGTGACCTGCTGGTGGAGTCCATGGAGACGCGGGCGCTATCGCGAACCTGGCCGGCGGCGGTCTTTTCGACGGTCGATCGCGCCGGGCGGGATGGCGGGGGCGGGACGCCGCGAACGATCCAGTCGGGCGGCGGAACCAGCTCGGCTTCGCTCTCGGTGATCGCCGCCAGGTTCGCCACGGCAATTGGTTCGATGCGCGCGAGTGCGGGCGGGCAGAGCTCTCGTCGTGCGAGCGTGAGCGCGGCGGACTCCCCGGTAATCGCGAGGAGTCGGGCTCCCCACGCGTCGGCCATTCTGAGCCGACGAGCGTGCGCCGTGACGATCGCGCGGACGGAGTCCGCCGCCCCCGCCGTCATCCTTCGATCGATCACGGCCGACCGATCGAGGCGCCCTAACGAGTCGAATCGCAGCGCGATCAGCACGCTGCCCGGTGCTCGAGCGCGAAGTGCGCGGATCGCGCCGGCCGTATCGAACAGGGTCGATGGTTCGGGGAGCTCCGGCGGCTGGAGCTCGTCCTCGTAGCATGCTTGTCCCAGGGGCGCCTGCCATCGTCCGAACGCGAGCGGAACGTCCCGCTCCGAGCGGGGGGTGTGCGCGCAGGCGGCCGCGATGGTGACTCCGAGCGCCGGCCCGATGAGCCACCTTGTCGCATGGGCGCGACGCGTTCGCGATCTCACGCTAGTGATCCCCAATGATGAGGTCCCGCGATGTCGTCGCGGTCGTGCCGTCGCCGGTAAACCTGACTGACACCCGCCACGTCCCTGATGGCCGATCGCGCAAATCGAGTGTGATGCTGCCGGCCGCCGTGCGCCCCTCCGGAGCATCGGTCTCCCACGCCATTTCGACCGTCTGAGGCTCCGATCGAAGGCCGAGCTTCTCGGCGAGCCGGCGCGCCCGCGATGCCCGAACGCGCGACACGCTCACCGATACATGAGGTGTCGTGGTCGCCGGCACCCCGTAGATCTCCCAGTAGAGTGTCACCCGACGATCGGTGCCAAGGGTGGCATCGGGCAGAAGGCGGCGCAGCGCCTCGTCGAATGTGGTCGGACGCTCTCCCGGTTCCAGCAGGAGAATGTCGGAGAGCGCGACACCGCCGTTGAGCGTGAGGCCGCGGACGCCTTCGCGTGCGCGCGCGGCCGCGCGCGAGCCGCGGTCGCGAAGCTCCAGGCTGGCGAGGTACGAGGCGCGTGGAACGGTGAGCAGGAGAGCGCTCCGCTCCCCCGCCCCCGCGCGATGCTCGGTAAAGCGGGTGCGACCGTCGTTGGCCGACACGACCAGTGCCGCCCCGGCCGTTTCACTGAAGAGAGTGTCCTCGCTCGCATCCCAGGCGCCGACGATCAGCAACGAATCGCCGCGCAGAAACGCGCCGATCTGGTGGCGGAGCGGCCGCATCGGCACCGCGTAGGGGTGCGCGTAATGCGTGGTGGCGCGCTCACGCTTCAGGTCCCAGCTCTCGTCCGACACGTCATACGGCGATTCCAGTGCGGGACCGTCAGGAAAGAAGAAGTACGCGGGATTGGGCTCGTGACCGGTGAGCGCGAAAGAAAACCCGGGTTGCGTCGGGGACCGCTCGGCCGTGCGGTCGCGCGACCAGGCGATGGGCCAGGCGTACCGCAGCACGATCTCGCGCATGTCGTTGCCCCAGCCTAACGGGTGCGACGCCCGCCACCGGTCGTGGAGCACGGTAAAGGCGTGGCGAGCGAGGTGCTCGCTTCGGAGCTCGTTCCCCTCGACCGAGTGCAGCGGATCGGCCAGCCACCACAGCCGTTCGTCGAGGGCGGCCCGACGATCGCAGGGGGTGCGCTTGAGGAGCCGTTCGGCGCTACCGTCCAGCAGAATCGACGCGTCCGTCCAGCGGCACCGTGTCGAATCCGGCATTGCGGCGAGAGCGCGATCGAACGCCTCCTCGGCCGCGGGGAAGTCGTGCGCGATGTGCAGCGCCAGCCCGAGGAGGGCATCGCACCACCACGCGACGTCTTCGTCGATGCACCGACGAGCCGCGTCCACCGCGGCGGTGGTGTCGCCCGCCTCGATGGCGTACCAGACGAGGCGGCTTCGAATCCAGGCATCGGCCGGCATGGCCTGGGCGGCGAGGTGCAGCGTCCGCAGCAATTCGCGCCGGGCGTTCGCGATGGCCTCGGGTTCGGCAGGCGGTGGGGTGAGGTCGTCGGCTTCGCCAGCCGCGTACCGATACCGGCCAATGATGATGTCCCCGGGGCCGCTGCCGGATGACGGCACGTTAGGCACCAGCCGCAACCGTCGTTGCTCGAAGGCGCGCATCGCCCGTTCCGCGTCACGCCGCGATGCGCCTGATTCCGCCACCGGCGTCACGTCCCCTTGTGCGTTCCCCGCGTTGGCGGCGGCAAGGAGCGTGACGGCGAGGAGGAATGAGCGCGCGACACCCATGCTGCCAACATGAGGGGCGGAACGAAGGCGCTCAAGGTGCTTCGGCGATACTCAGGGTGCTCGAGATGCTCGCGTCATCCGAGCACCTTGCGTGAGGCCTACGGCCGCCGGATCGTCAGCGGTCCGTTGTGGGTTCGCGCTCGAATCGTCGGGCCGCCGTCGCCCAAGGTCGTCGTGATTCGGCGTTCCAGCGCGTGGCCCATGACGGTGATCGGGAAGCCGATCGACATGGGGCCGTTCGTCGTTCCCGTCTCCAGGCGCGCGTTGTACCCCTCGGGGATGTACAGCACCATCGGTCCGTTCTGCGTTTCGGCGTCGAGCCCCACCCCATTCCAGCGGGATCCGGAGAGGCGCACCGAGACGGGGCCGTTTTGACCGCGAGCTCGCACGTCGCCGGCGAGATCACGCAGCGAGATGGGACCGTTCACGGCGCGCACGTCGATGTTGCCCTCGACCTGCTCGACCTTGATTGGCCCATTGTGCGCCTCGGCCCGAAGATCGGTGCGGCGCGGGACGAAAATCACGAAGGTCACATGCCAGCTCTCCTCCGGGTCCGAGGACGGGCCGGCGGCGCCGACATTTCCCGGCTCGACGAGGACACGGATTCGCTCGGCGATCGCGCGTGCCTGCTGCTCGGTCCGGGCGACCGCGCGGATGCGAGCCTGCACGTGCACGCTGTCACGGTCCCAACCCCGGATGGAAACTCCCCCATTCTGGTTCTGATCGGCGGTGAGCATGCCCCCAGCCGCCTGGCGATAGCCCGTGTTCCGTATCTCACAGTGGGAAACGCGACGACGGTTCTGCTGATCGCGGCAGTCCTCCAGCCACTCGCTTTCGTCCTGCTGCGCGAGCAACGCGGGCGCTGCCGCCAGCAGTGTCGCGAGGAAAAGCATTCGCATTGGACCCTCCATTGGTCGCGCTATCAGACAGCCCAGGTCCGCCCAGGGTTTACAAACTCGGGCAACCGACCCTGCCAAGGGGGGCGCCCGTGCTCTTTTTCGGGGGTCGATCGTCTCCATCCCGGAGCAGCACCGTTCGCATAACGATCACCGGAGCCAGGTATGCCAGTCGTCGTCAGCTGTCGCTGCCGGAACACCTACACCCTGAAAGACGAGTACGCCGGCAAGCTCATCGAATGTCCCCAGTGTGGCGCCGTCAACAAGGCTGGCGAGAGTACGCTGACCCCGAAATCGCAGGCTGACGAAGCGTTCAACCGGGACATCTTCCTGCTCCGGCAGAAGCACTTCGCCATCAACCAGAAGTACCAGGTGTCCGACGAGCAGGGTAACCCGATTCTCTTCGTCGAGCGGCCCACCTACTTCTGGCGCCAGGTGCTTGCTCTCGTGGGCGCCTATGCCGTCACGTCCGTCCTGTACATGGGCGCCATGGCGGGAGTGGTCGCGGTCAGCGCTGAGGGAGAGAACGGCGTGCCGGGGATGATCGTATTTCTGCTCCTGCCGGTGGTATTCGTTACGGTCGCGATGGCACTCTCGAAGAAGCGCCACGTGACGTTCTACCGGGACGAGGGGAAGCGCGAAAAGCTCCTCGACATTCTCCAGGACAAGAAGATCGAGTTCCCCACGCGAACGTACACCATTCGTGACGCCGCCGGAAAGCCACTCGCCTCCCTGAAGAAGAACTATCTGTCGAACATCTTCCGGAAGCGTTGGGTGATGCGCTCACCCGGCGGATCGGTGATGTACGTGGCCAAGGAAGACTCCATCATCCTCTCGCTGCTGCGGCGCGTGCTCGGACCCCTCTACGGATTACTGCGGACGAACTTCCTCATCACGCGCGGACTCGGCAACACCGTCATCGGCGAGTTCAAGCGGAAGTTCACGATCCTCGATCGCTACGTCCTCGACCTCAGCGCAGACCGCCGCCGGGATTTCGATCGGCGTCTCGCGCTGGCGCTCGGCGTAATGCTCGACACCGGCGAGAGGCGGTAACGTGAGCGAGCCGGCTGCCCGGGAGCAGCCGATCCGCATCACGGCCGACATGCTCGATGTCGCGCGTCCCGTGGACACGCGCATCGACTTCGAGCGCGGGATGAGCTACGTGCCGCCGGCGACACTGGCGGTCATCGTCGCGCTCGGTGCCATCTTCGCGTGGCAGCTCCAAAGCGGTGCGCTGGCGAGCCGCGAAAGCATCATCGCGGCAGGCGCTCTCGTCCGTGATCACGTGATGCGGGGAGAGTGGTGGCGCATCATGTCCGCGACAATGCTCCACGGCAGCGGACAGCATCTCGTGGGGAACGTCGTCTCGCTCTACATCCTCGGCATGGCGACCGAGCACGCCTATGGTGCGCGTCGGATGCTCCTCATGTACATCGCGAGCGCGATCGCGGGCTCGCTGCTGAGCATGGCGATGAGCGATGGTCCGTCCGTCGGCGCCTCGGGTGCGATCTTCGGGCTCATGGGCGCGGTGATCGTGCTGTTCTGGAAGCACCGCGGCGAGCTGCTCGTGCGCGACAAGCGCATCGGCGTCGTGATCGCCGGCTGGGCATTCCTGACGCTCGTGGCCGGGCTGATGGTCCCGATGATCGACAACGCGGCGCATCTGGGCGGGCTGATCGGCGGGACGGTGGCTGCATGGGGAGTCCGGCCGAAGATCCTGCGTCGCCCGGTAGTCTACATGTCGAACCGGCTGCGATAGCCGTCCCCCTCCGTCGTCACCCCGTGTTCCTGAGTCCCTGAGCAACGCCGTTTATCGTCGTCCCGATCGCATCATCGACTGGCCCGATCGCGTCGGCGTTCTCGCCGAGCTCATGCTTCCGTCTCAATAGCGAGATCTGGAGTAGCGACAGGGGATCGACGTAGGGATTGCGGAGCGCGATGGACGCTCGCAGGACATCGTTGTCCATGAGTAAATCCGGCGCATCGCGTATCGTCAGCACCGCGGACACCGTGCGGCGGAATTCCTCGCTGAGCCGATCGAGGAGCTTCACGTCGCCACCCAGCCGCACCACGTAGGCGCGCGCGATTTCGAGATCGGCCTTCGCGCACACCATCTCGACCTTGCCGAGGAAGTCATCGAAGAAGGGCCACGCCTTCGCCATCCTCCGCAACACCTCGAGCGTCGCCGGGTCGGAGGTGGCGCGGTGAAGCGCC
>DASTYE010000085.1:0-8464 GCA_035765135.1 Gemmatimonadaceae bacterium | reverse complement strand
TCGAGGTCGTCCAGGTTGTCAAGGTTGTCGAAGGAGCACCTAACGGGGTCGCGAACGCGGCCCCGTTTGGCTTTCGTCGATAACCTGGACGACCTCGACGACCTCGACGACCTCTACCTTACGAACGACGCCAGCACGATCTCCAGCACGAACAGCAGCACGATCGCGAGCTCCAGCGCCTCGCCGCGCGCAGCCTGCCCCTCGGCGTTGAGCATCGAGTAGGTCTCGCGGATGATCGCCAGCTTGCGGTCGATGCCCGCGCGCCACGCCCTCCCGCGAAAGATCTCCAGCGCCGCCGAGTAGATGCGCGCGAGATAGACGTCATCGGTCACCTTCAGCGAGTTCTCGGCGCGCTCCACCAGCTCCGTGGAGTCGGCGACGATCGACAGCAGGTGCGTCAACAGATGCGTGAAGCGGCGGCGGAAGAACCGGCCCGGCTTGGCGCGCGCTTCGGCGATGCGGTCGTACATTCGCGTCAGCTCCGTGTCGAGCACCGCGTCGTAGAAGCGAAGCTCGAGCAGCTGCGCATTGGCGAACTCCAGGATGTACTGCACGTCCGTATCCTCGGCGACGGGCTCGAGCACGAGCGCGTTGTCCCACGTGAGGATCGTCAGGTCATCCCCGTAGTACGAGAACCGGTGCGGCAGGAGCTCGCGTCGCGCCGCGGCCGAGAGCGGGCGTGACTCGTTGAGCAGCAGCGGGATGATGTCGTCGTCGCCAAGCGCGTCGGCGGGCACGGGGCGGCCAGCATTGTCCTCCAGCCGGCGGATGCGAAAGACGATGTAGTCCTCGGAAACCGGAGCGATCGATGGACGCTCGATGGCCGGCGTGATTCGCTCGAACAGCGCGTTGAGCTGTCGCTGAAACACGGGCGTCAGATCCGCACCGACATCCACCGCGTTGCCGAAGCGGGCGTACTGCTGCCAGTCGATCGACGGCGGCGCATCGATGCGAAGGCGCAGCGACACGACGCCAAAGTCGAAGATGCGCGCCGCCACGGTCGCGTCGTACGCGCGGCCGTCGATGACGACGCGCTCATCGCCAAGCGGAACGCTCACCGGCGGGTTGGCGATCTGCATCGCTTGCGCTTCGCCACCGAGCGGTCGCGCGCGCACCGGCGCGCTCGCGGCGAGGATCTCGAGGGCGCGGTCGAGGTGGATCTCGTATCCGACATCGTACAAGCGATAGACCATCGCGCCGCCGGTCACCTTCAGGGCGGCCGCGGATGGTCCTCGCTCAATCGTCAACGGACTTGTTGTCTCCCGGGGGAGCGACATACCGATAATCCTCGACGGGTATACCGCCGATGAGGTGTTCGCGAATGATGCGGTTCGCTCCGGCGACGTCGACAGCCGCGTACCACGTGTCTTCCGGGTAGACGACGACCATCGGGCCGTGGCCGCACTGATTCATGCACCCGGCATGATTCACGCGCACCAGCCCCTTCAGTCCAGCCGCGGCGACGCCCTTCTTCAGCGCGTGATGCACGTCCTGGGACCCCTGCTTCGGGCATTCTTTCCCCGACGTGCACACGAAAACGTGATAGCGATACTGGCCCATGACAGACAGAGGTAGTCGAGGTGGTCAAGGGTGTCGAGGGTGTCGAGGTGGGGCGGCGGGTTCAGGAGTTACCTTGACACCCTCGACACCCTTGACCACCTCGACACCTTTAGCTCCACATGGCCTTCTATCACGCAGACATCGTTCGTATCGTGCGTCTCGTGGCGCCGGAGCGTGACGTGGACGGCGCCGGCGATCCGCCACCGCAGCCACGCGTCGGTGACGTGTGCGTCATCGTCGAGGCGGTGGACGAGGACATCTACCTCGTGGAACGCTGCACCGATGACGGACGAACGTTGTGGGTCGCGGAGTTCATGGCCAGTGAGCTGGAGCTCGTGCAACGATGATCACGATCGATGACTTTCAGAAAGTCGACATTCGCGTTGGCACGGTGGTGAGCGCCGAACCGTTTCCCGAAGCGCGCAAGCCGTCGATCAAGCTCTCCATCGACTTCGGGCCTCAGCTCGGTATCAGGCGCTCGAGCGCGCAGCTCACGCGGCACTACACGCCGGAAAGCCTGGTCGGGCGCCAGGTCGTCGCGGTCGTCAATTTCCCGTCGCGCCGAATCGCCGGCTTCGCGAGCGAGGTACTCGTGCTGGGAGCGTGTCCGGAGCCCGGCGACGTCGTCCTGCTACACCCGGATGCGGCGGTCGTCAACGGAGCGAGAGTCGAATGAGAAGCGCGATGCTTCTCATCCTCCGCGGTCGTTCTTCATTTCACCGCCAGCGATTGCACCACGGCGTAGATGGCGACGGCGATCGCGAACAGCCCAACCGCCAGCCACCCGCCTAACGTCGTCGTCCGCCAGGTGAAGACACGACGAGCCCTTCGCCGGAATGCGCCGCCCCCATGACTCCCTTCGGCGTGCAGGAACGCCGTCAGCAGCACCACGGGGAGCCCTGCTCCCATGACGAGCGTGGCTCCGGTGGGGACCCACGCGGGAAGATCGAACAGATCGCGGATGAGCCGGGCCGTCGCGGCCACGACGACCGTGGCGGCCAGGTACGTGCCTAACGCCCTCTTCGTCGTCACCTTCCGCCCCACCGACGGGTGCCCGCCGGTCAGCGCGAACGACATGTTGTGCGCGATGAGGGCGTTCAGCTCGTCGGTGAGATCGTCGGCATCCTGGTAGCGCTGCTCCGGACTCTTCTCGAGGCACCGCATCACGATCCGCTCGAGCGTCGCGCCCACATCCGGGCGGAGCCGGGAGATCGGAACCGGCCGCTCGGTGACCTGAGCGGCGAGGATCTTTCTCGCCGACCGCCCGGTGAAAGGGGGACGTCCGGCGAGCATCTCGTAGGCGACGCAGCCGAGCGCATAAATGTCGGCGCGGTGGTCGATCGTCGGATCCGCCGCGGCTTGCTCCGGCGCCATGTACGCCGGCGTGCCGAGCGCGAACCCGGTGGATGGGGTCGGCCCGGCCGGGCGCTTCTCCTCGGCCTGGCGAAGCGCCTTCGCCACCCCGAAGTCGGTCACCAGGGCATGGTGCCTGACGAGCAGGATGTTGTCCGGCTTCACATCCCGGTGGATGACGCCGAGGGCGTGCGCGTGGCTGAGGGCATCGATGACGTCGCGCATGATGCGGATCACGTCGGGGATCGGCAGCGTGCGCTCGCGCTCGAGCCGCTGGCGCAGCGACTCTCCCTCGATGTAGGGCATCGTGTAGTACAACAGTCCGTCGGCTTCACCGACGAGCAGCACCGGCACGATGTGCGGGTGGTGAACGCGTGCGGCGAGCTGGATCTCCCGGCGGAACCGCTCGATGCTGAGTGACCCGGTGAGCTCCGGAGGAAGGACCTTCACCACCACGCGCCGGTCGAGCGCGCCCTCCTGGGCGACGAAGACGCGCGCCATGCTCCCGCCGCCGAGCTCACGATCGAGCCGATAGGCGTCGCCCAGGGAGGCCTGGAGCTGGTCCCGAAGTTGAGTCGCCATGCGGGGTCCACCAAACAACGAGGAAACTGGCCGTCCTGAAATCTATCCGGAAATGCCGCCGGTTGCACGTTCGCCAGGTCACGAAGTCGCGACGGTGATGCCCCTCACGGGAACCGCGCCCCGGCGCATTCCGTTGACAGGATATGGGTTTCCCGGTACCCCTTCGCTGAGCGACGACCGCACCCGAGACACCCCGGCCAGCGGGTGCGCGTGTTCACCGTCGCGGAACCTGTAACAAGGAGGGGACTATGGCCTCCACCACCGAGCCCACGACCGCCTTCGACACGGAGACCGCGCGCAAAGGCTACGCGCATCCCGAGGCGCTCGTGACGACCGAGTGGCTCGCGGCACACCTCGACGACCCGAAGGTCCGCATCCTCGAAAGCGATGAGGACGTGCTCCTCTTCGACACCGGGCACATCCCTAACGCGCAAAAAGTCGACTGGCACACCGACCTGAACGATCCGGTGGTCCGCGACTACATCTCGTCGGAGAAATTCGAGGAGCTGCTTCGAGCCAAAGGGATCGACGAGAGCACTCCCGTGGTGTTCTACGGCGACAAGAACAACTGGTGGGCGACGTACGCGTTCTGGGTCTTCCAGCTCTTCGGGTTCACGAACGCACGCATCCTCGACGGCGGCCGCACGAAGTGGGAAAAGGAAGGACGGCCAATGGTGACCGAGGTGAAGACGTTCCCGCGCACGAGCTATCGCGCACCAAAGCGCGATGACAGCCGCATTCGCGCGTTCAAGGACGAGGTATTCACACACATGCGCGCCGGCCGCCCGTTGATTGATGTGCGGTCACCGGAGGAATTCAGCGGACAGCGAACGCACATGGCGGAGTACCCGCAGGAAGGCGTACTGCGCGGGGGGCACATCCCCGGGGCGAAGAACGTCCCGTGGGCGCGTGCGGCCAATTCTGATGGATCGTTCAAGAGCGCGGACGAGCTCCGCCAACTGTACGAGCGTGATGCGGGACTGAAGCCGACGGACGACGTCGTTGCGTACTGCCGCATCGGCGAGCGCTCCTCGCATACCTGGTTCGTCCTCTCGTATCTCCTCGGATACGACACCGTGCGCAACTACGACGGCTCGTGGACGGAATGGGGGAACTCCGTGAGGATGCCCATCGAGAAATGACTCAGAATCGCGGCGTGAAAGCGAAGGGCGCGGCGGGCGCTGCGGCGACGGGGACCGGCGCGCAACGCCCGCCGAATCATGTCATCGTACGCTGGCGCGGCGATGAGGAGTTCGAGGGCGGCCGTCCGGATGGGCCGACTCTTCGCGTCGATGGCCACGGGAAGGTGGCACAAAGTCCGGTGGACGCGCTGCTCACCGCACTCGCGTCATGCTCCTCGATCGACGTCGTCGGCATTCTCGCTAAACGCCGGACGCCCGTGCGATCGCTGGAGGTGGACGTCGTCGGCGAGCGCGCGAACGATCAGGTTCCGCGGAAGCTCATCCGCCTCGTGTTGACCTACCGGATCGCCGGCGCGGGGATCGAGCGAGAGCACGCCGAGCGAGCGATCGAGCTCGCGCTCAACAAGTACTGCTCGGTGCGAGACTCGCTCGATCCGAAGATTCCGATCGAGTGGAAGCTGGAGCTCGACCCGAGGTAGTCGAGGTGGTCAAGGGTGTCGAGGGGATCGAGGTGACTTCATCGCGATTGCGGCACCTTGATCACCTCGACGACCTCGACGACCTCGACTACCTCGACTACCTCGACCACCTCGGGTCTCGCGCGAACTCGATTTCCTCGGCGTCGAAGCGGCGCATCAGCTCCAGGTTGATCTGCTGCTGAATGTCGGCGTAGACGGTGAAGTCGGATGACGCGATAACGTAGATCACGTCGTACTCGAGCGACCAGTCGCGCATCGCGCGGAAATGCGCTCGGTCGAACCGCACCAGCGGGTGCCGCTCGACCACCTCGCGAACGATCGCCGGTATTCGCTCGAGCTTGTCGCGCGGTGTCCCGTACGTCACCCCGATGCGAAAATCGACGCGACGCTCGGACATCCGCGTGTGGTTCCGGATCGTCCCCTCCAGCAGCTTCTTGTTCGGGAACGACAGCTCGTCGCCGTTGAGCGTGCGCATCCGGGTCGAGCGAAGCCCCACGCTTTCGACCGTCCCCATGAATCCCTGCGATTCGATGAAGTCGCCGACCATGAAGGGCCTCCCGACGAGAATCGTCAGCGCGCCGATCATGTCCGCCACCATGTTCTGGAGCGCGAGCGCGATGATGATGCCACCGATTCCCAGGCCGGCAACCAACGCCGTGACATCGACGCCGAGGTTGTCGAGGAGAACGAGGATGAGGAGCGCGACGAAGACGATTCTCGCCATGACCGCCAGGGCCGCGACGGCGGTCTGCCCCGCACCCGACACATCGGCGCCCCGACGTCCGTAACGATCGGCCCAGAAGCCAATGAAGGCATTGCCCCAGATCCCGATCTGCGCGAGCAGCGCGATGACGGAGACAACGCGCAACGCGGCGTGCGCGCCGGGAGGCAGACGCAAGACCTCCGTCGCGGGGAAGATCGTGGCGACGAAGATCAGGCTGACCCGCGTCCGGATCAGGAGCGCGACGAGGAGGTCGTCGAACTGCGTGCGCGTCCGCTGCGCAAACGCCTTCAGCCGTTTGACAGCCAGCTGCTTCAATCCCCAGAGGGTCGTCGTCGCGACGACGACGATGGCCGCGGCGATGAGCCAGCGCTCGACGGGGTTTCCGAGCCACTGGGTGTCGAGGAAGCTGTTCGGGGTCATTGTTCGTGAAATCTATTGCTCGCTGGTGCGCGCAACGAGCCGAAACGAAACCTTTGACTTCCCAACCGGTAATGTCATCTGCGGCTCCCAACGTTGCACGGAGACCGCCACCGATGTACGCTTTGGCCCGCCCCCGTTGAATTCACGGAGCCCCGATGCCTGGAGAGATCGTCTTCCTGCGAATGATGGAGATGCTGCTGCCGACGATCGCCATCGTCGCGCTCGGCCTCCCCATTATCCGCATCATCGCGCGACGGTTCGAGCGGCACGATGCCGCCTCACCAGCCTCCCTCGCCAAGATCGACGAGCGACTCAGCCGCCTCGAGGCCGGCATCGACTCGATCGCCATCGAGGTCGAGCGGATTTCCGAGGGGCAGCGGTTCACGGCGAAGCTCCTCAGCGAGCGCTCGGGCTCAACCGGCTCCCGCTGACGCGCCTCGCATGACTTCGTGGGTCGGGCGGCTCCTTACCGCCAACGTCATCTTCTTCGTGTTAGGCATGACGATTCCGGGATTCTCGGAGACGCTCGCGCTGCGGCCGCGCTATCTGCTGCAGCAGCCATGGACCTCCATTACCTACATGTTCGTCCATGCGGGGCCGTGGCATCTGTTCTTCAACATGCTCAGCCTCTACTTCTTCGGGCCCCGTGTCGAGGATAGGATGGGCAGCCCGCGCTTCCTCGCGCTCTACATGGTGAGCGGCCTCGGCGGTGCCGTGCTCTCGCTGCTCACCCCCGGTGTCATCATCGTCGGCGCCTCCGGGGCCACGTTCGGCGTCTTCCTCGCGTACGCGATGTTCTGGCCGCACGATCGCATCCTGATCTGGGGCATCATGCCCGTCGAGGCACGCGTTCTGGTGCTGCTCACGACGCTCTACTCTTTGTGGGGCGGCACGGGAAGCTTCGGCGGATCGATCGCGCACTGGGCGCACCTCGGGGGATACGCGGCCGCGTTTCTCTACCTCCGCTGGCTCGACGTGCGCTCCGATCGGCGTCAATTCAAGAAGCGCGTCGAGGACGCGACCTTCGGCAAACGGCCGCCGATCATTGCGACCGGTGAGCCGGACTTCGATTCGATCAAGCGTGATGGATTGCACAAGCTCACGCTCGAGGAGCTCGACCGGCTTCGCGCGAAGGTCGCCGCCGAGGGCTCCGGGGCGCTTACGCCGGATGAGCGGGCCTTCCTGCATCGCATGTCGATCCGGTAATCGGGAGGTCCACCATCGCCATTCGTGATGCCATCGTCGAAGACGCCGCCATGATCGCCAAGCTCCTCGATGAGCTCGGCTATCCGTCGACTCCTGACGGGGTGCGGCAGCGCCTCGCCCGGCTCCTCCCGCGCGACGACACTCGAATTTTCGTGGCCGAGCGCGCCGCCCACGTGCTCGGTGTGCTGGGATTGCATCGCATGCCGGTGCTCACCGAGGTCAACGACATCGCGATGATCATCGCGCTCGTGGTCGCGGACGAGGCGCGCCGCACCGGGATCGGACGCACGTTGCTCGAGCGGGCAGAAGACGAGGCGCGCCTGTGGCGCTGCGGCCGGATCATGGTGACGAGCGCCGAGCGCCGCGGTGAGGCGCACGCATTCTACGAGCGGATGGGCTACACACATACCGGACGCCGATTCGTCAAGGTGATCGGGCCGTGAAACGCGTCCTCCTGCTGGCGCTCGCCGTCGCATCACCACTCGCCGCGCAGGACTCCGACCCGCGCCCTAACGAGTGCTGGGGATTTGTCTTCGGGACCTGGTCCCCACCTCTCGATTGGAATGGCGCGGGACACGGAACTCACGCCGCGCCTCCGTCGCCCGAGACGGCGACAACCGGCGGCGCGCCTCGGCACGACGCCGCGCCGGCTCAGGACGCCGGCGTACCGACCGTCATGCTGTTCCCAACCTGGTGGCCCGTGGGGGTCGGTATTCGCCTCGAGCGCGAGCCCTCTCCGGGCGACACGGTCGAGGGAGTCGCGTATGCGCTCGTCGCCGACGGCATGCGCCGAGCTCCCGAAAGCAGGATCCTCGCGTGGCGAACGCCGTGCGGCGAGCCGCCGGCGCGTTCCGTCAGTCGAGCTGCGCCTGACGAGCGTCGATCACCTCGGGCAGCGCCCGCAAACGCGCCACCACCTCGGCGTCGAGACGGCCGTCCACACTGATCGCGGCGATCGCCTCACCGCCGGCCTCGAGCCGCGCCTGGTGATACTCGCC
>DASTYE010000084.1:0-14553 GCA_035765135.1 Gemmatimonadaceae bacterium | reverse complement strand
GCGAAGTTTCTGAATTCTGAAATCTGTATTCTGAATTCTGTCATCTTTGCCGTACTCAGACTCCAGCTATCCTCCGATGACTCTCCCGCCACGCCACCAGGCCCTCGCGATCATGCAGGACTTCACCACGAGCGACTCCCTTCGCAAGCACATGCTCGCTGTCGAAGCGTCCATGCGGGCGTACGCCGAGCATTTCGGGGAGGACGTGGAGCGGTGGGGGCTCACCGGGCTCATGCATGACTTCGACTACGAGCGCTGGCCCAATCAGGAGCACTCGCCGACGACTGGTCATCCGTCGGAAGGGGTCCGCATGCTTCGTGAGCGCGGATGGCCCGAGGACATCCTCGAGGCCATCCTCGGCCACGGCGATTACACCGGCGTCCCGCGCAGGTCGCGCATGGCGAAAACGCTGTTCGCCGTCGACGAGCTCACGGGGCTCATCACCGCCACGGCACTCGTCAGGCCCTCGCGCAGCGTCCACGAGGTGGATGCGAAGTCGGTGAGGAAGAAGATGAAGGACAAGGCGTTCGCGCGCGGCGTGAATCGCGAGGATGTGGTGAACGGCGCCGCCGAGCTCGGCGTCGACCTCGACACGCACATCCAGTTCGTGATCGACGCCATGCGGCGCGAGGCCGTGGCGATCGGGCTCGAAGGAACTCCCGCCGCCCCGGCCGGCGGGTAGTGACACTCAACGGTTTCGCCCGGCGGCGCGTACTTGAGCAGGAACGTCCGGTTGATGATCGCGACCGCTCAAACCCCATCGACGCGCCCCAGTGTGGGCGGCGTGCTCTACGTGCCGGATGATCGGGCGCGTGAGCGCGAGCTCGTGGTGTCCGCGCAACGCGGCCATCGCGAGGCGTTCAGCGAGCTGGTGCGCACGCATCAGCGGCGGGCGTATGCGGTCGCGCGAGCGATCGTGCTCGATCATCACGACGCGGAAGACGCGGTGCAGGAAGGGTTTCTGCACGCGTATCGCGCGCTGGCGCGATTCCGACCGGGCGAGCCGTTCGGAGCGTGGCTGCATCGCATCGTCGCGAACGCGGCGCTCGATCTGCAGCGGCGCCGGAAGGTTCGAACGGCGTCGGTTCTGCCGGAAACGATCGCTCTTCCGTTTCGGGATCCGGCCGAATCGGACGAGCTGCGGCGCCGGCTGAGTGCGGCGCTGGAGCAACTGCCGGAGCGACAACGATCGGTGATCGTGCTGCACGATGTCGAAGGGTTTCGTCATTCGGAGATCGGCGAGATGCTCGGCATCCCGGAAGGAACGGCACGGTCGGATTTGCATCACGCGCGCGCGACGTTGCGGCGCATGTTGAGCGACACACGGAGCGACACATGAGTGACGACCTTCGTATCGAGCCTGAGGACCCGCGGATCACGGCCGCGCTGCGCGCGTTGCTGGCGCCACCCGCCGATCCGGCGTACTGGAGCGCGCTCGAGACCGGCATTCTCGCGCGCCTGGCGGAGGACGAGGACTGGACCGCGCCCTTCGCACGCTGGACGGGCGTGGGGCTGATCGCCGCCGCGCTGGCGGCGCTCTTCGCCGGAGCGGCGCTCGTTCGCTCACACGAGGTCGAGGCGCGCGAAATGGCGACCCTGCTGGAAACCCCGGTCTCCTTTACGGCCCGGGTCGCCGCTGAAGTGACCGAACCTGGCGGGCGCGAGGCAACCCTCCGCTACGTCATCGAACCCTAAACGTGGAGTATCGACATGCAGCGCTCGCGTAGTCTCGCGCTGATGTTCCTGTTGGGCGCCGTGCTGGTGGGTGGCGCGCTGGGCTTTACCGCCGACCGCATGCTCACGAGCGACCGGTGCGCCAGGAACGGCGACAATCGGCGATCGATCACCTGGCTGACGGAGGAGCTGAACCTGACGACGCAGCAAGCGGCCGCCGTGGACAGCATTCTCGAGCGCCGGCATCGCGAGATGCGCGCGGTGATCTCTACGGTTCGCCCGCAGATGGTCGCCGTGCGCGACACGGCGCGCGAGCAGATCCGGCGCGTGCTCAGTGATGCGCAGCGCGCGCGGTTCGATGCACTGATCGCGAAGAAAGAATCGGAGAAGAACAGGAAATGATCCGCCGGGGTGTGGTTCTGACTTTCGTCGCCGCGCTGCTGTCGCCGGAGCTTCGCGCGCAGGAGGCGCCCCGACCGATCTCGCTCGACGAGGCGGTCCGACTGGCGCAGCGCAACGCGCCGGTCGCGGTGCAGGCGCGCGGGCAGTTGCGATCGATGGACGCCTCCGTGCGCGGTGCATACGCGGCATTTCTCCCCGACGTGAATCTCAACATGTCGCGCTCGTGGGAGGGCGGAACGCGAACGATTCAGGCTGGTCGCCCCGTGGACGACCAATCACCCTGGTCGAGCTCGGCCGGCGCTTCCTTCAATCTTCAGCTGTTCGACGGAGGCGCACGCTTCTTCGAGGTTCGTCGCGCACGCGCGGATCAGGAGGCGGCGGAAGCGAACGACATCAATCAGCGGTTCCAGATCGCGCTCGACGTGAAGCAGGCCTATTACGATGGGCTGGCCGCTCGCGAGTCCGAGGCGGCGGCACGAGCGCAGCTCGAGCAGGCGGAGGCTCAGATGCGCACGGCCACCGCGCGCATGGCGGCGGGCGCGGCTACCAAGAGCGACTCGCTCCGCACGGCGATTCAGATCGGCAACGCACAGCTGGCGCTGATCACGGCGCAGAACGCGCTTCGGACGGCCGAGGCAACGCTAACCCGTCTGGTGGCGACGTCGTTCCCCGTCACGCCGGCGGAAGACACGCTCAGCCCGCAACAGATCGCGCTCGACAGCGCGAGTCTCGAGCGCATCGCCCTCGAGGGCCCCGCCGTTCGTCGGGCAGCGGCCGCGTGGCAGGCGGCGCGCGCCAGCCAGAAAGCGGCGCGGACATCGTACTTCCCGACGATCAACATGTCCTACTCTCGTGGCTCCAACGGGCCCGACCTGGGCTACGGCTGGAACGATCCATTCCGCTATTCGAGCAACCTGCGCTTCTCGGCGTCCTTTCCGCTCTTCAACCGCCTCAATCGTGAGGAGCAGCGCGTGACGGCGGATGTGCAGGAGGAAAATGCGGAGGCCGCGATGCGCGACGCCCGCTTCGCCGCGCGCCAGCAGTTATCGCAGTTCCTCGGCGCGCTCCGAACGGCGGAGGCTCGCATCGCGATCCAGCGCGCAAGCGTCGCCGCCGCGGAAGAGGACGTGCGCGTGCAGCAGCAGCGTTATGCGGTCGGCGCGTCGCGTCTTCTCGACCTGCTGACATCGCAGACGGAGCTGAACAACGCTCGCGCCGCGCTGATTCAGGCGCGGTACGATTACCGCATCGCCAAGGCGCAGCTGGAAGCCTTGGTCGGACGATCGCTTTGAACAGCGGGCCCAGGGCCAGGGCCAAGGGCCAAGGGGAGGGTGAAGGGTCAACGGCAACTCCGTTACCCATGACCCTCCCCTTGGCCCCTGGCCCTTGGCCCTTGGCCCGCCTTATCCGACACGGAGCCTAACGTGCGCATTGCACTTGTAGCCCTGATAGCACTCGTCGTGCTCCCCTCATGCAAAGGGGAGAGCAAACAGGCGAGCACCGTTCAGACCGTACCGGTCGAGCGGCGCGACATCGTCGTCGACGCCGAGGCGACCGGGGTCGTCGAGCCGATCAACGTCATCGAGGTGAAGTCGAAGGCCTCGGGACAGATCGAGCGCATGCCCGTGGAGACTGGCACCCGCGTGAAGCCGGGCGACCTCCTCGTGCAGGTGGACACGCGCGACGTGCGCAACCAGTACAACCAGGCACTCGCCGACCTTCGCGCGGCGCAGGCGCGCGTCTCGGTGGCCGAGGCGCAGCGCAAGCGTTCCGAGGATCTGTTCAAGCAGCAGATCATTACGGCGCAGGAGCAGGAGGCGGCACAGCTCGACTACGCCAACGCGCAGGCGCAGGTCGCGCGCGCCGACGCGTCACTCGATCTCGCGCAGCAACGTCTCGAGGACGCGACCGTGCGCGCGCCGGTCGCCGGCACGATCATCGAGAAGGCGGTGTCGACGGGACAGGTGATTACGTCAGCGACCGGCGCGTTCGGCGGTGGAACGCTGCTGCTCAAGATGGCGGACCTCTCACAGGTTCGCGTGCGCGCGCTCGTCAACGAGACCGATATTGGAAACATCCAGGCGGGGCAGCAGGCAACGGTGACGGTGGACGCGTACCCCGATCGCCCGTTCCGCGGGTCCGTCGAGAAGATCGAGCCGCAGGCGGTCGTGCAGCAAAACGTGACCATGTTCCCGGTGCTCGTCGCGGTGACGAATCGGGAAGGGCTGCTCATGCCGGGAATGAATGGCGAAGTGTCGGTGCTCGTCGAGCGGCGGGAGAACGTCGTCGCCATTCCGAACGATGCGATCCGTCCTCCGCGTGACATTGCCGCGGCGGCGGCCGCGCTCGGCCTCGATCCCGAAGCCGTTCGCCAGCAGGTGCAGGCGCAGTTTACCGCCGGCCCGAGAAACGGCGGCGGAAACGTCACGAGCGTCGCGCGCGGCGACGTCGTGCTCGACGAAGCACAGGGTCAGCAGCAGGGGCAATTCATGCAGGGGCCGCCTCCGACCGAGGAGCAGTGCGCCGAGGTGCGCGCGGCGCTCGCGAAGAAGCCGCCGCTGCAGGCGAGGCTCGATTCCCTCCGCGCCGCGCGCGCCGCAGGCACCGCGGATCCGCAGCAGATGCGTGAGAAGGTGCGCGCGATCTACGCCGAGATTGGCGTGGACCCCCGGGTGGGCATGGCGTGCGGGCGAGTGCGCATGCGTGCTCCGGGCGACAGTGCCGGCCCGCAGCAGCGGCCGATGATGGGCGGTGAGACGCCTGGGCAGGCGGGTCGCGCCGGTGGCGGCCGGCGGGGCCTCGTGTTCGTCGCTACGGGCACGACGTTCGAGCCGCGCATCGCGACGTTAGGCATCGCCAACTACGACTACACCGAAGTCATCAGTGGCGTGCGCGAAGGTGAGCGGGTTGCGATCATCACGGCCGCGGCCCTTCAGCAGCGGCGGCAGGAGCAGCTGGAGCGCTTCCGCGGGATGACGGGCGGAGGCGTGCCGGGCATGCAGCGCCAGCAGCCGGGCGCTACGGGTGGCGGCACCGGAGGCGCGCCGCGGGGCGGGGGCGGAGGACGCTAGCGTGCTGATCGGCGAGATCGTTTCGGTCGCGCTCGGCGCGCTGCGCGCGAACAAGCTGCGCTCCTTTCTGACGATGCTCGGCATCGTCATCGGCGTCGCGGCGGTGATCGCGATGATCGCCCTCGGACGCGGGGCGCAGGGGGCCGTGCGCGAACGCATCAGCGCCCTCGGGACGACGCTGCTCACGGTGATGCCGGGCCAGCAGATGGGTCGCGGCGTCGTCATCATGGATGGCCGGGCACGGCTCACCATGGAGGATGCGGAGGCGCTCACCGAGCGTGCGACGCTGATCACCGCGGTGCAGCCGGAAATGAACCGGCAGCTCCAGATCCAGTACCTCAACAAGAACACCAACACCCAGGTCGTCGGCACGACCGCCAACTACATTGACGTGCGCAAATACCGGCTCGCGGCCGGGCGCATGTTCACCGCCAGCGAGGACGACGGCCGCAAGCGCGTGGCCGTGCTCGGCCCCACGGTCGTGCAGAATCTCGGCATCGAGTCGGCGGAAGCGCTGGTCGGCGAGCCCATTCGCATCCGGGGAATCCAGTTCGAGGTCGTCGGCGTGCTCGAGCGCAAGGGCACGGGCGGCGGTTGGCAGGACCCCGACGACCTGGTCCTCATTCCGCTCCAGACCGCGCGCTTCCGCGTGCACGGGTCCAACTGGCTGCGCGCGATCAATGTGATCGCGCAGAGCGAGGAGCAGATCCCGAACGCCATGGCGGAGATTCAGAAGATCCTCCGCCGTGAGCATCGCCTGCGTGCGGATCGCGAAGATGATTTCCAGATCCGCAATCAGGCCGACTTCCTCTCCACCTTCGAGGAAACGACGAAGGTGTTTGGCGTGCTGCTTGCCGGCATCGCCGCCGTGTCGCTCCTCGTCGGCGGTATTGGAATCATGAACATCATGCTGGTGTCGGTCACCGAGCGCACGCGCGAGATCGGAGTGCGCAAGGCGCTCGGCGCCACGCGCATCAACATCCTGCTTCAGTTCCTGATCGAGGCGATCGTGCTCTGCCTGCTCGGCGGCCTGATCGGCGTGATGCTGGGTGTCGGCTCGGCCACCGTCTTGCGGGAGTCGATGAACTGGAATACCGATGTCTCGCCGGCGTCGATCGGGCTGGCCTTCCTCTTCTCGGCGGCCGTCGGCATTGTCTTTGGCGTGTGGCCCGCCCGGCGGGCGGCGAGACTGGATCCTATTCTGGCGCTTAGATACGAATGACGAACGAGGACGAAGGACTGAGGAATTCGATCGGATGAGAAGCCACTCAATCGAATTCCTTTGTCCTTTGTCCTCGTTCCTCGTCGGCCCGAGATAAACCTCCACAAGTCCAGACATGTCTCCAAATCGCAGAGATTTTCTCAAGACCGCCTCCGCCGCCGCGGTCGCTGCGGCGTGCGCCCCAGGTGGAACACTTCCCGAGACGGTGCCCGCGCCAGCGACGCCTCAGCCCACTCAGGCGAACCTGCCGGGCGATGCCGGCATTCGCGACCTCGTGATGGAGGCGTTGAATGCCGCGCGCGATGCGGGCGCGTCGTACGCCGATGCGCGCGTCGGCCGGTATCGGCGTCAGTTCGTCGCCACGCGGGAGCGGCAGGTCACCGGCGTGAACGATTCCGAGTCATACGGGATCGGTGTGCGCACGCTCGTGAACGGGTCGTGGGGATTCGCGGCGACGAGCCAGATGACTCGTGAGGCGGTGCAACTCGCGGCCCGCGACGCGGCGCGCATTGCGCGCGCGGCTCGAGCGGCGCAGAAGCGCCCTGTCGAGCTGGCGCCGGTTCAACCAGTCGTCGGCACCTGGCGCACACCGGTGCAGATCGACCCGGTGGACGTCCCCATCGAGGACAAGGTGTCGCTTCTCCTGGCGGCGAACGAGGCAGCGCTGCGCGCCAAGGGGGTGCGCTTCGTCAACTCCGGAATGGCGCTGCTCCGAGAGGAAAAGACACTCGGCACCACCGATGGCACCTACACGGTGCAGACGTTCGTGCGCGTGGGGCCGCAGTTCACCGCCACCGCCACCGCGCCCGGCGACTTTCAGAGCTATACGCACGAGATCGCCCCTCGCGGCTCCGGCTGGGAATACATCACCGGGCTCAACATGCCCGGGAACGCGGAGGAGTGGGCCTCATACGCCGTGCAGAAGCTCTCGGCGAAGTCGGTCGAGGTCGGTCGGTATTCGCTCATTCTCGATCCGACGAATCTCTGGCTGACGATTCACGAATCGATCGGGCATCCGACCGAGCTCGATCGCGCGGCGGGCTACGAAGCGAACTTCGCGGGAACGAGCTTCATCGCGCCGCCGGAGGCGATGATTGGAAAGCTCAAGTACGGGCCCGAGTTCATGAACATCCAGGCCGATCGAACGCAGCCGGATTCGCTGTCGCGCACGGGATGGGACGACGAGGGTGTGCCGGCCGATCAGTGGCTGCTCATCGAGCGCGGGATCTTCAAGGATTACCAGACGACGCGCGACCAGGCGGCGTGGATCGCGAACCTCACCGGCGTCCGTCGTTCGCACGGCTGCTCGTTCGCCGACTCATGGTCGAGCGTTCAGTTCCAGCGGATGCCGAACGTCTCGCTACTGCCTGGTGACCGCGACATCACGATCGACGACATCATCGCCGCCACCGACAAGGGCATCGTCATCCGCAACCGCGGCTCATGGTCGATCGATCAGCAGCGCTACAACTTCCAGTTCTCTGGCCAGCTCGCGTACGAAGTGCGAAGCGGGAAGATCGTCGGCATGCTGAAGGATGTCGCGTACCAGAGTCGCACGCCCGAGTTCTGGAACTCGATGGACATGATCGGCGGGCAGCGCTCCTACTGGCTCGGCGGATCGTTCGGCGACGGAAAGGGAGAGCCGGGACAGTCGAACTCCGTCAGTCACGGTTGTCCGCCGGCGCGGTTCCAGAACGTGAACATCGTGAACACTGGACGTACGGCCTGAACCCTGAACCCTGGTGTCAGGGCTCAGGAGTCAGGAGTCAGGGGGGTTCAGGAGCTCGGTTGAAGGGGGAACCCCACAACTGACTCCCCTTTCCTGAAGCCCAACCCCTGACACCCCCTGACTCCTGACTCCTGTCTACTGACCCCTAGTCGAACGAACCAATGGCCATTCTGACCCGCGAAGAAGCCCGCGCCCTCACCACCAGAGTGCTTTCCTTCGCCACCGCCGAACAGACCCGCGTTACCGTCAGCTCCGCCTGGAGCGGCAACACGCGGTTCGCGGCCAGTGAGATCACGACGGCGGGCGGCGTCACCGATACCGACGTCACCATAACGAGCACGATTGGGCGACGGCGCGCGTCGGCGTCCACCAACGTGCTCGACGACGCCTCGCTCAAGCGGACGGTCGAGCTCTCGGAGCGACTCGCGCGACTCGCGCCGGAAGATCCGGAAATCATGCCGGAGTTAGGCGCCCAGGAGCATGGGACGGTCAACGCGTTCGCCGAACGGACCGCCGATCTCAGCCCCGAGGCGCGGGCGTTGGCGGCGCAGTCCGTCATCGACGCCGAACCGGTGCGCGCGAATCGGCTGTCCATCGCCGGATTCATCGAGGCGAATGCCGGCGCGAGCGCGGTGGCGACGAACAAGGGGCTGTTCGCGTATCATGCGAGCACCGATGCCTCGATGTCCACCACGGCGCGCACGCCGGACGGCACGGGGTCGGGGTACGCGGTTGCCGGCGCTCGCGACTGGGGCGACATCAAACCCAGCATGCTCGGGCAGCGTGCCGCGGGGAAAGCGCTCGCGTCTCGCAATCCGCAGGCGATCGAGCCAGGCATGTATACCGTGGTTCTCGAGCCTCAGGCGGTCTCGGACGTACTCCCGCTGCTCTTCGGCTCGTTCAACGCGCGCACCACCGACGAGGGCCGGAGCGCGTTCTCGAAGCCAGGCGGATCGAAGCTCGGCGAGAAGATCGCCGATGAGCGCGTGACGATTTACTCCGACCCGGCCGATCCCGAGTTGCTCATGCGTCCCTTCGACAACGAAGGGCTTCCGCTGCGCCGCATAACGTGGATCGACAAGGGCGTGCTCAGGAACCTCGCGTACTCGCGCTTCTGGGCAGACAAGAAGGGTGTGCAGCCAACGGGTGGAGGCGGGGGTGGCGGCTTCGGCGGAGGCGTGCCCGGCGGCCTCAAGATGGTGGGCGGAACCAAGAGCGTGGACGAGCTGGTGGCCGGGACGCAGCGCGGCATTCTCGTCACCCGATTCTGGTACATCCGCTTCCTCGATCAGCGGACGGTGATGGTCACGGGCCTCACACGTGACGGCACGTTCCTCATCGAAAACGGCAAGATCACGCGTCCGCTCAAGAACTTCCGGTGGAACGAGAGCCCGCTCTACATGCTCAACAAGATCGAGGAGATCGGGCGAGCAGAGCGAGTACAGGCGGGCCAGGTGATGCCGTCGCTCCGCGTGAAGGACTGGAATTTTACGTCGTTGTCGGATGCGGTGTGATTTGAGGGGTCAGGAGTCAGGAGCCAGGGGGTGTGAGGGGCTCGGTTTCAGGAGATGAACCGCCTAACAGCAGGGAGCTGGGCCCGGGGCATCCTCCTGACACCGCCAACCTCACACCCCCTGATCCCTGACTCCTGACTCCTGATCCCTGCTCTTCCGGGCGCGCTTCTGCTCGTACAGCGCATCGTCAGCAATGGCCATGAGCTCCGCGAGCGACTGCACGTTCCGCGCGTCGAAGCGCGCCATGCCGGTACTGATCGACACCGCGTAACGACGCCCCGGCCGCGCGTTATGCTCGGCCAGCGTCTGATGGAGGCGTGATTCGATCACGTCGTCCGTCTCGTCGGCCGAGAACATTGCCAACGCGACGAACTCGTCGCCGCCAAGGCGCGCGAGCACGTCCGACTCGCGAAAGGTCGTGCGCAGAATCTCGGCCGTCTCCACGAGCGCCTGATCGCCGACCTGGTGGCCGTGTGAGTCGTTGATCGACTTGAAGTCGTCGAGGTCGACGAACACGAGGAGGAGATCCTTCTTCAGTCGCCGGGCGAGCTTCATCTCCTGCTCGGCAAGCATGAAGAAGCCGCGGCGGTTGTTGAGACCGGTCAGGTCGTCCGTCACCGACATGCGCCGCAGCTCCGCCTGCAGCCGCTGCCGCTCGGTGAGATCGCGCGCGTTGATGATGACCGTCGGCACTCCGTGCTGGTCGAGGACCGCATTGCCGACGACCTCCATGGACCGCCAGTGCCCGTTGCGATGGCGAATGCGAAGCTCCATCGACCGCGAGAATCCAGGCGCACCGAGCGCGTCGGACATCATCTCCTGCGCTCGCACGATGTCATCGGCGTGGACGAAATCGAAGATCGATCGGCCGAGCTCTTCCTGCGGATTGAAGCCAAGCGTTCGCTGAACCGACGGGCTGACGTAGGTGATGCGCCCCTCGAGGTCGAGCACCACGATCACGTCGTTGAGGTTCTCGATCAGCCGGCGCGCGTTCTCCTCGCTGTCGCGCAGCGCATCCTCGGCGCGTTTGCGCCTGATTAGCGACCCGAGCTGAGCGCTGACGACCGAGATGAGGTGGACGAGACGCTCATCCTGCTCACGCACCTCGTACATGTAGAATACCAGCACCGCCACCGCCTCATCCGCCGCCAGTACCGGGATCGCCACCCCAGCCTTGAGCCCGAGGGCGGTCGCGTGCGCGGCGCGGGCGAACGCCTCGTCTTCCTCGACGTTAGGCACCCACACGGCCTGCTTGCTCGTCCACGCCCGCCCGGCGAGTCCTTCGCCCGGCGTCAGCGGGGTGACGTCGACGGTATCGCGCGCCAACAGATCCGCGCGCACGCTGTGGCGGATGTCCGACCGCTCCAGCACCCGCCCATCGGCGGCCGGCATCCACACTTCGCCGAATACCCAGCCCGTGACCTCGCAGACGTGCCAGAGCGCCAGCTGTAGCGCGCCCGAAAAATCGTCGGCCTCGGCGATGCGAGCGACGATGGAGTGAAGGAGACGGAGGGCCTCCTCCGCGCGCTGCCGCTCGCTGATGACCCGCGAAATGCTAATGAGTCCGGCTGCCTCGCCCTCCGCGTTCTTGAACACCGTCGTCGAGGACCGAACGCCGTGCGGCGCACCGGGCACGTCGTCTTCCGACAGCGCAATGCCTCCAGCCGAGAGGAGCTCGCGATCGCGGTCACGAACGCGCTGCGCGAGGTCCGCGTCCACGAGGTCGAGATCGAGCTTTCCGATGATCTCATCGGCACCCCACCCGAGAATGGCCGCGCCGGCTTCGTTGATCATGCGATAGCGACCGTCGAGGTCCTTGACGGCGACCGCGAGCGCGGTGCTCTCGATGACGCTTCGCAGGAGACTCTCGCTCTCTCGATGCTCGGCTTCCGCGCGCTCACGAGAGTAGCGTTCGCGTCGCAGCTCGATCTCGGACATGACGACGGCGGCGACGTCCCCCATCTGCGCGATCTCCTTTTCGGACCAGGAACGCGGCGCGTGGTCGAGCACGACGAGAGCGCCGAGCATCGACGAGCCGATCGCGAGCGGTGTCGTGAGGTAGGAGCGGACGCCGAGCGCCGACAGAATGGGGACCGAGCGGAGGACGTCGTGGTCCCACGAGTCGTTGACGACGCGTGGCGCCGTATGCGCGAGGATGAACCCAAACGGCGACTCCTCCGCCGGAAAGTCGGTTCGCGGCGGAGGAGCGGATGGCAGTCCCCAGGTGCTCTTCAGGACGTGGCGATCGTCGAGAACGAGGATCAGAAACGCGAGCGGCGCGCGCGCCACGGCAGCGGCGACGCGCGCGCATCGATCGAAGCCCGGATCAGGGGCCGCATCGAGATAGTCGCCCGCGGACGGCGCAGGCGGAGGCATATCGCTGCGAGCTGCGTCGCTCGGAGCCGAAGGTGCGACCCTGGAAATGTCGTACTCCCACGTGGAAGCGTCGTGAAAACTGCTTCTCTAGGAGACGATTTAGACGGGCTTACGGCACATGTTCGGGTGTGTCTCGGTCAGTTGGGAACGCGGGGCACCGCGACCTTACCCATGAAGAGAATTGTCCCGCTCAATCGCTCCCGGAGCACGAAAACGAAGGGTCGGTCGAAGCGAATGGAAGGCGGAAGGCTCGTCTCCCGAATGCCCACCGTCGTCACGGCCGCGGCCTCGGTGCCCTCCTCGTTCACGTTCACGAACGTGTTCTGCTTCACGAAGGAGATCGAGAGCTGATCACCGACCGGAGACATGCGCAGGAAATTCGCGCACCCATCGCAGAACGCGTTCTCCATGCCCATCGCCTTGAGATCGCTGTTGAGCGTGTCCTCCCATTTCATCTGGAACTTGGGGAGGTAGACATCGATCTCATCATGATGGAGTCCCTCGATGATCGCGTCCCATTTGCCCTGGTCGAAGGTCGCGATGAAGGTGTCCACGTCGGTCCCTGCGGGCGGCAGGATGGCGGTCATCGTGAACGCCGCGCGGCCGTAGGGAAGATCCACGGCCTGCGCGCCCTCGTGCGTGGCGACCGCTACCTTCGCTCTCTCGAGGTGCATCATTCGCGCGGTGTACGAGCCGCCGCCTTCGATCGTAAAGGGTGCGTCGCGCGTGTTGTCCGGATCGAACTGCGACCGCCAGGTCCCCTTGAAGTAGATGGCGTTCATCAGGACCATGACGAGATTGCCGTCGAGCCTGTCGAGGACCTTCTCGATCTTGCCGGCAGTGGCCGTGTCCACCCACGCGTTGATGCGGGATACCGACGCGGCGTCGGCGAAATCGAGTCCTTCGACGCGGGCGTCGAAGTAATGGGATACCGTATCGAAGAACGCCTGATGGAATGGATATCCCTGCCGATACCACACGGCGTTCCCGATGCGCATGTCCACCGAGGAATCGAGATCGAGCAGCAGCGCGATCAGGTCTCGATAGGCCGCGTTGATTCGCGACAGATCTGCGCCGCCGAGGCGGAGTGCTTCGACCATTCCATTGAAGGTCTCCCCGTCGGCACCGTTGAGAGTCATGCCGAGGGCAAACGACGCGCTGAGTGGCGAAATGAAGACGTTCGAGTCGGCAAAGCGCGTGTTAATGCTGCGGAACAGGTCGAACGCAAACTGATTACTGGCGGCGATCGCCTGCTGCTCGGTCGCGCTCAGCTCGCGCGGAAGAACGGTGAGCGAATCGGCTGCGCGTCGCGGAGAGAGAGGAGAGTCGGCGCAGGCAGCGGTGAGAGCGAGAAGCAGGAGGGGGACAAGACGACGTGTGGGCATGATGCGTTGAAAGAGGGTGGCGAGGTGGGCGAGGTGGGCCAGGTCGTCCAGGTCGTCCAGGTCGTCCAGGTCGTCGATGAATGTCGTTTTCGGGTGTCGCCTCGACAACCTCGACGACCTCGACAACCTCGACAACCTTGACGACCTCGGCACCCTCGTCTCGCGTCACTTGCGGCTCCCGCGCATCCCTGAGCATCCTCCGTCATGCCAAGAGAGCCAGTCCTGATCGAGCCCATCGCGCGACAAAAGGTCCACTCGGCGTTCGTGGTCAACGGCGAGCGCGTCGAGGTCGCCTTCCCTCCGCAGAAGACGCTGCTGGAGGTGCTCCGCGAGGAGATGGGCCTCACGGGAACCAAGCACGGGTGTGAGCTTGGCGAGTGCGGGACGTGCACCGTGCTCGTCGATGGAACGCCGATTCTGTCGTGTCTCGCGCTCGCGATCAGCTACGCCGGCCGTCACATCGACACGGTCGAAGGGATGGCCGAAGGCGGAAGGCTTCATCCCCTCCAGGACGCGTTCGCCGAGCTTGGCGCGGCGCAATGCGGCTATTGCACGCCCGGGTTCCTCCTCGCAGCGCGGGCCCTGCTCGAGAGCAATCCTGCCCCGACGCGCGATGAAATAAAGGAATCATTGAGCGGCAATCTCTGCCGGTGCACGGGGTATCTGAAGATCTACGAGGCAGTGGAAATGGCGGCAGGGCGAATGCGGAATGCGGAATCCGGATTGCAGACTCGCGCCAATGACTGACGTTGTGACGAGGGAGGTCCAACCCACTCCGGAGCCGGACAAACCGCAATCCGGATTCCGCGTTCCGCATTCGGTCGTCGGCACTCCGCGCCGCAAAGTCGACGCGGCGGCGAAGGTGACGGGCGAGACGCGCTTCGCCGATGACCTCTCCCTGCCCCGCATGTTGTGGTGCAAGCTGCTCAGGTCGCGGGAGCCGCACGCTCGCATCGTACGCATCGATACCTCGCGTGCCGAGAAGCATCCCGGCGTCGTCGCCGTCCTCACTGGACGCGATCTGCCGATCCCGTTCGGTATTCTTCCCATCTCGCAGGACGAGCACGCGCTCTGTCCGGACCGCGTGCGCTTCGTGGGCGATCCGGTTGCCGCCGTCGCCGCCATCGATGAGGACACCGCCGCCGACGCGTGCAACCTCATCGAGGTCGAGTACGAGAAG
>DASTYE010000083.1:0-33550 GCA_035765135.1 Gemmatimonadaceae bacterium | reverse complement strand
ATGCGGAGCCGCTCGTCTACGCCAGCAAGATGTCGGCGAAGGTGGACAATACGGCGGTGCAGGACGGGTACCGGCTCTATCACCATGCGTTCTTCTTTACCACTGAGGGCGAGTGGTGTGTCGTGCAGCAGGGGATGAGTGACGCGACGGGTCTCGCGCGTCGGTATCACTGGCTGTCCCCTCACGTGCAGAGCTTCGTCGAAGAGCCTCACGAGGCGGTATGCTGCGACGTGCGACAGGAGACCTTGAACCTCGTCGCGCAGGAAAGCGCGGAAGTCCGCAGCGCATCGGCGGAGCTGGCGAGCCAGCCCCCGAGCGTCACGCTCGACGCGCTCGCGAACGTGCCCCAGCTGAAGATGCCTCGACGGCACACGCTCTTCCCCGACATGGACGTCGGGGATGCACATCTGCGAAAGATCCTGCTCACGACGTACGAGGCGGCACCGGCGGATTTCGAGGCACTGCTCGGCATTCGCGGTGTCGGTCCGAAGACGGTCCGTGCGCTCGCGCTCGCCTCCGAGCTCGTGCACGGAAAGCCGGCGAGTCTTCGCGACCCGGCGCGGTTCGCGTTTGCGCATGGCGGGAAGGACGGGACGCCGTTCCCAGTGGATCGTGCGACCTACGATCGCACCATTGAAATCCTGAGCGGTGCGGTGAACAGGGCGACGATCGATCGCACGGAGAAGGTGAAGGCGTTCCGGCGGCTGGCGAGCTTCGAGGTGTCGAGGTCCTGGTCTCGTTAGGGGAGTGCCGTCGCGCGAGGTCAGGAAAGAGTTAAACCTCGAGCGCACACATGGCGGACGGCTGGGCCGCGAGCTACCAGTGGTCCAACTCCGCCTGGAGCAACTCCGTGCGCTGCCGACTCGTCGCGTTCGCCCTCCTGCTCGCGCCTGGCCCGCTCCTCTCGCAGCCCGCCGGCCGCTTTCCTCCCGACTCGCTGACCAACGTACAGGTCATTCCTCGCACGACGCCGGTCATGGAGGTCATTGGCGCCATGCGAAACGCGACGGTCGCCCTGGGCGTGCGATGTCATTTTTGCCACGTGGGCGAAGAAGGCATGCCGCTCGAGCGATACGATTTCGCCAGCGATGAGAAGCGTACCAAGCTCGTCGCGCGCCAGATGATGCGGATGGTGGGGGAGATCAATCGCCGCCTCGACACGATTCCCGGACGGGCGGCGGACGGAATCGAGGTCGGCTGCGCCACCTGTCATCGCGGTGTGAGCAAGCCGCAGCCGTTGGCGACGTTGATCGCCAACGCAGGCATGGCCGCCGGTAGCGATTCGGCGGTACGCGCCTATCGTGCGCTACGCGAGCGGTACTACGGGCGCGATGCCTATGACTTTGGGGAAGGCTCACTCAACACGGCCGCGTTCCGTCTCGGACGCGCCGGGAAATACGATGATGCGTTCGCGCTGCTCGCGCTCAACGAGGAGATGTTCCCGAAATCCTCGGGGATGTACGTCTTTCGCGGCAATATCAGCCTCATGAAAGGCGACACGACCGCCGCGGAAGCGGCCTTTCGCGAGGCGTTGAAGCGCGATCCGTCCAACGGCGAAGCGCGCGGGCGGCTTCGCGCCATTGGACGTCAGCCTTAGCGCGATTCGTCGGGGTCACAACCTCGACGGCCGACCGTCGATCGCCGCCGTCCGCGCGAACGTGCCGTTTGCCCCGGCGCGCGCGTCGTCCGCCGCAAGCGGCCCGAGAAATGCCTGAAGGCGCCATACATTCTCGGAGACCGCCCGCCGAAGGGCGTTACGGACGCAAGGATCAATGGCTATGGGACCCCTCTTCGAACGCGCGCCGGCACTGGCAGCCGACGTGGTAGACTTGGCGACTGCCGCACTGTCGGCAGCGTGGCCGCGGAGTCTGGCCGCTCGAGAAGTCGGGCGGCTCGCGGTTGACGGCTACGCCGTGGGCGAGATCTGCGATGTCGATTTCTCGCTCTCCTTCGATTCCGCCGAGCGGATCGATCTCGCGCTGGCTGCCGTCGCTCTGGAGGGCTTCACGGTCGGCGACCGCACCCAGGCGGGACGCGGGTTCGTGACGGTGCGATGCGCGGTTCGGTTACGCGCGTACGATCTCGTGCGAGCCACATCGCGGCTGAATCGCGCGGTGTGGCGGCACGGGGGGTTCGGGACGGTGATCGGGCCCGCGGAGCCGACTGTCTTGCCGGCCGAGTCCGCGGAGCACGCTGCGTAGAGGGCTGCATCGAGTCGTTCGCGCCTACCTAACGAGATCCCCGGTACACGACCCTCCAGATGCGCCCGCCCGTGTCATCGCTGATGTAGAGCGCCCCATCGGCGCCGACGGCGACTCCGGACGGGCGATGATCCGCGCGATCGGGCGCCTTCTCGGCACCCGCGAACCCGTCGGCAAACACCTCGTACTGCCCGGACGGATTTCCGCCTGAGAACGGGACGAACACCACATTGTACCCGCCCTGCGGGCCGGGCGCGCGATTCCACGAGCCGTGGAAGGCGATGAAAGCGCCTCCCCGGTAGCGCTCCGGAAAGCGGTCGCCGGAATAGAACACCAAGCCGTTAGGCGCCCAGTGCGCGGGGAACGTGGCGACCGGCGCCTTCATCGAGGCGCAACGGCCCACCTCGGTGCCGTTGCCGCCGTACTCGGGGGCAAGCACGAGCTGACGCTTCGTGTCGTCGTAGTAGCAGTACGGCCAGCCGTAATCTCCTCCCCGCTCGATCCGCATCAACTCTTCCGCGGGTAGATTCTGCCCCTGCTCTGCCGTGTAGAGCTTTGGCCAGCTCTCGGCCAGTTGATCGCGTCCGTGCTGCGTGGCGTAGAGCGCGCCGTCCGGGGCGATCGCGATGCCAATCGCGTTCCGGATGCCGGTCGCGTAGCGCTCGTTCGCCGAGAACCTCTGGCCCGTTGCATTGGCGTCGTACCGCCAGATGCCCGCGCGCGTACGCAGCTCCGTGCATGGATCGTGGCCGCGCGACTCGGGCGTCCGATCGCGGATCCCGCAGGCGTTCGTCGCCGAGCCGGAATTCATGAACAACGCACCGCTGGAATCGATGGCGAAGGGATGCGGCGGATGATCGCCGGAGAGCGGCAGGCGCTCGACGATCGTCGTCGGGGCACCGCTGGGCGTCGGTCCTTCGCCCGACAGATCGTATCGAACGATCCGGTCGTTCATTTCCGCGTACAGCGCGCCGCCATGGATGGCGATCCCCGTACCTCCGGTGCCGCCGCTCTGCGCGCTGTCTCCGAACCGTGCGATAATGTCGGCGACGCCGTCACCGCTCGTATCGCGAAGCGCCACCAGGAAACCCCCGCGCGGGATCGGCGCATCTCCGTAGTATCGTCCGCTCCAGGTGTTGACGTACACGGTCCCGTTAGGTGCAACGGCCATGTGCCGCGCGTGGCCGAGGCTGTCGGCGAAGATGGTGGCGCAGAATCCGGACGGCAGTGTGATTCCGCCGTTGTCGGCCGCGCAGGCGACCGACGTGTCACCACGCGCGCTCGCCCGCTCGCCGCTGGCGGTGTCACGAGCGCCGTCGTCGGCGCGGGTACATCCCGCGAGCACGAACGCGCACACGATCAGTCCGCGTCGCGACGCAACGGCTGTATGGTCGGCCATGGCTCCAATCCCCCCGCATGAAAGTTATGACATCATCTGCACGCCAGACTCGTTCCAGCTTGGTTGCACCGACGAAGCACGCGACGCACACTTCGGTGTCTTCCGCCACCGTCCGCAAGGAGTATCGCGATGCGATCCAACGGCCTGACCCGTCGAACGATTTTTCTCACGGCCCTCTTGATCGGGGCGCCTCTCGTCATGCAGTGCAAGGCACAGCGGCCCCGGCCGGGCGGCTCGGCACAGCGTTCCCCGACTCCGGCGGCGATCGCCGCGAACATCTCCGTCGACACGGTCGCCACCGGGCTGGAGCACCCTTGGGCGCTGGCGTTCCTACCTGACGGTCGCATTCTCGTCACCGAGCGCCCGGGGCGTCTGCGCATCGTCGAGCGCGACGGGCGTCTTTCGCCGCCGCTCGCGGGCGTGCCCACCGTGCTCGCGAGTGGGCAGGGCGGACTGCTCGACGTGGCCATCGATCCACGATTCGACGAAAATCGCCTCGTCTATCTGACTTTCTCCGAACCTGGTGACGGTGGCGCCTCCGGGACTGCCGCCGCGCGAGGCCGACTCGGCGACGCCGGACTCGAGAACGTGCAGGTCATCTATCGACAGCAGCCGAAGGTGCGCAGCGGTGGACACTACGGCTCGCGCCTCGTGTTCTCGCGCGATGGGAAGCTCTTCATCACGCAGGGGGACCGCCAGAGCGCGTCGTTCCGGCAGCAGGCCCAGTCGCTGTCGTCGGGCATTGGCAAGGTCATCCGCGTCAATCCCGATGGCACCATTCCGTCGGACAACCCGTTCGTCGGGCGCGACGACGTGCGTCCGGAGATCTGGTCGTACGGGCACCGGAACATCCAGGCGGCAGCGCTGCATCCCGAGACCGGACAGCTGTGGACGGTGGAGCATGGCGCGCGCGGCGGAGACGAGCTCAACCATCCGGAAGCGGGAAAGAACTACGGTTGGCCGACGATCACCTACGGCGTCGACTACTCGGGCGCCACGATCGGCGAGGGCACCGAGAAGGCCGGGATGGAGCAGCCCGTCTACTACTGGGATCCCGTCATCGCTCCGTCGGGGATGGTCTTCTACACAGGTGACCGATACCCGGGCTGGAAGGGGAGCGCGTTCATCGGCTCGATGACCCCGGGGGCACTCGTGAGGATCACGCTCGAGAACGATCGCGTGACCAGCGAGGAGCGCTATCTGGGGAATCTGCGCGCGCGCGTTCGCGACGTGCAGCAGGGACCGGACGGGCTTCTCTACATCGTCACCGACGCCGACAGCGGCAGCCTGTTGCGCATCGTTCCACAGCCGAAGTAAACCGGGCGTCGGTCAAGGCGGAATTCGAACGACGACCGACGCCCACCCGCGACCGCGCACGTCCACGTAGCGCATGTCGCTGATGCGGACGAGCACCTCGGTGGACGTGGAGGGCACGAGGGAGAACCGTGGGAAGCGCGACCAGGAGAGGAAGGCGGCGCCGTCGCGGGTGCGCGCGGCCGCGACGGCGAGGTCAGTGCCACGGCCACTGAGCGCTTGGTCCGCCGCGTGATAGCCCGACGACATGCCTAACGTGAGCGCCCCCGTTTCGTAGCGGTCGCCAAGGTCGCGCACGACGAAACGGCGAAAGGGCATGACGGGAACCGGCGACACCATGACGCTGCTCGCGGCATCGCCTCCCGCCTGGCGCTCGACGATGCCTCGCCCCGCCCGGGATGACACCGCCATCGCCATGGCGTAGATGCCCACCAACCCAATGGCGATCCGCGCTGGACGCGTGGACACTCTCACGCGTGACGCGACGATGCCGGTGAGCAGCGCCATCCACAGCCATGGGTCGATGATGAACAGGGCGTCCCCATAGAACCATCGACCGGAGAATGGCATCAGCAAGCGGACGCCATACGTGTTGAGCAGGTCGAGCAACGGATGGGACCAGACGCCAATCGCGCTCAGCGCGATCAACCATCGCCATTCCGCCGGCGGCGCGTGATCGCGCCCATTCCGGAGCCGCACTACGCCGCGCATGCATACCGCGAGCAGCAGCGGCAGCACGACCATCGCGAGCACGCCGTGCGTCCACCCGCGGCGGAAAGCCAGGGCATCGACACCGTCGCCGAACAGGTAGATGAGCGCATCGACATCGGGGAGGTTGGCGGCGATCGCGAGCGTCGTTGCGCCGAACGCCGTTTTGCGCCGGAGTCCGGCTTCCGCGATCGCGAGGCCCGCGAGCGTGTGCGCGAGGTTGTCCATGCGGTGGGGTCGGGGTGAGACGCCGGCGCATCAAGCTAGTGGACTGCTATTGTAGTCGCGATCGCGGCCGCGGACCTGCCGATGCCCGGCGGCAGCTTTAGTTCTTTGCTGCAAAGGACGCTGAGAGCGCAAAGGACGGCGATGGGGACAGTCGCTGTGGTTCAGCATGATGTTGCTGGCTGCTTTCGGCTGATTCCTCTGCGTCCCTTTGCGTTCTCCGCGGTAGAGCAACTTGCTGCTCTGGAACGCGAATCCGTTTCACGAGTCGACTAAAGCGCGGCCTCACACGAAGTGGACCCGTGCGGTGAAGGGATGCCGAAGTCGCTCGCGGGGCGAGGACAAACCGTCACGGCGCAATATCGAGCCTTCGCCGCATGCGACTTTTCCCCATCTCGGGCGAGCGCGACCCTTCCGGTCCACTCGATCAGGAAGGGCTGTATGCGACACTGGCAGGCGTTGGTTGTCGTGGGTGCACTAGCCGCGTGCGCCGATCAAGCTCCCACCGGACCGGCTGCGGCGCGGTTTGCGCCCTCTCTGTCGATCGGAAGCGAAGGGGCGCCGCCGATTGTCTTCAACACGCAGCTACGCTCGGAAAACGAGGTGCCGACATCCACGTCGGAGTCCAAGGGCCACGCCCAGATCAAGGTCCTGGCCGATGGGACGATCGAGTCGACGGTCATCCTCAACAACAAGGACGGCGAGAGCGTCCGGTTCGGGCACATCCACCACCTGAATACCGGTGCGCCGACCGGTCCGGTCATCTGGTGGCTGTCCAGTCCGGTCGGGACCGATCTCAACCTCACCGACCAGCATCTGGTGTTCCGGCAGCAGGGAATCTTCGTGACGAACGCGCATTTCACGTCCCACGAGGCCGCCCTGGCCGAGCTGCTGCGTGACCCGGGGAGCTTCTACGTGAACTTCCACTCCGACGCCTTCCCCGGCGGATTCGCGCGCGGATTCCTGGAGTAGCGCTTGGAGGCTGTTGTCGCCACGAAGGCCGGGAACGACGTTCCCGGCCTTTCGTGCATGAGCGAACCGGGGGTCTTGACCAATCAAGAAAACTTGATATACTTCGGTCATGGCGACCACCGCTCGCACCGACTACACCCGCGCCGCGCGACTCTTTCACGCGCTCTCGGACGAGATCCGCCTCGAGGTCATCGACCAGCTTCGAGATGGCGAGCGGTGCGTCTGCGAGCTGACCGAAGCGCTCGACATCGCGCAGCCGCGCTTGTCCTGGCATCTGCGCGCGCTCAAGGACGCTGGAATCCTGACCGACCGGAAAGAAGGACGCTGGGTGTACTACGCGCTCGCTCGCGACACGTTCGACGAAGCCGAAGCCGTGCTGTCGGTGCTGAAGCCGACCGCGCGTCGCCTGCCGACGCGCGCCTCGGGATGCTGCTGACCGTCTTTTTATTGTGCCGTACATATCAAGAAAACTTGATCATCGGAGCACGATCATAATGACCCCTGTCCAGCCGAAAACCACCGATCCCGTCGAGCTCCGCAGCGCGGTGCGCGAGAAGTACGGCCAGGCCGCGATTCGCGCGCGCGATGGCGAAACCAGCGCGAGCTGCTGCGGATCGAGCGGCTGCTGCGGATCGACCACCGAGGCCTGGGACCCGATTACCGCCAATCTCTACGACGAAGGCGAGACGGCCGGCATCCCCGCCAAGGCGCTGCTCGCATCGTTAGGGTGCGGCAATCCGACGGCGCTCGCCGAGCTGCACGAAGGAGAAACCGTGCTCGACCTCGGCTCCGGAGGCGGCATCGACGTGTTGCTCTCGGCACGGCGCGTCGGCCCAACCGGAAAGGCCTACGGCCTCGACATGACCGACGAAATGCTCGCGCTGGCCGAGGAGAACCGCGTGAAGGCCGGCGCCACCAACGTGACGTTTCTCAAGGGCGAGATCGAGCACATCCCGCTTCCCGCTGCCTCCGTCGACGTCATCATTTCCAACTGCGTCATCAACCTCTCGGCGGACAAGGGGCAGGTGCTGCGCGAGGCGTTCCGCGTCCTCAAGCCGGGCGGCCGGTTCGCGGTGAGCGACATCGTCGTTCGCGGCGACGTGCCGGATGCCGTTCGGAAGGACATGGAGCTGTGGACGGGATGCGTCGCCGGAGCGCTCGAGGAACAGGAGTATCGCCGACTTCTCGCCGAGTCGGGGTTCGAGCAGATCGACGTCGAGGTGACACGCGAGTACACGGCCGAGGATGCGGCCGTTCTGCTCGAGGGATCGGGACTGGATGCCGTACAGTTCGCTCGCGAGATTGACGGCAAGGTCGTGAGCGCGTTCGTTCGTGCGACGAAGCCATCCGCCGTGGCGCAGACCACCGGATCGGCGTGCACCAAGCCCGAATGCGTCGCGCAGAATTGCTGCCAGTGAGCTCCCGCATTGCCGCGGACCCGTGGAGGGGATCGAACATGACGCCGAAGGTGACGCAAACGCGCGAGGCTTCGTTGCGACGCGCGACAACTCGTGATCTGGCCGAGATCGAACGCTTGCTGATTGCCAGCGGATTGCCGACCGCGGGGATCGCCGACTCGTTCTGCACGTTCGTAGTGGCCGAAAGCGTGGACGATCAGCGCATCGTCGGCGTGGCCGGCCTCGAGGAGTGCGGTGGTGAATTCGCCCTGCTCCGCTCGACCGCTGTCGATCCGGAGTGGCGCGGAACGGGCCTCGGTCGCCGCCTCGTGGAGCACGTGATCGCCGAGGCGGAGTCGCGTGGGACGAAGGCGCTGTATCTGCTGACGACGACGGCCGAGCGCTACTTCCCGAGCTTCGGCTTCGTGAAGACGAAGCGGGAGGTCGTGCCTGACGAGGTCCAGCAGTCGGTCGAGTTCCGCGAGGCGTGCCCGGCATCGGCCACGGTGATGGAGCTGGAGCTCGGCTGAGGCGGTCCCCCGTGCGGTACGCGCTCATCTCGGACATCCACGCGAATCTGCCCGCGTTGCAGGCCGTCCTGCGCGACATAGCCGTGCGGGAGAGCGTGGACGCGACCTTTCACCTCGGCGATCTCGTCGGCTACGCACCGTGGCCGAACGAGGTCGTCGAGCTGCTCGCCGTCGCCGGCGTGCCTGGCGTGGCGGGCAATTACGACTCGGCGGTGGCGACGGACTACAAGCACTGCGGCTGCCAGTACGAGGACCCTCACCAGGAAGAGCTGTCGCACGTGTCGTACGGGTGGACGCGCGCGAACGTCTCGCCCCGGACAAAGGCTCTCCTTGGCGCCCTGCCGTTTCGGATGGACCTGCGCCCGTTAGGCGGACATGTCGCTGGTCCGACGGTGACGCTGGTGCACGGGAACCACGTGCTGAACACCGTTTACGTGCACGAGCGTCGCCCCGACGCGTTTCTCGAGAAGATGGGGGCCGGCCTCGGCGCGCGCGCCGGAGATGTCGTCTGCTTCGGGCACACGCACGTGCCGTGGCACCGGGTCGTAGGCGGCGTGCATTACGTGAACACGGGCTCCGTCGGCCGTCCCAAGGATGGCGACTGGCGCGCGGGTTACGTGCTCCTCGATGTGACCGAACGCGATGTGGCCGTTCAGATCATCAGGGTGGAGTACGACGTCGAGGCGGCGGCGCAGGCGATTCTCGCCACTGAGCTTCCCGGCGAGTTCGCGGAGCAACTTCGCCGTGGAGGAGTACTCGCCGGGGCTAAGTAGGAACGGCAGCGACGTCAGATCTCAGAGGTAGGAACGGCAAAGACGTCAGAGATCAGAATTCAGAATTCAGAATTCAGACAAACCACCGCAGCCGCGAGATGGGTGCCCGTCAGCGTTTCTGAATTCTGAATTCTGAATTCTGACATCTGACGTCTCTGCCGTCAGGACGGCCCCCGGTGCACGTACGTCCGAAAGAGTGCATCCAACTCGCGCTCGGGATCGGCGCACACCCCTTCGTGAATCGGCGAGCTTTGAATGACGTCGGAGCGTGGCGCGGTGAGCCAGTGGAAGCGCTCCGAGGGCGGCGTCAGCGCGACCGGCCCGGCGGTCTCGTCACCATCGCAGATCGCGCGCACCGAGCGGAGGTAGCGCGCGAGCAGCTCGGTATCCACTTCGGGAACGAGCGTGCGTAGCTCGTCGATGTCGGTAATGGCGCGCATGCCGAGGTAGTCCACAGTTCGTGCGTGGAGCACGACGCCCACCGGGACGAAGGCCCCAATGTGCGGGTGCGGGACGGCGCGCAGCACCGCGAAGTCGTAAGAAACCGAGCGCTGGCGGACGATCATCGGCGTGCGGGAAGACGGTGAATCGGCGCGTCGCGAAGCTGAATGCGCGCTCGCGCCGCCTCGTGCACGAAGGCTCGCGGGCCATCGCGTCTCGCCGTCAGGTAGTCCCAGTATCGTGCTCTCGCGTCGTCGCCGGTCGCGAATTCCTCGCCGCGCGTGGCATCGAGCAGCAGCGCATCCGGAACCGCGGCGAGTACGTCGGTAATGCACTGGTCGGACAGGATGGCGACGAGATTCGCATCGATCGCCTCAATGTTCGCGCTCCGCTCCAGCAGAACATGTTCGCGGATGCGCTGGAAGGGTGTCTGTACGCGCGCGGCATCGACGCTCTCCCAGTCGTGGTGCGCATACAGCGCCGCTCCGTGATCGATGAGCCACGGGCGCCGCTCCCAAATGAGGATGTTCGGGTTGCGGTGCGTGCGGTCCGGGTTGGTGAGATATGCGTCGAACCAGACGAGGCGGGTCGCGAACTCGGCGCTCACGAGGTCGCCAGCGGCGGTGTTGTCATAGTTGAACGCCCCGTCGAGGTAACGCAGTCCGACGTTGATCCCGTGGCTGGCGCGGAGCACGTCCTGTATCTCGGGGTCGGGCTCGCTTCGTCCAAAGGGCGATGGCACCTCGATGAGTGCCAGGCTCGGTACGGGCAGGCCGAGTGCGCGAGCGAACATGCCGGCGATGAGCTCCGCGATCAATGCCTTGGCTCCCTGTCCGGCGCCGCGAAACTTCACGACGAACAGGCCGCCACCGTCGGTATCGACGACGCCGGGCAGCGACCCACCTTCGCGGAGGGGCTGCAGGTACCGTGTGGCGGTGTACGTCGGCAGCTCGAGCACGCTACCGAATCTCGCTCTCCATTTGCGCGACGGGAAGCGCGAAGGGGCGATCGACGCGGCGGTTGCTCGAATCGGGGATCTGACCGGAGCGCTTTCCGAAGGCGGAAAGCACCGATTCGAGCACTGGGAGCAGCGACGATACACGTCGAGCACGGATCACGAGATCCCACATGGGCTCGAGCTTCTTCCATCCGCCAGCGTAGGCGACGTGGCGAAGCGTGTCACCCATGGTCGCCTTGGTGGCGGCACCGCGAAAGATCGAGCTCCAGCGATAGAACGACTCGTAGGCCTTCCAGTAGCCGGCCTCGAGTACCTCGGGAGTCAATCGCGCTGGGCGGTACACCACGTGACGAGTGTCGTAGAGATCCCAGTTGTCGTGGAGAATGCGGTTCTCCTTTCGCATTCGGGCGTGGAGCGCCGTTCCGGGATAGGGGGTCAGGATGTGGAACGTCGCCGTCTCGATTCCCTGACTGATCGCCCACTCCACGGTCCGCTCGAACACGGACTCGTCGTCGCCATCCATTCCGAACACGAAGCTCCCATTCACCATGATCCCGTGGTCGTGCAGACGTCGGATGGCCGCACCGTAATCGCGGTAGAGGTTCTGAAGCTTGCCCTGCTCGCGGAGGTTGTCCGCGTTCAACGTCTCGAAGCCGACGAACAGGCTTCGAAGCCCCGCCATCGACGCACGTTCCACCAGCCCTGGCCGCAAGACCGACTGCACCGTTGCCGCGGCCTGCCAGAGCCGACCCATCCCGCGCATTGCGTCGAACAGCGCCGTCGCGAACGGCACGTTGCCGAACAGATGGTCGTCGAGGAAATAGAGGTGTCGTCCCGGGAGACGGTCGATCTCGGCGAGCGCATCGTCAACGTGCTGGGTGTAGAACCCGCGGCCTCCCGTGAAGAACGCCTCCTTGTAGCAGAAGCCGCAGGCGTGAGGACATCCGCGCGACACGACGATGGAGTTGGGAACGAGGTACAGGTGGCGCGCGATGAGGTCACGTCGAAGGCGCGGGATCCCGTCGAGCGTGCGTCGAGTGGATCGGTACACGGGCTGTGGAACGCCAGCGCGAAAGTCGTCGAGGAAGCGCGGCCACGTGTCCTCCCCGGGACCGAGGAAGATCGTGTCGGCATGCCGGGCCGCTTCGTCGGGGAGGGAGGTGACGTGCAAGCCGCCCAACGCGACATGCGCCCCGCGACGGCGATAGTGATCGGCGATCTCGTACGCGCGATACGCCGAAGTGATGTACACCTGGATGACGACGAGGTCGGGCTCGTCATCGAGGTCGAGGGTCTGGACGTGCTCGTCGTGGATCGAGGCGTGGTCCTCGTCGCGGAGATAGGCGGCGAGCGTCGCGAGTCCGAGCGGCGGGAAGAGGGAATACTTGATCGGGCGAAAGAAGGGGCTTTTCGCCTCGGTGAGGGCCGGGAGGATGAGTTTGACGCGCATGGTTGTGCCAAGTACTTTGCAACATAAAGTCAGCGGCGTCAAGACAGCGCGATCGACAGGTCCATGGCGCTAACGACCGTGGCGGGAGACTGCTGAATTGGGCGCCTCGGACGTAGCAGCGCCGTAACCTGCTCGCCCGGGCGAACCGACCGCGAACGTCCCCACCACGCGGCAGGACTGCGCGATGTGGCGAACCGCCTCGAGGGCGCGGGCCATGCCAGTCGCACCGGCCCCATGCTCGATCTCGACGATGAATCGATAGGTCCACGGCTCGCCGGTCGGGCGCGACTCCAGCTTGCTCAGGTTGAGCTCGTATTCCGCGAACGGCCCCAGAAGGCGGTGAAGCGCGCCAGGGGTATTCGCGACCGTGACGAGGAGGATTGTCCGCGCCGCGATTCCGTGCACGAGCACCGCGGCCTCACGAGCGATGGCGACGAACCGCGTCTGGTTGTCCGGACGATCCTCGACGTCCGCCGCGAGAATGTCGAGTCCGTAGTGCGCGGCGGCGATACGGCCGGCGAGCGCTGCTCTCCGCGGATCGCGCGCGCGGGCGACCTCCATCGCCGATCCGGCCGTGTCATAGGTCGCGTGCGGCTCGAGGTGCGGATGGTGCTCGAAGAATCCCCCGCATTGCGCCAGCGCGACTGGATGACTCTCCACCCAGCGGATCGCCTCGAGCGACGCTCCCGGAGTGGCGAGCACACAGTGGTGGATGGCAATGATGATCTCTCCAACGGCACGGACGTCCTCACAAACGGCGAGGGCGTCGTAGCTGGCCACGACACTCCCGGCCAATGTGTTCTCGATGGCGAGGAGTCCGGCGTCGACGTCGCCACGCTCGACTGCTCGAGCCACGTCGATGCACTCGCGCGCGGGGACTGCGCTGGCGCCGGGCCAGAGCCTAACGACCGCCTCTTCGCTGTAGGCGCCCGGCGCGCCCTGGTACGCTACGCGGAGCACGGCACGACCTCACGCGCGGGTCCGACGGCGGTCGCGCTCCAGGGCGCCTCGCGGCCAACGGCTCGCGCCACCGGAGCGAGCCGGCGCATCAGATCGGTGAACCCATCGAGCGTCAGCGACTGGTCGCCGTCCGACCGCGCGACAGCCGGATCGGGATGGACCTCCACGATCAGGCCGTCGGCGCCGGCGGCGACCGCGGCGAGTGCGAGTGGCGCGACGAGCGCGGCACGCCCGCCGGCGTGACTCGGATCGACGATCACCGGGAGATGCGTTTCCGCCTTGAGCACCGGGACCGCCGACACGTCCAGCGTGTTGCGCGTGGCCGTTTCGAACGTTCGGATGCCGCGCTCGCAGAGGATCACTCTCATGTTCCCGCGGGACATGATGTGCTCCGCCGCGAGAAGCAGCTCCGACACCGATGCCGACTGTCCCCGTTTGAGAAGCACCGGCGTGCGCGTGCATCCGACCTCCGCCAGCAGCGCAAAGTTCTGCATGTTGCGCGCGCCGATCTGCAGCACGTCGGCATGTGCCTCGACGAGCTCGACGTGACGCGTGTCGAGCACCTCGGTGACCACGGGTAGCCCGGTCGCCGCGCGCGCCATGACCAGTAACTCGAGCGCTTCCGTGCCGAGTCCCTGAAAGCTGTACGGCGACGTGCGTGGCTTGAACGCTCCACCGCGCAACATCACAGCGCCGGCGCCTTTGACCGCCCACGCGGTCTCCAGCAGCATCTGGCTTCCTTCCACCGAGCAGGGACCCGCGATCACGGCGAGCTCCACGCCACCGAATCGCACACCGTCAGTGACTTCGACGACGGTGTGCGCGGACGCGCCGGCTCGTGCGCGGAGATTGGTCAACATGGTCCAGGGAGATGTCGGGTGAAAAAAAAAGAGCGGCCCCCGTAGCTACGGGGGCCGCCGGTCGTCGTCTCGCCGCCAGACTACAGGCGTGCGTGCGCGCAACCATGGCCCCCGGGGGGGTAGCCACGGAAATACGTAAACGCGAACCAGGAGTTGTGGCGGACGGAGAGGACCATTGGACGATTCGGGTGCGATGCTCCGCTGGATTTAACGCTCGTTGGGCGGCGCGTCAAGATGACTCGACCAGCGCGACGACTTCCTTCACACGTGGGGCGATCACCGGAACGTCGGCCAGAGCGTCGCGAACCACCTCGGTGGTCTTGAGTCCGTTTCCGGTGATGCACATCACAACCTCATCGTTAGGTCGGAAACGGCCGCGCGCCGCGAGCGCCAGCGCACCGGCGACCGTCACGCCCCCGGCCGTTTCCGCGAAAATCCCGGTTGTCTCGGCGAGGGTCCGGATTCCCTGCACCAGCTCCTCATCGGACACGGCCTGCGCCCATCCGCTCGATTCCGTGATGGCCTTCGCGGCGAAGGGCCCGTCGGCCGGATTGCCGATCGCGATCGATCGGGCGATTGTCGCCGGTACCTCCGGAACGATTTCACCCTCGCCACGCTCGACGAGCCGCACGATCGGAGCGCATCCGGCGGCTTGCGCGCCGTACAGGCGCGGCTCGTCTCCGTGGATGAGCCCCGCCTCACGAAACTCGCGGAATCCTTTGCGCAGCTTCGTCAGGAGCGAGCCGCCGGCCATCGGCGCGACGACTGCGCTCGGCAGCCGCCAGCCGAGCTGCTCAGCGATCTCGAAGGCCATCGTCTTGGAACCCTCGCCGTAGTAGCCGCGCAAATTGACGTTGACGATGCCCCAGCCGAATCGGTCGGCGAGCTGCGCGCACAGCCGGTTCACATCATCGTAGTGTCCGCGAACGCGGACGAGATGGGGCGCGTACACCGCCGTCGCGAGAATCTTCTCTGGCTCCAGGTTCTCTGGAACGAAAATCCACGCCGCGAGCCCCGCACGCGCCGCATGAGCGGCGACCGCGTTCGCGAGATTCCCCGTCGATGCGCATCCCACGGTCTCGAGCCCGAACGCATGAGCGGCATTGATCGCCGTGGCGACCACGCGGTCCTTGAACGAGAGACTCGGATGCGAGACCGTATCGTTCTTGATCCACGCCCGCGCTACGCCGAGCCGCGCGGCAAGTCGTGGAGCCTCCACCAACGGCGTAAAGCCGGTGTCGAGCGAGAGCGACGGCGTTCCCTCGAATGGCAGCCATTCGCAATATCGCCACAGCGACGGATCGCGGGCCGCGATGGTGGCGCGATCGGGGAGGAGTCGCACCGCGGGGTACAGCGGCTCCAACGGCCCGAGGCAGTGCTCACAAATAGCCATTGGTGCCGCTTCACTCTCCGCGGCGCATATCCGGCAGCGCTGCGGGAGCGCGCGCACGGTCGGCGCGCCGGCAATCGTCGACGTAGCCATCAGTACCTCGGCGTCGAAGGATCAACGTCCTCGCTCCACCGGGTGATCCCTCCGGAGAGATTCCATACGCGTGAGAAACCGGCGGCTCGAAGTTGTCGCACGGCCTTCGCGCTGCGGATGCCGCCCTTGCAATGCACAACGATGTCCCGCGAGCGGTCGAGCGTCAGCGCGGCGTCCGCCACCGTGGCGAGCGGAATCAGCCGCGCGCCGGGAATGTGGGCGATCTCCCACTCGTGAGGCTCGCGCACGTCGATGAGGTCGAGGTCGTCCCCGCGACGCCGTCGCTCCGCCAACTCGACGGGCGTGATCTCGGGAACCGCATCGGCGAGCTGCTGCGCCTCGGCCTGCCGAATTCCGCAGAACTCCTCGTAGTCGACGAGCTCGCGAATCGCGCGCGTGCCGCACGCCGGACAGCTCGGGTCCCGGCGCAGCTTCACCGTGTGGAATCGAACGGTGAGCGCGTCGACGAGGAGCAGCCGTCCCACGAGAGGCTCGCCGATTCCCAGGACCAGCTTGATCGTCTCCGTCGCCTGGATCGTTCCGATGAGCCCGGGCAGAACACCGAGGACGCCGCCTTCAGCGCAGCTGGGGACAAGACCGGGAGGCGGCGGCTCGGGGAAGAGGCAACGATAGCACGGCCCATCCGCGGTCGCGAACACACTCGCCTGCCCTTCGAATCGAAAGATGGATCCGTAGACGTTAGGCTTTCCGAGCAGGACGCAGGCGTCGTTCGTGAGATAGCGCGTCGGAAAGTTGTCGGTGCCGTCGACGACGATATCGAAATCGCGAAGGATGTCGAGCGCGTTCGCGCTCGTCAGGCGCGTCTCGAACCCCTCGACGTGCACGTGAGGATTCACATCGCGAATCCGGTCGGTGGCCGACGCCAGCTTGGGCCGTCCGACGTCCTTGGTGCCGTGCAGGATTTGACGCTGGAGATTCGTGAGATCGACGACGTCGAAGTCCACGAGGCCGATCGTGCCGACGCCCGCCGCGGCAAGATAGAGCGCGAGGGGCGAGCCGAGACCGCCGGCGCCGACGAGAAGTACGCGCGCGTTCTTGAGCTGGCGTTGACCGGTGAGGCCGACGTCCGGGATGATGAGGTGCCGACTGTATCGCAGTACTTCCTCGGTGCCGAGCGTCGGCAGGCCGTCGTCGTGACTCGATGCGACGGTCGGGAGCTCTGTGGCGGTGTGCGTCATCGTCTTCACCCGCCCGCGATCGCCGGGACGACCGTCAACTCATCGCCGTCGGCAAGTCGTGCCTCGAAACCTCCGTGAAAGCGAATGTCCTCATCGTTGAGATAGAACGTCACGAAGGGGTACGGTTTCCCCGTGTCGTCGCGGAGGCGTGGCGCGAGCGACGGATAGCGTGCGGCAACGTCGGCCACGGCCTCGCCCACGGTCGAACCGCGCGTCTCGATCGCCTTGCCGTCGGCCAGCTTCGCGAGAACAGTCGGAAGGTGCAGGGTCACGGGCATGAGAGGACTCCGTTTCAGTAAGGAATGACTGCGCGTTCGAAGAGCGTATCCACGGGCAGGCGTGCGGCTCTCGAAGGCCTGCGCGTCGACACCGACATCACGCCAGGCGGATCGCATGGCGTGGCAGACGGCCACGGCGAACGTGCGAGGGGCCACGGCGGCGATGGTCGATCCTGATCCGCTCAGGGTTGCCCCGTAGGCCCCCGCCCCGCGCGCGGCACTGACGACCGCGTCGAAACCGCGGACCAGCTGACGTCGATACGGGACGTGCAGCACGTCATCGAGTGCAGCGGCGAGAAGGCCGGCGTCGCCGGTGGCGAGCCCATGGATGAGCGCGGCGCCTAACGCGGCCGCGCGGCTCGCGATCGGGTGCGAGACGGTCGAGGGAAGGAGCGCCCTCGCTCGCGTCGTCTCGACTGGAAAGTCGGGAACGGCCAGGATGAGAGCGAGCTCGGTGGATACCGTGAGCGGACGGACGGTCAGCGCCTTCGACCCTGATGCGCTGAGCGCGAGCGTCGCGCCACCGAACACTGCCGGCGCAACGTTGTCGGGATGTCCCTCGACCGCGGCGGCAATCCCGGCGATCGCCTGGTCGTCGAGGGCGAGATCGAGAAGCGCGTTCGCCGCAACGGCGCCGGCGACAGAGGCTGCCGCCGACGATCCGAGGCCCCGGGCGATTGGAATGGCCGACCGGGCGCGCACGCGCAGCCTACGAGGTGCGCGCGCCCCTGCGTGCCGGCATGCCGCGCGAAAGCCGACGATGATCCGATCGTCGTCGGGCGTGGCATCGAGCTCGCAGAGCGTGCCCTCGCGCGTTATGCAGACGTCATCGCGTGAGAGATCGAGCGTGACCGCGACCGAGAGCCAGCGATCCACGGCGATGCCGACACAATCGAAGCCACCGCCGATGTTCGACGTCGACGCGGGAACGCGGACATGCACCCGGCGGCTCATGCGTGTGCCTCGACCGCATCACCGGCGGTCCTTGCGCGCGGAAAAGGCGTCGCGAAAGCGGTCGATCGGTTGTCGAGAGCGTGAGCGGTCATAAAAACAAAAAGGCCCGGACGGGAATGCCGCCGGGCGGTCGCGTTTTAGCCCTTTGTTTAACGTGGCGGCAATAGGCGGCAAATCACCACGACAACTTCGATTGTTTGGCAAGAGTAGCGCGGCCCGAAACGCGTGTCAAGCCACTGCCTCTCTACGCCGCCGCTTCTCCTCGCTGTGGAGCCGTCAGCACCTTCGTGCGCACCGTGAGATCATCCACACGTCCGCGGTCGACGGTCACGCCGAGTCCGGGACGGTCAACGGGAACACGCACCATCCCGTCGTGCGACATCGTCCATTCCGGCGTCACGATGTCGCGCTCCCAATAGCGGGCGCTTGGGCTGACGTCGCCCGGCTTGGTGAAGTTGCGCAGCGACGCCAGCGCCACGTTGCACGCCCGCCCGATTCCGCTCTCGAGCATGCCGCCGCACCACACCGGAATGCCCTTCGTCTCACAGAAGTCGTGGATGGCGATCGAGGACGCGAATCCCCCGACGCGTCCCGGCTTGATGTTGATGATGCGGCCGCTGCCGAGCGTCACCATGTCGCGGGCGCGATCCACCGAGGTGATCGATTCATCGAGACAGATCGGGGTGCTGAGGCGGCGCTGCAGCTCGGCGTGCTGCACGAGGTCGTCGAACGCGAGTGGCTGCTCGATCATCATCAGAGCGAGCGAGTCGAGCTGGGCCAGGTGGTCGGCATCCGCGAGCGTGTAGGCGTTGTTCGCGTCGGCCATGAGTGGTGCCGCAGGGCCGAGAGCGGAACGAACGGCCGCGACGTAGGCGACGTCAGCGCCCGGAGAGATCTTGATCTTCACCTTGCGGTAGCCTAACGCCAGCGCGTCGCGTGCCTTCTGGACCAGCGCCTCCGGCGATTTCTGGATGCCAAGCGAAATCCCGGTGGCGATCTCCGACCGCGTGCCGCCGAGCAGGTTGGCCAGCGAGGAGCCGATGCGTTCGGCGGCGAGCACCCACGCAGCCATTTCGACCGCGGCCTTCGCCATGAGATGCCCGCGAATATCGCGCTCGAGCTCGGGAAAGATCCGGCGCGGAGCCTCGAACGATCGGCCGAGCACGCGTGGAGCTACCCATTCGGTGATCGCGTGCCACGCCGTGTCGATCGTTTCGGCGCTGTAGTTGGGCTGCTCGCCGGCCACGCACTCACCCCAGCCGGTGATGCCGTCGGCATCCTCGAGCTCGACGAGGGCTATGCGCCGCTGGTCGACGACACCGCTGGAGATGCGAAAGGGCTCGCGCAGCGGGAGTCGGATCTCGCGCAGCGTGATGCGCTCAATGCGCAGCATGCGCCAACCGGGAGTCGCCATCGCTCGAGCGCGGTTGAACACGCGGCGACAGCTCATACGACGGGAGCTCGTCACCCTGGCCGCGGCGGAATCCAATGACCTCGTAGCCCCGTGCCAGGTACGAGGCGAACGCCTCGCGAGTGACCTGGCGCCAGATCGCGCGGCGTTCGTTAGGCTCCGCCTCGAGATCGCGTGGCACGGCGATGCGCACCACGGGTGCGTCGAGCAGCCCGTTCAGCGCCGGGAGCCCGTTCGCCGCAACGGGATTCACGAGCAGACCGGGGCGTGCGGGTCGGGGCTCGGAGCCCGTTGGCCGAGTGAGATCCCACGCGATTACCACGCGGTCGGTGGGGAGTCCGCCGTGCAGCGGGCTCCCGGTGTTGCTGCCGTACATGTCCGGGACGTACTCGACCGCGCGCGCGCCGAGACGTGTCAAATTGAGGTGTGCGTTTCGCGCGACGAGCGGGTCGAAGGTCCAGTGCATCGTCTCGACGCCGATGGCGAGGACGAGGTCCCGCTGATAGTGCTTGAGGCGCTCCCCGAGATGGGCGCCGCGCGCTTCCGGGCGTACCGCGAGCAGGTCCGACCAGTGAACGAGCTTTCCGTCGCGCACGCCGGTCATCCCGAAGACGAAGCCGAGCATGCGACCGTTTGGACCGAAGGCGCCAGCGCACACGCCGCCCAGCTTCTGGGCGACGAGGAGGATCGTGGGGAAGACGATTTCCCGGAACCCTGTTCCCCACGTCTCCTTCTGGATCGCGACGCACTCATGGTACTCGGCGAGCGTTTCGACCCGGCGAACGGTGATCTCCTCTGGTCGAGTGGCAGGCATAGGGGGAGGGGACGGGTCCGGTGTCGCACGGGCTCGCCGCATGGGGTCGCGAACCCTGACTTGCGCTTCGTCGTTCGGGACATAATATAGCGCGTACGCCGCACTGTATACAGTATTGTTCGCAGCGGTGAAGCCCGGCCGGCCCGCCGCCCGACGACACCCCCCACCAGTGCCTCGCCATGCGCATTTCCTCGTCAAGCTTGACCGTCGGTCACGCGGCCAACTCACGCGCGTGCCTCGTGTTCGCCCTGGTGCTCAGCCTTCCGGCATTCTTCGTCGGTGTCGAAGCGCAGGAAGGGACCGTCGCCGGCGTGGTCGTCAAGGCCGGGGTGCTGACGCCGGTCGAAGGCGCGACCGTTCGCGTCCAGGGAACGACCCTTGGCGCGACGACCGACGCGGCCGGCCGCTTCCGGATCGCCGGACTTTCCGGCGACCAGGTCACGCTCGAGATGCGCAGGCTGAGCTTTCAGCCGGCGACGCAAGTCGCCCGGGTCGGCGACGTTGCGATCCGCCTGGTTCTTACCGAGGCGGCTGTCGAGCTCGATCGCGTCGTCGTGACGGGCACCGGAATAGGCGAGCGCCTCCGCACGCTCGGGAATTCGGTGCCGAGGATCGATGCCGCCAAGGAGCTCGAGCGCTCGGCGGCGCCGAACCTCGCCACGCTACTCCAGTCGCGCGCTCCGGGCGTCATCATCGCGCCCAACTCGGGGCGCATCGGCTCGGGGGCGACGGTGTGGATCCGCGGGCGATCGAGTCTGTCGCTCTCCAACGAGCCGATCGTGTACATCGATGGCATTCGCGTGAACAACGCGGTGAATCAAGGGCCGCCGAGCGCAGGGGCGCTGGGCGCGCAAAACTCGCAGGTCGCCTCGAGGCTGAACGACATCGCGCCGGAAGACATCCAGGACATCGAGATCATCAAAGGTCCGGCGGCGGCGACCATCTACGGAACGGAAGCGGCGAACGGGGTGATCCAGATCATCACCAAGAAGGGCGCCGCGGGGCCGGCACGGTGGACGGTTCGCACCGAGCAGGGCGCGCAATGGTTCCGGGATCCCGAGGGACGCATCACCACCAACTACGCTCGCAACACGGCCGGCGAGATCGTTGCCTGGAATCCCATCCAGCAGGAGGAGGATCGCGGGACGCCGGTGTTCTCCACCGGGCGCACGCAGTCCTACCATCTTGCGCTCTCGGGTGGGCGCGAGCAGCTGACCTACTACCTCTCGGGTACGTACAACGACGACGAGGGGATCGAGCCTAACAACTTCGGAAAGACGTTCAGCGCTCACGCGAACGTCAACGCCGCGGCGAGCGACAAGATCGACATCGGCGCGAGCCTTCATTTTGTGCGCAGCAACCTTCACCTCGGCACGGACGGGGGTGTTTCGCCGTTGCTGGGAATGTCGATCGGGCATCCGCTCGTCTTTCCCGCCAATCGCGGGTTCGGCTTCGCGCCGCCGGAAGTCCCGCAGCAACTGTACGACAATGCCCAGGACATCAACCGCTTCACGGGCGGCACGACGCTGAGCCACCGTCCAGCCGGCTGGTTCGCCCACCGGCTCACGCTCGGCCTCGACTACACCTCGGACGACAGCCGGGCGCTCGAGCGATATGCCCCGCCCGAGCTGAGGCCGTTCGTAGCGGCCCTGGTTGGAGCCGCAGCCGCCGACGGACGCATCGCGCAGACGCTGCGCAACCACAGCTACATCACGGGCGACTACTCGGGCACGGCGACGTTCGCGATTACTCCGACGCTCTCGTCGGCCACGTCGATTGGCGGACAGTGGGTGCGAAAGCAGCTCAAGAACAGCGGGCTATCGGGTCAGCGGTTCCCCGCGCCGGGTGTTGAAACGGTCTCGGGGACGACGGTGGCGGGTACGCCGACGCAAGAGCTCATCGTCAACACCACCATGGGCGTCTACGGACAGCAGCAGTTCGGGTGGAACGATCGCCTCTTCCTCACCGCCGGCGTGCGTGTCGACAACAACTCGGCGTTCGGCGAAGACCTCGACTGGGTCACTTATCCAAAGGTCAGCGCCGCGTGGGTGATCAGCGAGGAGTCGTTCTGGAGCAGCTTCGGCAACGTCGTCAATACCCTGAAGCTCCGCACCGCATACGGACAATCCGGTCAGCAGCCTAACACGTTCGTTGCGCTGCGTACGGTGATCAATGCTCCTCGCGGCAACGGGACTCCGGGCGTGACTCCGGGATCGCTCGGCAATCCCGATCTCAAGCCCGAGCGCGGCACTGAATGGGAGGCGGGCTTCGAGGCAGGGCTCTTCGATCGCCTGAGCCTGGACTTCACGTACTACACGAGGCGCACGGAGGACGCGATCCTTACGCGGCAGCTCGCGCCATCGGGTGGGTTCGCGGGGGACCAGACGGTCAACATTGGCGAGACGAGCAACAGCGGGATCGAGCTTCAGGCGCAGTTCAGGGCGATCACCCTCGAGCGCTTCGCGTGGGAGATCGGCGGGAACATCAGCACCAACAAGGACCGGATCGAGGACATGGGCGGCGTCCCGACTGGCGCCGGGAATCTCCGCAACGTCGAGGGCTATCCGATCCTGGGATGGTGGACGAAGCGCATCGCCAGCGCGACGCGCGATCCCGCGACCCATGCGGTCAGCAACATTTTGTGCGTGGCCGGGCCGTCCGGCGGCGCGCCGGTCCCGTGCGCACAAGCGCTGCCGATTTTCGTCGGCACGCAGACGCCCAAGGTCCTCGGCAACATCACCAGCACGTTCTCGATCGGCCAGCGCCTAACGCTCTACGGCATGGTGGACTTCAAGCGCGGTCACAGAATACTCAACGCGAACGTCGCCAACGCGTGCGCGTTCGGCGTGTGCGAAGCGCGCCACTTCCCCGAGCGGTATTCCACGGAGTACCTCGCGGGCATCGCACCGTCATCGACGACCGCCGGCGTGCTGGATCAGTTCATACAGGACGCGTCGTTCGTGAAGCTGCGGGAGATCTCGGCGACGTACCGGCTGCCCGAGCAATGGGTGAGTCGCGCAGGCATCGCGACCGCAGCGCTCACTGTTGCGGGGCGCAATCTCGCCACCTGGACCGACTTCACCGGACCCGATCCCGAGGTTCGCTACACGGGCGTCCCGCCGGCGGCGGGCTCTGCACCGCAGGACCAGGCGCTCCTGCCCGCGCTTACGCAGTTCGTCGTGTCCCTCAACCTCGGATTCTGATCATGCGCACCCTTTTTCGGGGAAGCGAGGCCGCGATGACCGGTCCATGGGCTCGTCGTTCCACGCGATACGCGCTGGCAGTGGTGCCGCTGGCCGTCGTCATGTTCGCCTGCGATGATCTCACCAATCTCGAGCAGGAGAACCCGTCGCAAATCCTCGCGAACGACGCCTACGTTCCGCGGAACGCGATGCTGCTCGTGAATGGCGCCATCGGAGACTTCGAGTGCGCGCTCTTCCGGTATACGACGGCGGCGGGGCTTCTCGGGGATGAGCTCGTGAATGCGTTCGCGAACACGACCACCGACCACTACGATCGGCGCAGCCACCCGCTCACCAGCACCTACGCCGACGGGTGTGGCGGCGCGCAAAACCCCGGCGTCTACACGTCGCTCTCGGTCGCCCGCGCGTCGGCTGACACGATTCTCGCACGGCTTCAGGAATGGACCGACCCGGAGATGGCGCCCGGTGTGAACCGCACGCAGCTCGTCGGACAGGCCGCGGCATACGCCGGCTACAGCCTGATTCTGTTAGGCGAAGGAATGTGCAGCGCGGCGATCAACGTCGGCCCGGAGCTGACGCCGACGCAACTCTTTGGCGAAGCTCAGACGCGATTCAACACGGCGATCACGGCCGCGACGACCGCCAACGACACTATCACACTCAGGCTCGCGCGGCTCGGCCTGGCGCGCACGCTGCTGAACCTGGCGTTCGTCGGGACGCCGGACAACCCGAACGATCCCGATCTCACGCTGGTCGCGCAGGCGGGCACGCTCGCGGCGCAAGTTCCTGTCATCTTTGCCGTGAACGCCGTCGCGCTCGCCACGGGGACAGCCCGACAGCAGAACATCGTCTTTGCGCACAGTGGAGGAACAGGCTCGACGAATTTCTCCTCTGTCGACCCGACGTTCGACAGCCTGAAGTTCGCCGGCGTGCCGGATCCGCGTGTGCCTGTCGTGAACACGGGCATCAAAGGGGCCGACAACGTCACGATCGTCCGTCAACAGCGAAAGTACGCGAACCTCGGCTCACCGATTCCGTTCGCACGGGCAACTGAAGCGCGTCTCATCGAGGCCGAGGCGAAAGCACTCGCCAACGATCTGACCGGAGCCGTCACCATCATCAACGTGCTGCACACCGCGGCGGGAATTCCGCCGTACGACGGCACGGGGAAGACGCAAGCCGAGGTGCTGGCGCAAGTGCGCGAAGAGCGGCGACGCGAGCTCTTCCTGGAAGGCCATCGGCTGGGCGACATGCGGCGCCTCAACCTGCCACTGATTCCTGCCGTGGGCGCGCCGTTCCCGCGCGGTGGAATTTACGGCGACCAGCGCTGCTTCCCGTTGCCGGCCGTGGAGCGAAACAACAATCCCAATATTCCGGATGTGTAAGAACGATGCAGACCGCGCAGGACGCGTAGCGCGCCAGGTTCTCTGCGCGCTAGCGATCGCGTCGACGGCGGCCGGCGCGCAGACCAGCGGCCAAACGGCGTTCGTGTTCCGCATGGGCACGGACACGATCGGCATCGAGCGATTCAGCGCGTCAACGGGCGGGGTTTCCGGAGAAGTCCTGATGCGGGGGCAACCTCGCATCACGTACCTCGCGACTCGTGAGGCAGCGGGCCGCATCGGCGAGCTGTACATCGTCGCGTATCCAGCCGGCAGCGGGCCGGACGCGTCCGCCCTTCAGTCGGTCAGGCTGCGGGTCGTCGCGGACACGGGTATCGCCGAGATCACCGCCGGCGGCAGCACGCAGACCCAGCGGCTCCCGTCGAAGGTGGACGCGTTCCCTCTGCTCAACAGCTCCTTTGGCATGATCGAGGTCGCCCTGGAGCGGATGAGCGGCGCGAACCGCGACAGCGTCACCTTCCCGGTGCTGCTTGCGTCCGGCGGCCAGACCCTGTCGGCGACCGCGCGTCGCGTGTCAGCCGACTCGGTCATCGTGACGATTGGTCCGTCGCAATCGCATCTCGCCCTGCGCGGCGCGAGCATCCTTCGCGCGCACGTTCCGGTACAACGGCTCGTCGTGGAGCGGGTCGAGGGGGACGCCGTCCGCCGGCTCGCGCTCGGCAAGCCCGACTACTCCGCTCCAGCCGGGGCGCCGTATCGCGCCGAGCATGTGCGCATTCCCACGCCGGCCGGACACGTGCTGGCCGGCACTCTGACGATTCCGCAGGGCACGAGGGGTCGTCGGCTTCCGGTGGTGATCACGATCTCTGGCAGCGGACCTCAGGACCGCGACGAGAGCCTCCCGATCGTACCAGGCTTCCGCCCGTTCCGGCAGATCGCCGACACGTTAGGCAGACGCGGGATCGCCGTGCTGCGACTCGACGACCGTGGAACCGGCGAGTCCACCGGGGACTTCGCGAAGTCGTCGTCAGCCGACTTCGCCGACGATGTACGCGCCGCGATCGCCTGGCTCCGCGCGCGCCCCGACGTCAATCCGGCGCGCATCGCTCTGCTCGGCCATAGCGAGGGCGCCATGATCGCGCCGATGGTGGCGGCGACGGATTCGAGGTTGGCGGGCATCGTCCTCATGGCCGGGCCGTCGAAACGCGGCCGCGAGGTTCTCGATCATCAGATTCGATACGGGATCGAGCACGATTCCTCGATCGCACCGGCAAAACGCGACTCCGCATTCGCGGCCTCGAGGATCGCCGCGGACACGACCGCCGCGCCGCCGCCGTGGATGAAGTTTTTCCTCGCGTACGAGCCACTGCCGACGATCCGGAAGGTCAAGGTGCCGGTGCTGGTTCTGCAGGGCGCGACCGATCAGCAGGTGACGGCGGATCAGGCCGAAGCGATAGGCGCGGCCCTGCGGCAAGCCGGAAACCGCGACGTGACCGTACGTGTGCTCCCCAATCGAAATCACCTTTTTCTCCCTGACTCGATCGGGAATCCCGCGGGTTACGTGCGTCTCCCGAGCGGGAAGATCGGACCGGATGTGATGGGGGAAATTGCAGGCTGGCTCGTGCCCAGGCTCAGGTAGTTGCGGCAACGGCGTTTCTTACCGCAAAGGACGCAAAGGACTGCCGCGTCGAACTGCAACGGCAGGAGCTCTTGTCCAACAGCCTTGCAGTTGACGTTCGCTGTTGCAGTTCCTCTGCGTCCTTCGCGTCCTCTGCGGTAAAAGGGCCGTTGCCGTCATCAAAACCTCAGCTCACTAATCCCCGAGAGATCTCATGCATTCCATACGCCCCTTCCATTTCCTCATCGCGCTCGCGGTAATTGCTCCAGCGTCCTCGTACGCCCAGGCTCGGGAACCGTACCCGGGATTCGATGCCTACGTCGAGACGGCGCGCAAAACCTGGAAAGTGCCCGGTGTCGCGATCGCGATCGTGCGCAACGACTCGGTCATTCTCGCCAAGGGCTACGGGGTGAAAGACATCGCCAAGCCGGACCGCGTGACCGAGCGCACCATGTTCGCCATTGGCTCCTCCTCGAAGGCGTTCACCTCGGCGGGCCTCGGGATCCTGGTCGACGAGAAGAAGGTCGCGTGGGACGATCCGGCGGAGAAGCATCTCTCCGGCTTCCACCTCTTCGATCCGTACGCCTCACGAGAGCTCACCATCCGCGACATCCTGAGTCATCGCAGCGGCCTCGCGCGTGGCGACATGCTCTGGTATGGCACCGAGCTCGACCGCGATGAGATCCTACGGCGCACCCGATTCCTCGAGCCGTCGTGGAGCTTCCGGGCGCAGTTCGGCTATCAGAACCTCATGTACCTCGCCGCGGGGCAGCTGACCGCGCGAGTCGCGAACATGTCGTGGGACGATTTCATCGAGCGGCGCATCTTCCAGCCGCTCGGGATGAGCGAGAGCAACACGACCATCAAGAAGCTCTCGGCGATGCGCGACGTCGCCACGCCGCACGCCGAAATCGAAGACACGGTGCGCGTCGTCCCGTGGCGCAACGTCGACAACATCGCGCCGGCCGGCTCCATCAACTCGCACGTGGTCGACATGGCGCAGTGGGTTCGGCTGCAGCTTGGGAAGGGCAAGTTCGCCGGGAAGCAAATCGTCAGCGAACGGCAGATCGAGGAGATGCACGCGCCGCACACCATTGTCCGCCTCGAGGGCACCTGGAAGCGCTTCCAGCCCGGTGCACACATCATGGCGTACGGCCTCGGGTGGTTCCTGAGCGACTACCAGGGACGTCTGGTCGTGCAGCACGGCGGCAACATTGACGGCATGAGCGCGCTCGTCGCGATGCTGCCCGAGGAGAAGCTCGGCGTGGTCATCCTGACGAACATGGGCGCGAGCGCGCTGCCCTACGTCGTTATGCACAAGCTCTGGGACCTGCATCTCAAGACGCCGAAAGCCAGAGACTGGAACGCCGAGATGCGCAGAGCGACCGACTCGCTACTCACACGCGCGCGCGAGGCACAGAAGAAGCGCGAGGCGGAGCGCGTGGCGAACACGAAGCCATCGCTTCCGATCGAGCAGTATGCCGGCGTCTACGCGGACAGCATGTATGGGGAGATCCGGGTGCGCGCCGACAGCGGAAAGCTCAAGATCGACCGCGGCCCGGCATTCCAGGGTGTACTCGAGCATTGGCACTTCGACACTTTCCGCGCGCGATGGGCGGCGCGGTCACTCGGTACCTCGTTCGTGACCTTCCGACTCAACGCACAGGGAAAGGTCGATGACCTGCAAATGGACCTGGGTGGGGCGCCGACGAGCTTCAAACGTCGACCGGAGCCAGCGACCGAGGTGCGAGCGGCGGGGGGTTCGCCGAGGTAAGCCGCGTTGCGAACGGAGGCGCTAGCCTTCGTGTTCTCGCAACTGCTTTCACCGCAAAGGTCGCAGAGGGACGCAAAGAGACAGCCCGTGGGTTTGATCTCCTCTGGGTCCTCTGCGTCCTTTGCGGTTCAAACTTTTTGACTACGCACCGCGGATAGCGCCTCAAACGCCCGTCTAACCGGGGACCTCAGCTTGGCGACGTTCCATACGGAATCCGCAATCCGCGTTCACCTCACCTCGGCGAGCGCATACATCAGATCGACGTAGAATTTCTCGATGGCCGCCAGTCCGGCGACCTTCGATCCGGCCGTCGGGTCGATGACCATGTATTCGTTAGGAGCATGCGCGCCTGACCCGTGGCCAATCCCGCCGGACACCAGCGGAAGCTTCAGCCGCTCGGTGAAGATGTAGTACGGCGCGCTGCCGCCGATCCGCGGGGTGACGCCTGGCACCAGGCCGTACTTGTTGTACACGCTGATCGCCGCGCGAACGAGCGGCGCGCTGACCGACGTCTGTGCCGGCGGATAGCCGCTCAGCTTCCGGATCTCGATGTCGCGGAACCCCTTCGCGTCGAGATGCGCGCGGATGAGTCGGAGCGCCTCGTCAGGCGTCTGGTTCGGCACGAGTCGGGAGTCGAGCTTCGCCGTCGCGACGTGCGGGAGAATCGTCTTCATCCCCGGCCCGCTGTACCCGCTCCAGATACCATCGATGTTGAGTGTCGTCCCGAAGAGATACGCGACGAGTGATTCGCGGCCGCTCATTCCCTCGATCCACCGCTCGACGCCGAGCACCCGCCGCTGGGCGGGCTCGTTTCGACTCCATTGGTCGGCCATGCCGTTGATGAGGCGCTGCTCCTCATCATTTGGTGGCCGGATGGCGTCGTAGTAGCCCGGAACGAGAATGGTGTTGCCGTCCGGCGTCGTGAGCGACGCGATCGCTTGCGCAAGACGCAGGGCGGGGGCATCGGTGATGACCTTGTACGAGCCGTGGATCTCCGCTCGCGTCGGGCCACCCCACGGTCCGCCCTTGGCCTCCAGCTCGAAGTACACGATTCCCTTCACGCCGAGCGCCATCTGGACCTCGCCAGACGGGCCCTGAGCGTTGCTCGGGAAGAACACTCCGTTCGCGCTCCGCAGGCGTGCCTCGTACCGATCGATGATCTCGGGGTAGTGCAGCGATCCGAGCTCCTCTTCACCCTCGGCAACGACCATCAGGTTGACCGGGAGCTTTCCTCTGGCCGCAATGATCGCGTCGAGCGCGTTGAGAAAGGCGCGCTCCGGTCCCTTCTGATTCGTCGCCCCGCGCGCCATCAGCACCCTGCCTAACGCGTGGTCCACCAGCGCGCCGTCGAAGGCGTCGACCCGCCACCCTTCCGGTTCGACTGGCTGAACGTCGTACATCATGTAGACGGCGAGCGTCCTGGGAGCGCCTGCGTCGTAGAAGCCCCACACGCCCGGATGCCCGCTCGTCGGCACCAGCTCCGCCTCCTTGAACCCGAGCTTCCGCAGGTCATCACGAACGAGGACGGCCATCTCCTGGATGCCACGGTTCTGCGCACTGACGGATGGCTGGCGCACCCAGCGCCGGAGCTGCTCGACATGGTCCGCGAGATGCGCGTCGATGTAGGCGTAGACCGGATCGTGATTGCCGCGGTACGCCGGGACGGCGCTCGCGTCGAAGCGCTCCTGCGTCGTGATGTCGAATCGCGGTCGCTGGATCGCGGGGGCAGCCGCCGGCGTCACAGCGCCGCGCGACTCCTGAGGCGAAGGCGTGCAGCCTGGGAGAACGATCGCGGCTAGCGTGACGCTGCTCACAAGTGTCCGAAATCGGCTCGATCGCTGAGTAGCCACGGGTACCTCCCTAGAGCTCGCCGTTCAGGATGCGCTGAAGCACCTTCGTGTCGAGATTTCCACCGGAAAAGATCACGCCGACTCGCATTCCCTCGAGCTTGTTTCGCAGGGCGAGCGCCGCGGCGACGCCGAGAGCTCCGGCTCCCTCGACGAGATTGTGCGTCGTCTTGAGGATGACGCGAATCGCTTCCGCCAGCTCCGCGTCGGTCACGGTTACGAATCCCGCGAGCCCCTCACGCAACGTGGCGAACGTCAACGCGTACGGCCGACGGGTAGCCACGCCCTCGGCGAACGTGTTCGCGTGCTCCGTCGTTATTGGCGCGCCCGCATGCCACGAATCATGGATCGCCGGTGCGCCGGCGGTCTGAACGCCGTAGACCTCCAGGTTCGGCGCGAGCTCGCGGGCCACGGTGAGCGCCCCAACCGACTGCGATCCGCCGCCCACAGCGATCACGACCGCGTCGAGGCCGCCCGATTGCTCGAGCATCTCGAGACTCATCGTCGCCGCGCCGGCGATGACACGCGTGTCGTTGGTCGAATGGGCGATCACCAGGTCCTGCTCTCGCGCGATGCGCATCATCGCGTCAACGGACTCATCGTAGTCGCGTCCTTCCTCAATGACCGTCGCGCCCCACCCGCGCATGGCGGCATTCTTGTCCGGGTTATTGCCGACGGGCACGCAGATGATGGCACGCACACCGTGAAGCGACGCCGCGTACGCGACGCCCTGTCCATGGTTCCCGGTCGATGCAGCGACGACCCCTCGGCGACGCTCGTCCGGCGTCAGTCCGGTGATGAACGACAGGCCATTCCGGACCTTGAACGAGCAGGTGGGCTGATGGTTCTCGTGCTTGACGAGTAGAGTCGTGCCGTCGCCCAGGAGCGCGTCGAGCAGCGGGTAGCTGCGGAGGGGAGTGGGCCGCAGATACGGCGCGAGCCGGTCGCGAGCGTCGACCACCTCGCGAAACGTGATAGGCCATGGCGGCGACATCGCGTCGCTGCCCATGGGAGTCGCCTTTGTTTGCGTCGGCACGTTGTCAGCGTTCGTCGTCAGGGAAGCAAACTGCATTAACCGCGAAGCACGCAAGGGAACGCAAAGGAAACCTGCCAAGGCGAACTTCGCCAGGAACTTGCGTTCTTCGCGTCCTCTGCGGTTCAGATGGTTTTGACTTTCACCGGTCTAATCGGGGAATGCCACGACCATGTTTCCCATTGGCATTTCGCGCCGGCGTATCTCCGGGGGCTTCCGCGCACACTCCGAGAACACCCGGGCGCACCGGCCGAGGAGCTGGAACGTTTCGTGAACGTACGGCATACCCTCCGAGCCTAACGGCGATGTCCCGTCCGCCAGATGGAAGTGCAGGTGAGGCTCCGTCGAGTTTCCGGAGTTGCCGACCAGCCCGATCACCTGCCCCTTTCGCACCCGATCGCCGGGGCGCACGCGCAGGGAGCCCGGTTTCAGGTGCGCGTAGAAGGCGTATCGTCCCTGACCAATGTCGATGATCACGAAGTTGCCGCCAACCGTCTCGAGGGTGATCGGCACGGCGCGCGAGGCTGGCCCCGGGATGTTCTCCGGGATGCTGTCCTTCACGACGACGACGATTCCGTCGGCGACGGCAAGCGCATCCACCCCTTCCGCGAAGTAGCTCTCATTCCTGAGCGAGTCGCCGATGAACCGGCGGCCACTCTCGTTCATCTTCACATAGTCGATGGCGAAGCGCTGCGCGATGGCCGGCGTGCCGTCCACCGGAACGATCGCACGCCGGTGTCCGGTGTTCGGATCGGGGCCGTTCGCAGCGAGCCACCCCTCGCCGCGGAGCGGGGGACCGATCACCGCGATGTCGCGGGTGACGGTCGTGGCTGCGCCCGTCAACACGGCGGATTGGACGCTGTCCCCGGTACCACGGGTGACCGTTAGGCGATGACGAAGGCTCGCCGGGGCAGGCCGGTCCAGCGGAACCCAGAAAAAGACGACTGCGCGCAGCCCTCCACCGATGCGCGCCCGCTCGTCGAATGGGGGCGGCGGCGAGACACCAGGTCGCGAGAGTGCACGAACGAGCGCGCTATCAGCCAACGTAAGGAGAACGCGACCGTCCCCCTCCCCGCTCACGGCCTCGAGCTTCGCGAGCGTAAGAGGTGCTGGTTGAAGGTTCGTCACGTGCAGCTCGTGCACGAGAAACGACGTCCCGTTCCCGGTGCCGACCGTCGGTGCTTTCGGCACCCGCATCTCGACGAACGGCGGAAGCTGCGCCTGTGCCCCCGCTACGCGGGGCATCGCGTAGACCAATCCAGCGGCCGCGATGCAAAGCGCTCGATGCATCAGTCGATCCCCACTCGGCCCTTCACCGAGGCGATCAGCTTCGCGGAGTCGTATCCGACGCCATCCTTGAACACCGTCGTCGTCTTGCGAATCACCGTTGGATCGGCCGCGAGATCACCCTGCAGCACGACGAGGTCCGCGAGCTTGCCACGCTCCACCGAGCCGAGCCGCTCGTAGACGCCGAGGATTTTGGCACCGTTCGCGGACATGATCTGCACCGCTTGCACGGGTGTAAAGCCAGCTTCGATCAGCAGCTCGTAGTTGCGCTGGTCCCCAAAGCCCGGTAGCGCCCCACCGTATCCTGTGGGATCGACGCCCGCCGCGAGCAACCCGCCGGCCTCGACGAATGACTTCTCGAAGGCCATCGCCTTCTGCAGCATCTCGTTGGTGAGCGCCCACGTCGACGAAGTATCGATCTGCATCTTGAGCCGGAGGTAGGCCTCGCGAACTTCGGGCGCCATCGCCTCGAGCCCACGCTCGTCGGTAGGTCGCTTGGGAAAGAACGGCTCGTAGACGGCGAGCGTCGACGTCATTCCCACCTTCTTGTCGATCATCTTCCTGATCGTCGCCCGCCACGCCTCGCTGTTCGACGTACCGACGCGCACCATGCTGCCCTGCGGGCACATGTCGACCTTTTTCTCCGGGTCGAAGTCGGTCGCCGTGAGGAGGCCGTGCTCGAGGTTGTCGATGCCGAGGTCGACCGCTTCCTGGAAGCTCACCGAGCAGAGATGCCCGGTGACCTTCACGCCGCGCTTGTGCGCCTCTTCAATGGCCGCCTTGAGCTCGACCTGTCTGATGTCGGTATACGCCTTGAGCCACGTCGCGCCTTCCTGGGCCCAGTACGCGACGAAACGGCGGGCAGCTTCCGGCGATTCGATCACCGCCATCGTTCCACCGCCACCAGCGCCGGTGATGTAAGGCGCGGTGATGTGAACCCGCGGACCGGGCACGCGTCCGGCCTCGATTCCCTCCTTGGTGTTGATGTCCGAGTACGGCGACGCCGAGCCGGTGGTGCGAATGGTCGTCACGCCCGTGCCGAGGTAAAGACGAGGACCGGTGAAGGAGAGCTGTGCGCGTCGTCCACCGGCGGCGGTGTAGTACAAGTGGTCGTGCAT
>DASTYE010000082.1:0-7010 GCA_035765135.1 Gemmatimonadaceae bacterium | reverse complement strand
TCGTCGATCATGGACCGCAAGGTGTCGATGAACGCCTCGCTCGATTCCTCGCGCAACGCGATCTCCGCGCTCGAGCAGAGCGCCAACGTGAAGTTCGGGTACGAGGGTCGCGTGCGGGTGTTGCGGGACGCGGGGACGAAGCCCAGGTAGTCGAGGTCGTCGAGGTCGTCGAGGCTGTCGAAGTGATGTCGAGCGTCGAGCGTTTCCCCTGACGACCTTGACGACCTCGACGCCCTCTCGCGCATGAACGTTCTCGTCCTCAACGTCGGATCTTCGTCGCTGAAGTTCGAGCTCATCGGCACGGACGCGGAGCGGATCGAGGGGAATCGCGACGACCGGCTCGCGGGCGGCTCGGTGGAGCGCATCGGCGGAGAGGCCGTCATCTCCCTGAGTGCGCGACGGAAACCCGCGGGGCGCAGCGTGGCGCCGCTCCGGAATCTCGCCGCCGCGGTCGAACACGTTGCCGGGTGGCTGGCGAGCGAGGAAGCCGACGTCGGGATCGCGTCGCTCGCCGAGATCGAGGCGGTGGGGCATCGCGTCGTGCACGGGGGCGAGCACTTCGCGCGATCGCAGCGCATCGATGAGAGCGTCCTGCGCGCACTCGATGAGCTCGTCGAGCTGGCACCGCTCCACAATCCGCACAACATCGCCGGGATTCGCGCGGCGTCGCGTGTCTTCGGGCCTGGAATTCCACAGGTCGCCGTCTTCGACACCGCGTTTCACCAGACGATTCCCGAAATCGCGTTCCTCTATGGGCTCCCGTACCAGCTCTACCGGCGCCACAAGGTGCGCCGATACGGCTTCCACGGGACGTCGCACCGGTACGTTGCGCATCGATTCCGCCAGCTGACCGGCCGCGCACGCGAAACTTCGAAGCTCATCACGCTCCACCTGGGCAATGGCGCATCGGCGTGCGCGATCCGCGACGGCGATTCGGTCGACACCTCGATGGGCTTCACCCCGCTCGAAGGACTCGTGATGGGAACGCGGTCGGGTGATCTCGATGCCGCGATTCTCGATTACGTGGCCAACAAGGAAGGGCTCACGCTCTCGCAAGTGGAGCTGATGCTCAACAAGCAGTCGGGGCTACTCGGGCTGTCCGGCCTCACGGCGGACATGCGCGAGCTGCTGATGGAGGTCGAGGAGCATGACGACCGGCGCGCACGGCTGGCCGTCGAGGTCTTCTGCTACCGCGCGCGAAAGTATCTCGGAGCATATCTCGCGGTGCTCGACGGCGCGGACGCGATCGTCTTCGCCGGTGGCATTGGCGAAAACGCGGTCGACGTTCGCGCCCGCATTTGCAGTGGCCTCGAGTGGCTGGGCGTCTCCTTCGACGCGACGGCCAACGCGGCGCTCACGGGCGGAGCCGAAGGGCGTTTCAGCGCGCCGGACAGCCGCGTCGAGCTTTGGGTGATCCCGACGGACGAGGAGCTCCTCATCGCGCGCGACACGTGGCGCGTGGTCACCGGTGCGCCGCTCCGGTACTGACGCTCGACGTCGGCCGTTCTCCTCAACGTTCCTCGAGCGTCCGACTTTGGCCGGCGGCTGCGGGCAAATAACCGAACAGCAGACCGAGAAGCCCGAGCTGGATCATGACGCCGGGCGCGAGCGCTGGCGTTCCACCCATCACTGATTCGCGGAAGAGCTGCCACTCCGAAGCGTTTGGAGTCTGCTCGAGCTCGAACTCGCGATTGCCGCGGTAGTGCAGGAAGACCCCGAGGAGGCCGGCGAGGAGGAATAGCGACATCAGCGTCCGCAGCGCGCGCGTGCTCGCACGTCCGGGAGCGCGCGCGTGCCACGGGATGACGACGAGACCGAGCGTCAACAGAACGAGTGGGACGAACTGCCACGCATCCTCGAAGTGCTCGACAAGGAGCAGCTCGACGAGGATGCCGACTATCCCGAGCAGCAGGATGAGAAGGAGGACGCGGCGCGCGACCGCCAGGATCACGTCGCTCGAGCGCGGCGTCACATCGTTGGACATTGCCGGCAGCTCAGTGATGGCCGAATCTGGTGGAGGGAGCCTAACGCTTCGCCGCGGGGCTCGGTCGCGTGTCGTACCGGCGCGCGTTCAGCACCAGCAGCCCGCCGCCGATGAGCAGCACGAATGCCGCCGGAAGAAGGAGCCAGGCCGCCATCGCGAAGGGCATCCGGCGGGAGAGCACGACGAACAGCGCGGCGAACAGTACGCAGATCAGCGCCGCGATTCGCATCTGACGGCCCGCGGTCGCGAACGCGCGGTCACTTTGGGCGAGCAGCGCCCCCATGGCGGCGACCTCCGCCTCGCAGCGGTCCCGGCAGGCCGCTTTCTTGTCGACGTCCACGACGCACGCGTCGCACAGACCGCGGCAGCAATTGCGGCACGTCGCGACGGCGTCGACATCACGGTGGTAATAGCAGCGCATGTCGTGGCTCGCGGTGCGGTTCGAGGAGCGGCGCGCTGAATGTCGTGTCGTGGACGTCTCCGCGCCAGACGTCGAACGGCGATCGGGTCATCGCGACGTTCAGAGCTTCAGCCTCTCCCGCAGCGCCACAAACCTCGGCATCTCGCGCAGCGGATCGAAGATGGGGTTCACCCGCAGGTACACCACCCAGCCGCGGCGCTCCTCGTAGGCGCGCTCGAGCCAGTCCATCGCCCGCTCCGTGTCGCCCAACCCGAGATATGCCGTCGCGAACGACACTGGCGAGACATATCCATTCGCGGCACGCTGCTCGATCTCTCGCAGGTGGGACAGAGCGCCCTCATGATCGCCTGCGCGTCCGAGCACATACGCCAGCGTGGCGACCGCGTAGGCCCCGGCGCCCCGTAGAGTGATCGCCTCGCGCATCACGCGTGCAGCTTCCACGAGGTCGCCCTGGATCGCGCGCGCCAGTCCGAGCACGCGATACGTTTCCTCCGCCTCGGGGTTCATCTCGATGGCGCGCGACAGATGATAGATCGCCTGGTCGTAACGACGGGCGTAGAAATAGAGCCAGCCAAGCGACCGGCGGATGGAGACGGATGCGGGATCGAGCTCCTGCGCGACGTGACCTTCGAGCAGCGCCTCGTCGATTCGGCCCTTCGACGCCAGCGAGAAGGCGTGCCACTGGTGCGCTGTCGCGTATTTCGGATCGAGCTCGAGCGCTCGACGAAATTCGTGCGCCGCACCGTCCCAATCCCAGTCGTAAATAAACAGGCTCCACGCCAGCGAGGTGTGCGCTTCCGCAAGTGTCTCATCGAGCGCGAGCGCCTTACGCGCGTAATCCTTGGCGCGCTCGTGCCACTCCTTCACCGGCACCGCGCGGTAGTCGAGGAGGAGCGCGAAGGAGTCGGCGAGACCGGTGTATGCCAGCGCGTACTTCGGATCCTCGGCGATCGCCTTTTCGAAGTAGTCGATCGCCTCGAACACCCCCTCTTGCGTCCGCTTGTTCCAGGCGTGCCGACCGCGCAGGTACAGCGAGTGCGCGCGCACGTTCTCGGTGTAGCGCGTAGACACCGGCGTCTCGAGCGAGGCGAACGTCGTCGCGCGCAGCGTATTCACGATCGTGTTCGCGATCTCGTCCTGAATCTCGAACACATCCTCGAGCGTGCGATCGTACCGCTGCGACCACAACAGCTGCCCATCGTCGGTCGACGTGAGCTGCGCGGTGATGCGCAGCCGCTCGCCCGCTTTGCGAACAGTTCCCTCGAGGACGACCGACGCCCCGAGGAGTGCACCAATGGCGCGAACGTCCTGCGCTTTTCCCTTGAGCGCGAACACGGACGTCCGCGACGCGACGCGAAGCCCTTCCACCCTGGCGAGGGCGACGATCAGCTCATCGGTGATGCCGTCGCTCAGATACTCGTTCTCCGGCTCCGGGCTCGCGTTGATGAACGGCAAGACCGCGATCGTGCGCGGTGCGGCACGGGCAGTCGACAGCCGCGGCAGAGCGCTCGCGTCGAGCGAGGTCAGAAACTCGCCGACGCTCGGATAGCGCTCGTCAGGCGATTTCGCGAGGGCCCTGGCCAGCACGCGGTCGAGCGCAACCGGAAGCTCCGGCCGCGTGGCGCGCGATGATGGCGGGGTCTTCGTAACGTGCATGGCCATCGTCGCCTGCGGGTTGTGTCCCCGGAACGGCGGCTCGCCGGTGAGCATCTCGTAGAACACACAGCCAAGGCTGTAGATGTCGCTCGCGACGCCAAGGTTCCGCTCGCCGCTCGCCTGCTCGGGACTCATGTATTCGGGAGTGCCCAGCGCGAGCCCGACATCGGTGATGGGCTCCGCGGTCTCGGACGACAGCGCGACGGCGACGCCGAAGTCGGCCAGGAGCGCATGGCCTTCCGAGAGAAGGATGTTCTCCGGCTTCACGTCGCGATGCACATAGCCGTGGCGGTGGGCACTCTCGAGCGCGGAGCCGACCTCACGCGCCACCCGAAGCGCGTCCCCCAGGGGAAGCGTGTGCTCGCGCATCAGGCGATCCCGCAGCGAGCCTCCAGGCACAAACACCGAGACATAGAACAAACGGCCGTCCGCCTCACCCGAGTCGATGAGCGGCACGATGTGCGGGTGGGAGAGCCGCGCGACGATCTGGATCTCCCTGAGGAACCGCTCGGTACCTAACGACCGTGTCAGCTCGGGGTGCAGCACCTTCACCGCCACGCGACGGGCGTGCTTCCGTTCTTCCGCGAGATACACGGTCGCCATTCCCCCCTGCCCCAGCGGCCGCTCGATGACGTATCGGCCGGCCAGAATGTGGCCGGGCCGGAACGCGGCGGGGGTCGATGTGAAGCTGGTCACGAGATCCGACAGGGAGCGAGACGGCGACCGACGATTCAGGTATGATCCGTCGGGGGGCGGGCGCCCGCAAGCCGCGTGGTGCGATGACGGATCGCGTACAATGGCGTATCATACGGTCATGCCCCGATCACCGACCCTCGACCGCGGCCAGGCCCGCCCGGCGCTGCCGGAGCTGACCGAGAAGGAGCTCGCGCGCTACGGGCGTCATCTCGTGCTTCCTGACGTCGGCATGGGGGGCCAGCGGGCGCTCAAGGGCGCGCGCGTCCTGGTGATCGGCGCCGGAGGACTTGGCTCCCCGGTGTCGTTGTATCTCGCCGCGGCGGGCGTCGGCACGCTTGGCCTGGTGGATTTCGACGTCGTCGACGTCTCGAATCTCCAGCGGCAGGTGCTCCACGGGACGAGCGATGTCGGCCGCTCGAAGCTCGCATCGGCGCGCGATCGCATCGCCGACGTGAACCCCCATGTGACGGTGGAGACCCACGATTCGCGGCTGACGTCGCGCAATGCCCTGGAGATCCTCCGGGAGTACGACGTCATCGTCGATGGCACCGACAACTTCCCGACGCGGTATCTGACCAACGACGCCTGCGTGATCCTCGGGAAGCCTAACGTGTACGGGTCCATCTTCCGATTCGAGGGGCAGGCGTCGGTGTTCGCGACGACGGACGGACCATGCTACCGGTGTCTGTACCCGGAGCCTCCACCGCCCGGCCTCGTGCCAAGCTGCGCGGAGGGCGGCGTCCTCGGAGTCCTTCCCGGCATCGTCGGGACGATTCAGGCAACAGAGACGTTGAAGCTGCTGCTGGGAATCGGCGAGACACTCGTTGGACGGTTGCTGCTGATCGATGCCCTCGGTGCCCGCTTCCGGACGGTGCAGCTCGAGCGTGATCCAGCGTGCCCCGCGTGCGGAACCCGCGAAATCCGTGAGCTCATCGACTACGATGCGTTCTGCGGTGGGCCACCGTCGACCACCGGGGACGGTGCCGTTCGCGAGATCACCCCGCGCGAGCTCGCGCGTCGGCTTGCCAACGGCGACGCCATCGATCTGATCGACGTCAGGGAGCCTTACGAGTGGGCAATTGCCCGAATCGCCGGAGCCCGCCTCATTCCGCTCGCCACCTTCCCGCAGGCGATCGCCTCACTCGACCGGGAGCGAGATATCGTCGTGCACTGTCATCACGGCATCCGGAGCGCGAATGCGGCCGAGCAGCTCCGCGAGGCGGGGTTCACGCGTGTGTGGAACCTCGCCGGGGGTATCGCGCGGTGGAGCGATGAAGTCGATCCGGCTGTTCCCCGGTACTAGCTGGCTTTTGATTGGGATTTGCAGGATGAGGAACCGCAGACGGCCGCAGAACGCCGGAGAAAACTGCAACGCCAAGAGCGTGGCACGGATTGCACGGATTGTAAACGGCGAAACCTCATGGATGCGGCAAGGGCAACTGCAGAGCTTTTGGAACTGCAACGGCAAACTCAAGGAACGACCCGGTAAGTCATCGTGATCTTCAACCGAATGCGTTCTGACAAAGCTCTTTGCAGTTGCCGTTGATCAGTGTCGTTTGGCCGTTCACAATCCGTGCAATCCGTGGCCACGCCCTTGGCGTGGCATTCTCTGTGGCCTTCTGCGGTTCATTTGGTCCTGCCGATCGCAAACCAGGAATCCGCCCTCACCGTGAATCCACTTCGGATCGGACTCGCGCTCGCCATCTGCATCGCGCTGGCCAGAGCTCCTGCGGCACAGGGGCAGATTCTCGACAAGCACGCCCTGCTCGCACGGCAGACGTGGTGGGACAATCGGGACGTCGAGTGGTTTGCCGCACGTGTTCCGGCGTTCGAGTCTCCTGACACCGCGATCGACGCGACCTACTACTACCGATGGGAGCTGATCACCAAGCACCTGACCTACGGCGCGCCGGAATCCGGGTACACCTTCACCGAGTTCATCGACCGCCCCTTCTGGTCCGGCGCGTACGGCGCCATCAGCTGTCCGCTCGGGCACCAGCTCGATGAAATCCGCTGGCTCGACGACCGGACGATCATCGAGAACTTCGCCCGGTACTGGTTCGAGACGCCTAACGCCCAGCCGCGCAGCTACAGCAACTGGTACGGCGCGGGGATCTGGGGGACGTACCAGGTGCTTGGCGATACTGGATTCCTCAGGCGAATGCTCCCCCATATGAAGAGCCAGTACGCCGGATGGATAGCGGAGCATTGGGACCCCAGCCATCGCATGTTCCGCTGGGACGGTCTGCACGA
>DASTYE010000081.1:0-7064 GCA_035765135.1 Gemmatimonadaceae bacterium | reverse complement strand
GTTCGCCGAGCGCACGGAGGAGCTCGAGCTCCTGTCACGAGACCTGCTCGACGCGAACGTGCGTCTCGAGGAGCGCGCGCAGCAGATCGCCGAGGCGAACCGGGCGAAAAGCCGCTTCCTCGCGAACGTGTCGCACGAGCTTCGCACGCCACTCAACGCCATCGTCGGATACAACTCGCTGGCGCGCGACGGTGTCTACGGCGAGATGTCAGAACCGCTTCGCGGGGTGCACGATCGCATCGCCGCCGCCGCCGATCATCTGCTCGGCCTGGTGAACGACGTCCTCGATCTCTCGAAGATCGAGGTCGGGCGAATGGCGGTCGACCCCCAGCCGGTGAATATCGGCTCGGTGGTGGACGCCGTGGCGACAGTCATCGAGCCGATGGCGAGCGCGAAACGCCTGCACGTGGATGTCGTCGTCGGCCGGGATCTCCCCGAATTGCACACCGATCCGGGTCACGTCAGGCAAATTCTGCTGAACCTCGTCGCGAATGCGGTAAAGTTCACGGAGAAAGGCACGGTGACGATCGTGGCTCGGCGGCAGGATGCCGACCAGGGTGACGGCGTGATCGTGATCGTCGAGGACACCGGCATCGGCATCGCCCCGGAGGACCAGGAGCGCATCTTCCAGGAGTTCGAGCAGGTGCGCCCGTCGGGTCGTGGCGATTCGCTCGAGCGTGGCACCGGACTCGGATTGGCCATCGCGCGCAAGCTGGCGCGTCTCCTCGGCGGAGACGTGCAGGTTCGGAGCGCACCGGGAGCCGGGTCGCGATTCGTGCTGTCCTTGCCGCGTTCCTCACCGACGGTCAGCATCGTGGAGGAGCACCGGACACCGCATATCGATCTTGTGCGCGATGCCGAACCGAGAGACGCGCAGGCGCGCCCCGCCCGCTCTTCCGGTGCGACGGTGACCGAGATGGCGGGACAGACGGAGGACACGCCACCCGAGGTGCGAGCGATCCTCGATGCATCGCAGGAAATCACGCGATCGAACACGGAGCGCGCTGAGGGTGAGCGGTCTTGACTGCCCATCCAGCGGGGACTAACTTTGAACGTTCACGGCGGACCGCGCCTCCGCAGTCGAGTCGCGCGACCGCCGTTGTCGTCTCCACGAGCCGTATCGGTGAAGGCGATCCCGTGCGCCCGTAGCTCAATTGGATAGAGCATCTGACTACGGATCAGAAGGTTGGGAGTTCGAGTCTCTCCGGGCGCGCCTGATGAATCGTTTGGCTTGGTTCATCCGCGGGGCGTGGCGCAGCCCGGTTAGCGCGCCTGGTTCGGGACCAGGAGGTCGGTGGTTCAAATCCACTCGCCCCGACCATGGCAATGGGAGCTCGCCCGCGAGCTCCTTTTGCGTTTGCGCGAGTAGCTCAGTTGGATAGAGCGTCGGCCTCCGGAGCCGAAGGTCGTGGGTTCGAATCCCGCCTCGCGCGTCGTATCGGACACGAACCGCCGTCCAGGATCACCTCCTGGGCGGCGTCGTCCTAACGGGAGACGACGTCGACCTAACGTGAATCGGCGGGCGATCTGCCCGTCTTCGCGACCGGCCCGACCCTTGCCCCTCAGGGAGCCGTGACTGACAGTCGCCAAACGCCCCCGCACGGAAACGCTCCCCTGCCGCCGAACCGGATGTCGTGGCGCGGGCTGCTGCCCGGATTGCTCAGTGTCGTCGCGATCGCCGGGCTCACACTGAGCATCCTCGTCTTTGCGCGCGTCGGTCGCCTTCGCGGCGACACGTACCGCCTGTACATCCGCACCGATGCCGCACGTGGCGTCATCAAGGGCACCGAGGTGTGGCTCGCCGGCCAGAAGGTCGGGCTGGTCAAGGAGATTCGCTTCTCCCCGCCGGGGCGCGACTCGCTCGCACGGCTCGCGATCGAGATGGAGTTGGTGGAGAGGGTGCGCGACTTGATTCGTGAGGACTCCTTCGGACAGATCAGAAGTGGCGGCAGCCTCATTGGCGCGCCCGTCGTGTATCTGACGCCCGGCACCTCATCGACGCCCGTGCTCGCCGAGGGCGACACGGTGGCCGCGAAGCCGCAGGTGGACACGGAGGGGCTGACGTCGGCCGTGGCGCTCGCCGGACGCGAGCTCCCCATTGTCATTCGCGACGCGAAGCAGGTACGCGAGGAAATGCGTCGCGCGACGTCGCGCCTGAGCGAGTTGCAGGACGCCGCCGGCGTGAGTATTGAGGTGGTCGGCGACCGGGCCGCGGGTGTGACCAGGCGCGCCACCAGGGGCGAGGGTGCGCTGCCGCGCCTTGTTCGCGAACGGACCATCGGCGCGCGCGTATCGCAGGCGATGCGTAGCGTCGATAGCATTCGCGCGCTGCTTGCGAGCGATGCGACGAGCCTCGGGCGATTCCGTCGGGACTCGACGCTGCTGCGGCAAGTCGCGTCCGTCCGTGACGAAGTGTCGATTCTGCGCGCGCTCATGGCGGAGCCGCGGGGCACCGCCGGTCGCATGGCCAATGACGCGGCGGTCACCAATGCGCTGGCCAACGTCGAAAAGGAGCTGACACGCACCGTCGAGGACATCAAGCGTGATCCGCTCCGGTATGTGCGGTTTTGACGCAGGCGGAGCCGACGCGGATCTGCCGCCTTGACCCCTTTTTTTTGAGGACCTATCTTCTGGCCATTCCGCGCGTCGGCCAGTTCCACCGCGGACCCTCACCCCTCTCCCGAATAGTCGTTTCCGCGCCGGGCTTTGCGCGTTGCCGTCATCGACGCGCTCCGTCGCCCCGCCTTCCCACTCCCCGACCACATCCTTGTGGACATTGCTGAGCTGAAGCAGAAATCGGTGACCGAGCTACACGAGATGGCGGAAGATCTGAACATCTCGAACTACTCGGGGCTCAGAAAGCAGGACCTCATCTTCCGCATCGAGCAAAATCTGCTCGACGCGGACATTGTCCTGCACGGCGAGGGGGTACTCGAGATTCTTCCCGAGGGGTATGGGTTCCTGCGGAGTCAGGACTGGAACTATCTGTACGGGCCGGACGACATTTACGTCTCCCCCTCACAGATCAAGCGCTTCGACCTGAGGACGGGCGACACGGTCATGGGACAGGTGCGCCCGCCGAAGGAAGGCGAGCGCTACCTCGCGTTGCTGAAGGTCGAGCACATCAACGGATCCGATCCGGAGACCGCGAAGCACCGGGTCGCATTCGACAACCTCAGACCACGCTATCCCGACTCCCGTCTGCGGCTCGAGCCGCGGAGCGGCGACATCAACATGCGTGTCGTCGATCTCGTGACTCCGATCGGCAAGGGACAACGCGGACTCATCGTCGCACCGCCTCGCGCCGGCAAGACGATTCTCATGCAGAAGATCGCGAACTCGATCACCGAGAATCACCCCGAGGTCACCCTCATTGTTCTGCTCATCGACGAGCGGCCGGAGGAAGTGACCGACATGCAGGAGAACGTGAAGGCGGAGGTCATCAGCTCGACCTTCGATGAGCCCGCCGACCGTCACGTGCAGGTCGCGGACATGGTGATCGAGAAAGCGAAGCGGCTCGTCGAGCACGGCAAGGATGTCGTCATCCTGCTCGATTCGATTACGCGTCTCGCGCGCGCGCACAACGTGGTCGTGCCCCACTCCGGGAAGATCCTCTCGGGCGGCGTCGATGCGCACGCGCTGCACAAGCCGAAACGATTCTTTGGCGCCGCCCGAAACATCGATGAGGGCGGCTCACTCACGATCATCGCCACCGCGCTCATCGAGACCGGGTCGCGGATGGACGAAGTGATCTTCGAGGAGTTCAAGGGTACTGGAAACATGGAGCTCGTGCTCGATCGGAAGATCGCCGACCGGCGTATCTTCCCCGCGATCGACATCCAGCGCTCGGGCACGCGCAAGGAAGAGCTCCTGCTCTCGCAGGAGGAGCTCAACCGGGTGTACCTGCTGCGCAACTTCCTCGGCGACATGCCGGAGACCGAGGCGATCGAGTTCCTGCTGGAGCGCATGAAGCGCACGAAGAACAACAAGGAGTTCTTCGCGACGATGGCTCAAGGGTGACGGGCCTGGCCGCCGACGTGGTCAACGCGGACCCGGGGCGTGTGCTGGCGATCGACTACGGAGAGCGCCGCATTGGGCTGGCGGTGAGTGACCCGCTGCGCACCATCGCATCGCCCGCCGGATTCGTGCTGCGTCGAGCGCGGAAACGCCCCCCGGTCGGGGAGCTCGTCAGGCAGGTCGCGGCACATGGCGCGACCGCCATCGTCATGGGACTCCCGCTCGACGACGAGGGGAACGAAACGGCGCGAACCGAAGAGGTCCGGCGGATCGCCGCCGAGCTCACGCGGCGCACGGGTGTCGAGGTCACCTTCGTGGACGAGCGGTACACCACCGCCGCGGCGCTTCGCGCGATTCACACGATGGGTGGCTCCACGCGCGGCCGGCGGGGAGATGTGGATGCGCTCGCCGCCACCATTCTCCTGCAACATGCCCTCGCGCTGCTCTCCCGCTGAGCGATCGCGCCGCGCCCCGCGCGCGTTCGCGTTCGGCGCGCTGGCGGCGGTGCTCATCGCCTGTGGCGGCGACGGTGCGCCGGTACGGCGCGTGACGATTCCGCAGGGCTCGACCTTCGCCGCCGCCGCTGATTCTCTCCAGAGCGCGGGACTCCTTCGATCGCCACGTCTGTTCCGCCTCTACGCGAGCATCACCGGCCGCGACCGCGACATCAAGGCGGGGACGTATCTGCTCGAGCCCGGGCTGTCGTGGAACGAGCTCATTCTCGCGCTCTCCGCCGGCCGCGGGATCGAGCAAACGGTCACCATTCCGGAGGGACTCGCGCTCCGCAGCATCGTGCCGATGCTCGCTCGCGAGATCGGCGCGCCGGTGGAATCGCTCTGGGCCGCGGCCCGTGACTCGGCCATGCGTCGGCGAATGCAGATCCCGACATCGGATCTCGAAGGATACCTCTTCCCCGACACCTACCGCTTCATGTACGGGACATCCGCTCGTGAGGCGGTCCGTGACATGGTGCGGCGCTTCGAGCAGGTATGGGAGCCCGCGTGGGACGCGCGGCTGGCCGCGATGAACATGACGCGACACGAGCTCATCACCCTCGCATCGATCGTCGAGAAGGAAGCAAGGCTGGCCGAAGAGCGGCCGGTGATCTCGGCCGTCTATCACAATCGGCTGCGCCAGGGGATGCCGCTCCAGGCCGATCCCACCGTGCAGTACGCCATCGGCGAGCATCGCACGAGAGTGCTCTACAAGGATCTCCGGATCGATTCGCCGTACAATACGTATCGACACCGGGGGCTCCCGCCCGGGCCTATCGCATCGCCGGGTCGCGCGAGCATCGAAGCGGCGCTTTTTCCGGCGAATGTTCCCTATCGGTATTTCGTGGCGCACCCCGATGGCCACCACGAATTCCGAGTCACGTTCGAGGAGCACACGGCGGCGCGGCGTCTCGTTCGCCGGCGGCCGCAGGCGACGGCGCGCACCCGGGGCGGCTCGCGCGGTGGCGCCGCCCCGCCCCGTTAGGCGGTCGGCTCCCCCGCCGCCTCGACGTCGGCCCAGTCCGGGCGAAGGTGCCGGGCCCCGCGCAGGTATACGTGACGCAGGCGAGATCGCGGGACGTGCGTCTCCACGTGCAACAGCACGCGGATGCACCGCTCGAGCGCGCCGGGTACGGGGATTTCCATCGTGCAGAGCAGCGCCACATCCGTCCATCCCAGCTCGCGGGCGGCGTGCGCCGGAAACGCGCTCCGGAGATCCGGCGTGACGGTGAAGATCGCGCTCAGGATGTTCGCGGGCTCGAGCTCGTTGATCTCGACCATGCGTCGCAGCAGCTCCGCGGTCGCGGCGCGGATCGACGCGGCGTCATCGCGTTCGACTGTCGTGGCGCCGCGAAGGGCGCCGAGGTGTCGCTCGTCAGGCACGTGCGGTCAAGGGGGCGACGTCTGTGGGCCGCCGCGCCACCGGAATGTGACATCGGGCGCCTTCGAGCCACCGCGATGGCGACGTCCGCCATCCGTCGACGCCGAGGGCTGCCAGGTACGGCGGGCGATTCGCTGGAACTGCTCGAGAATGCGCGGGCGTCGGACGATCGCGGCCAGCGACGGATCGAATTGGGTGCCGCTCCCTTCGGCAATGGCACGGGCCGCGTCCTCGACACTCTGAGCGCGGCGGTACCGGCGTCGGTGCGTGATCGCGTCGAACGTGTCGGCGATGGCGACGACCCTCGCCTGCATGGGGATCTGCACCCCCGCAAGACCGTGCGGGTATCCCGAGCCATCCCACCGCTCGTGATGGGCGAGCACGCCGGCAGCGAGATCGGGATAGAAGAAGGAGAGCGGTTTCAGGACGTCGGCCCCTCGCTTCGGGTGGGTCGCGATGAGGCGACGCTCGTCGGGAGTCACCTTGTCGTCCTGATCGTGGACGATGTCGAAGAGCGCTTCGTGGATCTTTCCGATGTCATGGAAGAGCGCGACGCGCTCGATACTGCGGATCATCGCGTCATCGAGGCGCGCCACGCGAGCCAGCGTCATGCTGTACGCCGCAACGCGTCGCACGTGGGCGCCGGTTGATGCGTCGTTCGCATCGATCGCGTTGAGGAGCGTCTCCAGCGCCGCGGCGGCGAGTCGCTCGGACTGGCGAACGCCACGGCGTTCGCGAACGAGCAACGCGCCGATGCCGGCGCCGAGAGCGAGGAGTATCGGGCGTCGCACGGCATCGCGATGGGCAAGATCGAGACCGGGCATGTCGGGGGAGTAATCTAGCGTGTGTTGGGTAACGGCAGAGACGTCAGATGTCAGGAGTCCACGGCAAAGACGTCAGATGTCAGAATACAGAGTTCAGAATTCAGAAGGGCCGGCGGCGAGATCGCTCTCTGAATTCTGAATTCTGTATTCTGACATCTGACATCTTTGCCGTTTGGGGTGCGGATGAAAAAGCGCCCCGGAGCGGACTGCTCTCCGGGGCGCCAGGGGTGCCGGCGACGGCCTACTCTCCCGCGATCTCTCGATCGGAGTACCATCGGCGCTGCAGGGCTTAACGACCGTGTTCGGGATGGGAACGGGTGTGGCCCCTGCGCTCCAGCCGCCAGCGAT
>DASTYE010000080.1:0-23056 GCA_035765135.1 Gemmatimonadaceae bacterium | reverse complement strand
TGCGACGGCCGCTCGACTTCACCGACGAGGAGCAAAGCGATCTCGTCGCCTTCCTGCGCTCGTTGACCGATCCGGCGGCGCGGGATCTTGCCTCGTTGGTCCCCGAGTCCGTTCCGAGCGGCCTGCCTGTCGATCGCTGACCCGGCTTCCGTTCGACAAGAGAATCCCCGCCTGGCGAGCCAGGCGGGGATTTCGCTTTCAGCATCCGCGAATTAGTAGCCGGGATTCTGGTCCAGCGGCGGATTCGTCACGTCACGCTCTGCCTGCGGAATCGGGTAGAGCACCTGATGCGGCCGGTCGCCGATCCCGAGAACCGTAACCGCACGTCCTGTTCTGACGAGGTCCGGCCAGCGGAATCCCTCGAACGCGAGCTCGAGGCGGCGCTCCTGCCAGATCGCGTTCAACACATCCTCCTGCGTCGTCACGTCCACTCCGAGCACGTGCGGCGCAAGACCGGCGCGAACACGCGTCCTGTTGTAGTCGGCGACGGCCGCCGCGAGGTTGTTGAGCCGAGCGAACGCTTCGGCACGATTCAGGATCACCTCGGCGAACCGGATCACGTGCAGATCCTCATCTCCGATGCCGGTGGCGTACTTGCTCGCGAACGGCGTATTCGAGCTGGTATTGACGTCGATCGAGAACGCAGCGCGGTCATCGCTCGGCGACCATCCCGTCATGAAATCGCTGGCCGCGCAATTCACGCTGGAGTCGAACGCGTTGACGAGCGCGCACGTCGGCGCCAGCTCGTACCGACCGCCGTAGCCCTTGGCGCGATAGTACCAGCCAAGGAAATGCGCTTCTTCGGCGGTGAAGGGAATCTTGAAGATGTCCTCCTCGGTGCCACCCTCTGCCTGGAACAGGTCGCCGAAATCGGGTGTGAGGTCGTAGCCGTAGCTCTCCGCCGAATCCGCGGCGGTGACCACGTCCGCCCAGTTGCCGCGGAAGAGGTGCACGCGGCTGAGCAGCGCCCAGGCCGCGCCCCGCGTGGCCACGCTGACATCGCCCGTTTCCTGAATCAGGGCGATGGCCTGGTCGAGATCATCAAAGATCTGCGCGTACGTCTCGTCGACGGAGGCGCGCGCGATGTTCGCCGCCTCGTCGGTGCTTGCCGGCGTCGTAAGGCGCAGCGGCACGCCTCCGAACAGCTTCACGAGGTTGTGGTAGCTGAGCGCGCGGAGGAAGTACGCCTGCCCGAGCAGGTCATCACGCTCATCGTCTTCGAGCCCCGGTACGCTCGGGAGCTTCTCGATGATGCGGTTGACTCGCGTGACCGCGACGTAGAGTTGCTCCCAAATGTCCTCGATCGTGCCGTTGCTGGGAGCGAGTTGATTGCGATCGGCCTGGCGATAGGTATCGAACGTCCCGCTGTGTCGCACGTCGTCACCGGACAGGTCACTGAAGACGGCGAAATCGCCGCTATAGTACGTGGCGCTCGCGTCGTCCTGTAGTGCGTCATACGCGCCGGCCACGGCCGCCCGTGCCGTCGCGGCGTCGACGATTGCCACGTCGGCCGCCACCTCGTTGATCGGCTCGACCGTCAGCGTGTCATCACACGCCGCCGCCAGCGCCACGAGGAGCACCGGCACGGTCCATCGGAGTCGCATGTATGGTGTCATCGCTCTGGGAGAAAACATGAAAGTGGATGCCATGGTTAGAACGAGCCCTGCACGCCTACCGTGATCGTGCGCGCCAGGGGATAGGAGTAGAACTCGTTCGACATCGTCGTCAGCGAGCTCGATCCCGCGCTGTTTGCCTCGGGATTGAAGCCCAGGAAGTCGGACCACGTTTTCAGATTGCGCCCCGACACGAAAAGGCGCGCGTCGGCGAGATTCGCCCTGCTGGCGAACCGCATCGGCAGCTTGTAGCCGAGCGTGATCTCCTGAAGGCGAATGTACGAGGCGTCCTCGATCCAGCGGCTCGACGTGATGTATGCCTGCGAGACGCCATCCCAGCTCGGGCGCGGTACGTCGGTGATGTCACCCGGCTGGCGCCAGCGCTTGAGGACGTGCCTCAGCTTGTTGTCGCCCAGGCTCCAGACGCCATCGTCGGCGTATGCGCGGAGGCCGTTGTAGATCTCGGCACCCTGGCTGAACTGCACGAAAGCGCGAAGATCGAATCCCCTGAACGAGAACGTATTCGTCAGGCCGCCCCAGTAGTCCGGGTGCGGGCTGCCGACGATCATCCGGTCATCGGAATCCTCGCCAGTCTCGCCATCGCCGTCCAGGTCGAAAAACATCGCGTTTCCGGTCTGCGGATCCACTCCGGTGAACTTCACCGTGTAGAAGGCGCCCATCGGCTGGCCCTCTTCGTACCGATTCACGTCATCGAACCCGGAGTTGAACGCCTCGTGGTTGTACAGGCTCGTGACCTTGTTCTTGTTCCAGGAGATGTTGAAGTTCGTCTCCCAACGGAGCCCGTCAGCCGGAGGATCGAGATTCACGGTCGTGATGCCGAACTCCAATCCCTGATTTTCGATGTTCCCGATGTTGTCCCAGAAGCTGCTGAATCCCGTCGTGCGCGTGATCGGCCGAAGAATCAGCAGATCATCGGTTTCCTTGAGATACCAGTCGGCGACGAGGTTGACGCGGCCGTCGAACAAGCCAACGTCGACACCGACATCGTATTCGCGGTTCGTTTCCCACTTCAGCTCCTGGTTCGCGATGTTCTCCGGCGCGATTCCCGGAGCGCCGGCATACTTCGCCTCGGAGTAGCGGGCGATCGGTGCGAAGTCGTCACCAATGTCCTGGTTTCCGGTCTCTCCGTAGCTGGCGCGGAGCTTGACGTCCGCATAACGACGGAGGCCTTCGAACGCCGGCTCATCGCTCATGATCCAGCCCACGGAGACGGCGGGGAAATAGCCGTAGCGATTCTCGGCGCCGAAACGCGAGGAGCCGTCGGCGCGAATGCTGCCGGAAAAGAGATAGCGATCGGCGAAGCTGGCGTTCACGCGTCCGAAGAACGAGACGAGGTTGTGCCCCGTTCTGTCGCCGTCGTACGTCGTGACGCGTCCGGCGTTGCCCGGGTATTGGAACGCGGTGTGCGCGAAGCCTTCGCCACGCAGGAAGTCGTTCTCTGCGTTGTTCCACTCCACCGACGTGCCACCGGTGAGGTTCAGCGAGAAGCCGCCGGTGTAGTCGTAGCCGAGGTAACTCTCGAGCATGTACCTGGTGGCGGTGTTGTTCGCCTGCACCGCGCGCCCGCGAACGCTCTCACCGAGCGATCCGATCACGTTCGGCGACTCCCAGGTGAGATCGCGGAGATTCAGGACATCGTACCCCGCGCGTGCGTTGAGCCGGAATTGATCGTTGATGCGGAACGATCCTTCGATCGTGCCGTAGGACCGCAGCGAGCGCGACTCATTGAAGCTGAGATCGGCGACCGCCACCGGATTGATGTATGTGAGCGGAACATCATCGTACTGTCCAACGACGTCGTTGGTGTTGGTGTAGCGGCCATCGGCCTGCCGCACCGGGAACATCGGCAGGTTCGCGATGGCGTTCGCGTACACGCCTTCGATCGTGTTGTCGTTCTCGATGCGCTCGTGCAGCTCACGCGACAGCGCGAGCGACGACCGGAAGGACAGCCGGTTGGTGGGGTCGAAGTCCAGGTTCGCGCGGATCGTCTGACGGTCATATCCGGAGCCGAGGACGATTCCTCTCTGGTCGAAGTACGACCCACCGACGAGATACCGGATGCGCTCGTTCCCGCCATCCACCGACAGCGACACATCATTCACCGGCGCCGTCCGCAGCACCGCGTCCTGCCAGTCGGTGTTGATGACGTCATCCTCGCCCGGGATGAACGGCAGATCCTCGGGCGCGTAGCCGTCGTTCGTGAACGCTTCGTTGGCGAACTCGACGAACTCCTTCGAGTTGAGGAGCTCGAGCTTCTTCGCCGTCTCCTGCATCCCCGTGTAGAGGTTGAAGGAGAAGCGCGGAGTCCCAGCCCGGCCGCGCTTCGTGCGGATCATCACGACGCCGTTCGCCGCGCGCGAGCCATAGATGGCGGCCGACGCGGCATCCTTGAGGATGTCGATCGACTCGATCTCATCGGGGCTGATGCCGGTGACCGCGGTGATGTCCTGTCCGCCGACGGCGATCTGCGAGAAGTCCTCGCGAATCATTGGGACGCCGTCGATCACCCACAGCGGCTGATTGCTCGCCGAAATCGACGAGGCGCCGCGGACGCGGACGGTGATGCCGACGCCGGGGTTTCCGGAGTTCTGGATGACCTGCACGCCGGGCGCCTTGCCCTGAAGGGCCGCGTCGACGCCGGCAACGGCCGCGTTCTGAACCTCCGCGGCTTGCAGCGACGACACCGAGCTGCTCAGCTCGCGACGAATGCTCGTGCCGTATCCGGTCGCCACGACCTCGGTGAGCACGCGGGCGACCGGCGTGAGGACGAAGTCGACGTCGGCCGTCTGCCCGGCGCTGACAGCGACGCTGCGCTCGACCGGAGCGTACCCGAGTCGCTGAACGCGCAGCGAGACCGTGCCGGCCGGCACGCCGCGAAGCGCATAGCGGCCGCCGTCGTCGGTCAGCGTGCCGCGCGCCGTTCCGGCGATCGTGATCTGCACGCCCGGCACGGGCGTGCGTGTCGACGAATCGGTGACGGTGCCGGCGATAGTCGCCGCACCCTGTGCGGCGACGCGAGCCGGCGCGAGCAGCGCGACCACGAATCCCAACGCGGTGAGGACGTAACGTGCGCAGACATTTACGTTCATGGGGGACCTCCATGGAGGGCGGGCGGCTGCCGACATCGGGCAGCGAACCGGCACAACGGGGCGAGATGTCGCTTCGCGATGCCCGTCATCCGGATATACAGGAGCGTCAAGGATGTGATGGTGAACGGATGCTGACAAGTGCCGAAGTGTTGTCAGCGATCGCGCACCACTCGCACCTTTACAATCCCCGAACGGATCGTGCGCAACGCCGAGAAGAACGGACGCGGAAGATGCGAACCGGGGCGACGCGCATGCGCCGCCCCGGTTCTGTGATCGCTCGCAACCGGCTGTCTGGTCGACTCACGCTCCCTGATTGTCGCACGACCCCGGGTACCTCGGGTTGTTTCGCTCGTCCACCGGCACGAGGAAACTGCCCTCTGGGCCGTACGGCGCTCCGCCCTTGTGGTATGGGCCCGTCGGGAACACCGAGTTGTACGCGCGCCCATACCCACCTTCTGCCGTCGGTCTCGCGAGTCGGCGCAAGTCGCCGAGACGATGGCCCGTCGAGAACATCCAGAATGCACGTTCGCGGAACAGGAGATTCTCGAGCTGCGTCGTCGTCTCGGTGCCGGTGAGGACGATCGGCGCGAGCGCACCCGGACAGGTGTAGTTAGGCGGCGGGTTCAGCGGGCATCGGTACAGCGCCGTGTTGGCGCGCAGCGCGTTGAGCGCGCCGATGAACGTCGTGACGTCGCCGGCAGCGAGGGCCGCCTCCGCCTCGATTAAATCCGCTTCCACGCCGGTGGCGAGCGGAATGCTCGCCGACCGGCTCTCGTACTTGAACTGCGCGAAGAGCGGCGTACGGTTGTCGAGACCGATGCGCGGCGCCCCGCTCGCGCTGAGCAACCGTGCGACGGGGACGCGGGGATCATTGGCCGAGCGGAAGTTCAAACCGTTGCCCCCTTCGTTCTCGGCCACGCTCCATCGGCGGTTGATGTTGTTCAGGAAGAACACGCCATTGTTCTGCGCCGTCGTGTTCTCCGAGTGCTCGATGTTGTACACGAACGTCGTCGGCACGGCCCCGACCAGCGCGGCGGCAGCCGCCGCGTTGTCGCGATCGAGATCGAGCAGGGCTCGCGCTTTACCGATCGACGCGAGGTGATGATTCCTCGTTCCAGGCGCCGCGATCGCCAGTGCGGAATCGAACAGGACGATCGCGCGCTGCAGCATCTGCGCGGTCGTTAGCGGATCCCCGTACACGAGGTTGCCGCTCCCGTCGAACGAGCTGAAGGGCACGCCCGAGCAATAGTTCTCGCCGAACAGCACGTAGGTGAATCCGGCGAGCGCTTTCACCTCGGCGTGTCCCGCCTGCGCCGGTGCGAGCGCGGCGAAGCGCCGGCCCGCGAACTCGGCGGACAGTCGAGCCTGCTGCATGTTCCGGAAGAGTCCTTGATTGCTCGCGTTCGATTCGCGCACGATGCCGCGGTCCATCTCCTGGCGCGTATCGAACGTATCGGCATTCAGCCACTCGTCGGCTCGCATTCCGCCGGCGAGGATGATGCCCTCGGTATTACCACCACTGCCGCTGTACGCCAGCTTGAAGTCGCCGATAGCGCCGGCGAGAAGTGTGGGAAGCGCTTCCACGGTGTTCAGGTCCCCGGGATCGACGACCTCGGGGTCGGCCACTTCCAGAGAGCAGCCCGCAATCGCCGCGACGAGCATGGCCGTCGATGCGCGCGCCGACGAGCGGCGCACTGTCTTGTATCGAGTCAGGATAGACATCACAGGAGATAGGTCAGAAAGTGAGGTTCAGGCGCGCCACCCAGTACCGCACCTGTGGCTGCGTGAGAAAATCCGCCGACGTGAAGTTCGCTTGCGCGCTGACGTTGACTTCCGGGTCGAGGCCGGAGTAGTCGGTCCATGTGCCGAGGTTGCGTCCCGCGAGCGTGAGGCTGACGTCACTCACACGAGCCAGGCGGGCAATGGACCGCGGTGCCATCAGCGTTACGGCGACTTCACGCAGCTTCACGAAGTCGGCGTCCTCGACGTAGCCGCTGTAGTTTCCGAGCACGGCCGCTACCGCGCGTCCCTGCTCATCGAGGGGCGTCGTCGGATCGTTGACGCCGCGGGCGATGAAGATTTGCGCGCGGAAGATCTCCGACGAGTTGATGAGCTTGTAGCCGCCCCGCCAGTCGACGAGCCCCGAGATCTTCAGGAAGTCGAACAGGGTGACGTCGGTGCTGAACGATCCGGTGCGCGTCGGCGTGGAGCTTCCCAGAAATCGCTCCTCGTCTCCGTAGAACACCTCATCGAAATCGATCTGCCCATCACCCGTCACGTCGACGATGCTGTCGATGGGAACGCCCCAGTAGCCACCAAGCGGATAGCCGGGCTTGTGCTGCTGGGACGCCTCGAACCCAAACACGATCGGCGCGATGCTCGTGTCTCCGAAACTCTGGAGCCGGTTGCGAACGGTGGCGCCCTGGACGGTCGCGGTCCATCGAACGTTGGGGATGTCGAGGATGGTGCCGTTCACGAGCCACTCCCAGCCGCGGTTCGACACCGACCCGAGATTCTCGAATCGTGAAACGATCGACCCGACTGATGCGGGCGTCCGGCGGAGAATCAGCGCATCCTGTGACTTCTTGTCGAAGTACGTCACCTCGACGCCCACGCGTCCACCGAGGAACCCGGCGTCGATGCCGCCCTCGTACTCGGTGATGATCTCCGGCTTCAGCGTCGAGGTGCCAAGCCCGGCGATCGTGACGCCGGTCTGCTCGTTGGAGTTGACACGAACCGCGAACGGCGTGAAGAAGATCCGGCTGTCGCGGTTGCCAGGGCGCAAGCCGGAGCGGCCGTAGGCGGTGCGAACGCGCAGCGAGCTAAGCCAGTCGAACCGCGGGAAGAACGGCTCCTCGCCTATCACCCACGACAGGTTGACGGAGGGGTAGTACACGAACTCCGACGCCTCGCCGAAGGCGCTGTTGTCGTCGCCGCGAAGCGCCGCTGTAATGAACAGGCGGTCCTTCCACCCGAGCTGCTGCTGCACGAAGGCGCCGAGCGTCCGGTTGTCGGCATAGTCCTCGCCAATGTCGAAGCGAGCCGCGAGCCCTTCGAGGCTCGACACTCCGGATGCGAGTACGGCACCACTCGCGAAGACGCCGGTGTTCAGCTCGCGTTGAAACTGGAACCCGACGGATGTGGTCGAGACCAGCTCGGGCCTCACCATGAACGTCGCCGTGCCCGCAATGTTGCCGGTGTAGTTGAAGGTCTGCGCGCGATTCGCCTCGCGCGATCCTTCCGGCAGATCGGAGAAGTCCACCGCACCTCGCGGGAACGTCTCGTTGTCGAATCGGTTGAGGACGTCGTAGCCGCCGGTCGCGGTGAGCGTCAGCCAGTCTCTGGGACGCAGAGTGCCGGTTACGCCGCCGGTGAACCGCTCGATCTCCTGGAAGGTGCGAATCCGATCGATTTCGTCAGGCCCAATGGGATCGTACCCACCGTCCCGACCGCGCTCGGTCTCCGGGAGCGCCTTGCCCGCGAGCCCGTTCGAGATGTAGCCGAGGAAGTTGTTGTCGTTCTGCGGCAAACGCAGATCGCTCGACACGTATCCGGCGTTGATCTGAAGATCGGCGCGATCGCTGAGCTCGGCGCGCATGTTGGCGCGGACCGCTCCGCGACGAAGCGCGCTCGTGTAGTACACGCCCTCTTCGCGCTCCATGTCGCCGGAGACGAAGTAGGTCACGCGCTCCCCGCCGCCGCCGGCGCTCAGCCCGAACTTCGAGCGCCACCCCTCGCGGAAGGGGCTGTTGACCTCGAGGGGATTGAATGCGACCACCGAATCCTGTGTGCAATCTCCGAGTCCCGCCGTGAGGCGGTCGCACCCGAACTCGGAGCCATCGCCGAAGTCTCCCCACGCCCCCCAGTTCGGCGGATACGCGTTATGCTCTCGCAGCAGGCCGCCCTCGCTATAAAAGTTCCAGCGAGCGGGTCCCGTGCGACCGAGCTTCGTTCTGATTTGAATGACGCCGTTGGCGGCGGCGGTCCCGTACAGCGCGGCCGCTGCCGGACCCTTGATGATCTCGAGCGACTCGATGTCCTCGGGATTGATGTCGTTCAGGCGTGATGGCGACTGTCCGCCGACGCCGATGGACATCGAGTTGGGATCGTTGTTGACCCGAACGTTGTCGATGATGATCAGCGGCTCGTTCGACAGCGACACCGAGTTGGCGCCGCGAACGCGGATGCGCGCCCCCATTCCGGTGGTGCCGGTGCTCTGGAGCACCGATACGCCGGCGGCACGGCCGTTGATGAGCTGTGAGAACGTCTGTACCGCAGCCTTGTCGACGCTGTCGACGACGATTGTCGAGACGTTGGTGCCATTCTCGCGCTTTCTCTGTGTCTCGCCCGTCGCCGTCGCGGTGACGACATCGAGTGTCGTCACGGTCGGGGAGAGCGAGAAGTCCGCCGTCGCGCGTTCCCCGGCGGTGACGGTGATGGTGCGCGTCTGCGCGGCGTAGCCGAGGCGCATGACGCGGAGCTGAACCTGTCCCGGCGCCACGTTCAGGATGTGATACGTCCCGTCCGAGCCGGTACGAGCTCCGCGTGATGATCCGACGATGACGATTTGCGCTTCCGGGATTGGCTCCGTTCCCGCCTCGGTTGTGACCCGGCCGGCGATCTCGCCTGCCGTACCTTGTGCGGCCGCGGCCGCGGCGAACGCGAGCGCAATCGGAACGACGCCACTGAGTATCCGACGTAGCATGGCGTTGATGACCTCGAAGAGTGGAAAGTGAATGCCGTGTTGCACGCTTCGCGAGAACGGCGAAGCGCGATGCAACGCGCACACGTGTTGAATGCGACCAATGACTCTGTGTGCGAGTCGTTACGTCACTTCGAGGGACGTGCGCAAGTTGTGTGGGACGACACGCGGAAATTGCGGGGTGAACGCTCCGCCAACCTCGGTGTCGTGCTCGTCAGGCGCAGTGTGTGCGACACTGCTGCCTGCATCCTTTACAATTCCCGCAATTACTCGAGGCTCGGCTCGTAATCCTGCTCGATGCGGGGATGCACGTGCTCCGCGCGGCGCTCGAGTATGCGCACGCAGTCGTTCCAGCGGAGGATCGCCTCATCGTTGCCGGCAGGGCGCAGCTTTTCGGCTCGCTCGTACAACGTCATCGCCTTACGAAACCACTCGTACGCGATCTCGCCGGCGCCGGGCGCGCCGCGACGCAGCTGCGCTTTGGCGCGGCGCTCGTAGATGATGCCTTCGTAGTACGCGCGCTTGTACTCGTCGCGCAGGCGCGGGAGCACCTCGAGCGCACGGCGCTCCCCCTCGGCGGGCGCTTCGGGAAACTGATCGGTGATCGCGAGTAGCAGCGTCACCGCGGCCTGCTGGTTATCCGGATCGATCGCGAGCACGTCGAGACAGATACTTTCGGCGGCGCTCGGCTCGTCGAGCAGGCGGTACTTCTCCGCTTTCTGGAGGGCGGCGGGGATGCCTTCGCGCGAGATCGGCTTCAGATCGAGCATCTCGAGCTCCTCGGCGAATGAGGTATGAGGAAGAAGGACCGAGGAATTCGATTGGGTAGGCCTGCGCGATCGAATTCCTCGCTCCTCATTGCTCCTTCCGCTTTCGTCTGCTGAAGATCTTCACCAATCGTCCAATCGGATCGAAGTATTCGTCGACCACGCGCTCCTTCAGCGGAATGATCGCGTTGTCGGTGATCGTGATGTTCTCCGGACACGCGGCGGTGCAGCACTTGGTGATGTTGCAGAAGCCGATCCCGTGCTGCTCCTTCAGGGCAGGGACGCGATCGGCGACATCCAGAGGATGCATTTCGAGCGCCGCGGCGTAGACGAGAAAGCGCGGGCCAATGAACTGCGGGTGCAGACGGTGGTCCCGCAGGACATGGCAGACGTCCTGACAGAGAAAGCACTCGATGCATTTCCGGAATTCCTGCACCCGGTCCACGTCGGATTGCGCCATCCGCCACGTTCCGTCGGGCGCGTCGGGCGGGCGCGGCGTAAAGGGCGCGATCGACCGCTTGACCTCGAAGTTCCACGACACATCGGTGACGAGATCGCGCAGCGGCGGAAACGCGCGCATGGGCTCGACAGTGACGGGCTTGGAGAGGTCGAGATCGCTCAGCCGCGTCATGCACATGAGCTTCGGCATGCCGTTCACTTCCGCCGAGCAGGAGCCGCATTTGCCGGCTTTGCAGTTCCACCGGACCGCCAGGTCGTTCGCCTGCTCGGCCTGAATCTGGTGCACGGCGTCGAGCACAACCATTCCTTCGCTGACATTCGTCGTGTACGGCACGAGCTCGCCGCGCGTTGCATCCCCGCGCCAGATCCTGAACGTCGCGCGGCCAACCGGCTCAGGCTTTCTGTCCGGGGCAGCCTTCTCCTGGACGCGGCCGGGCTCGGCGAGATCCGGCTTGAGGACTTCGCTCACCATCACTTCATCTCCTCGATGATCGCGGCCAGCTCGGCCGGGAGTGGCGGGATGGGACGACGCGAGAGCTCCATCTGCCCCTCGCGTCCCTTGCGGACGACAATGTTGAACTTGCCGTACTCGGCGGCCTTCTCGGGATAGTCTTCCCGGAACTGCGCGCCACGGCTTTCCTTGCGCTCGATCGCGGCCCGCGTGATCGCCTCCGATACCGTGAGCATGTTGTGCAGGTCGAGCGCCGTGTGCCAGCCGGGATTGTATTCGCGATGGCCGGAAACAGCGACCGCCGAGGCATCGCGCGCCAGTCGAGCGATGTGATCGAGCGCGGTCCGCATATCGGCTTCGTTGCGCACGATGCCCACGTTGTCCTGCATGATGTCCTGCAGCTCGTCCTGGATCTGGTATGGACCGCGTGCACCATTCGATGGGCGCTCGAACGGCGCCAGCGCGTCGCGGACGACCGCATCGGCATCGGCCTCGCTCGTCCGAACCGGCCCTTGCTCCTGAGCGAAGCGTGCCGCGTATTCGCCGGCCCGCTTTCCGAACACCAGGAGGTCGGAGAGTGAGTTGCCACCGAGGCGATTGGCGCCGTGCAATCCGGCCGCGACCTCGCCGGCGGCGAAGAGTCCCGGGACGCTCGACATCTGGGAGTCCCCATCGACGCGGACGCCGCCCATCATGTAGTGCGTCGTAGGCCCGACTTCCATTGGCTGCACGGTGATGTCGATGTCCGCCAGCTCCTTGAACTGATGGTACATGCTCGGAAGCTTCTTGCGGATGTGGTCCGCGGCGTTAGGCAGGCGCCGCTTGATCCAGGCGATGTCGAGAAAGACGCCGCCGTGCGGCGATCCGCGGCCTTCCCGCACCTCGCGGACTATCGATCGGGCGACGTGGTCGCGTGTGAGCAGCTCGGGCGGCCGGCGCGCCTGCTTGTCCCCGAGCACGTACCGCCACCCTTCCTCCTCGTTGTCGGCGGTCTGGGCGCGATAGTTCTCGGGGATGTCGTCGAACATGAAGCGGCGTCCTTCGCGATTGAGCAGGATGCCTCCTTCGCCGCGTACCCCCTCGGTCACGAGGATGCCTCGCACGCTGGGCGGCCACACCATCCCGGTCGGGTGGAACTGGACGAACTCCATGTCCACCAGCTCCGCGCCCGCCTCGTAGGCGAGCGCGTGCCCGTCGCCGGTGTATTCCCAGCTGTTGCTCGTTATGCGGAAGGACTTGCCGATCCCGCCGGTGGCGAGGACGACAGCCCGCGCACGCCAGAGACGGAAGCGACCGCGCTCGCGATCGTAACCCAATGCACCCGCAATCCGGTCGCCGTCCTTCAGGAGCCGAACGACGGTGCATTCCATGAAGACCTCGATGCCACGGTGCACGCCGTGATCCTGCAGCGTGCGAATCATCTCGAGCCCCGTGCGATCGCCGACGTGCGCCAGCCGTGGGTAGCGATGCCCGCCGAAGTTGCGCTGGAGGATGCGGCCATCGGGCGTGCGATCGAAGAGCGCACCCCAGGCCTCGAGCTCGCGCACCCGGGCGGGTGCCTCCTTCGCGTGCAGCTCGGCCATGCGCCAGTTGTTGAGATACTGGCCCCCGCGCATGGTGTCGGCGAAGTGCACCCGCCAGGTATCACGGTCATCCACGTTCGCCATCGCCGCGGCGACACCGCCCTCGGCCATGACCGTATGGGCCTTCCCGAGCAGCGACTTGCAGACGACGCCGACGCGGGCACCCGTGCCTGCCGCCTCTATGGCGGCGCGCAGCCCGGCCCCGCCCGCTCCGATGACCAGAACATCGTGCTCCACCGTGTCGAACTGGGGCATCAGATGAGCCTCCAGTCCGTCCAGATGCCCATCGAGCACATCCTCACGTAAATGTCGGCGAATGCGACGCCGATGAGGCTCATCCACGCCCACCGCATGTGTCGGCCGTTGAGGCAGGTCACGCACGCGTACGCGGAACGTCGGACCGGCTTGCCCGACATCTGGTCGAGGTGACCACCGACGACATGCCGCAGCGAATGACAGCCAAGCGTGTAGCCGGTGAGCAATACGACGTTGAGCGCGAGCACGAGCGTGCCGATGCCGATCCCGAACTCGGTGCGTCCAGTTGTCGCGTTGGCGAACCAGAGCGCCCTGTACACGTCGTATGTGAGGATGCCGAGGAAGATCAGGGCGATGTACAGGAAGTACCGGTGGACGTTCTGTAACACCAGCGGTAGTGTCTTTTCTCCCCGGTAGGATTTGCGCGGCTCTCCCACGGTGCATGCGGGCGGGTCAGCCCAGAACGCCTTGTAGTACGCCCCGCGGTAGTAGTAGCAGGTGAATCGAAAGAGGGCTGGGAAGGGGAGAATGATCAGCGCCGGGGAGAAGGGGAGCCATGCGGGCCACCACGCTGGCTGCGGTCCGAGCCACGCATGCGCCGGATCCCCGAAGATCACGGGCGAGTAGAAGGGCGAGAGGTACGGCCCGTAGGTGTAGTGGGCGTTCTGAAAGGCGGCCCAGGTGGCGTAGATAAGGAAAGCGGTGAGCACGGCCAGGACGATCGCGGGCTGTACCCACCAGGCATCGCGCCGGAGGGTCTGGAGGAAGCCTCGTCGGGCGATAGGGAGCGGAGAGGACGTCATCAAGGGTCGAGGTATCGAGGGATCGAGGCCCATATGAGGTCGTCAAGGTGGTCAAGGTTGTCGAGGTGCTCAAGGGGAACGGCCCCGGGCGGATCGGGGGTACGGCACAGCCTCGACACCCTTGACGTCCCGGACAACCTTGACCACCTCAGCAGTTAAGCCCCCCAAAACCCCATCGAGAATCGAGGCAAGCCCGATTAACTTCCGGGGGCCAGAGATCGGCCGCCACGCTCCCGAAGTCCGACGTCGCGACCGATCTCTTTGCATTCATCCCCTGGAGTCTGGAGAGGCGATGTCACGTTCGCTCGTCCGTCAGATTGGGCTCGCGGTCGGCGCATTGGCGACGATCGTCGCGACCGTTTCCGTCGTGCGACCAGTGTACGCCGGCCGTACGCCGGTAGTCAGCCGCCTCCTCGCCGAGAGCTGGCGGGATTCCGCGTACGCGCGCTCCCCGTGGATCGTGGACACCACCGATGCGGTCCTGGCGACGCCACAGTTCGAGGCGGATCAGCGCGCCTTCGCCGAGGACCTCCTGGCCACGGGCCAGGTGGATGAGACCAGGGCGGCCGAGCTCGCGTCGTTCGCGGTGCGCGAAGCGTATCTCCGGCGCGTGCCGCCGGCGCTTGTCTTCGGCGTCATGCTCACCGAGAACCGCTCGCTGAAGTCGACCGCCCGCTCGAACGTGGGTGCCGTCGGCCTGATGCAGATCCATGCCCCAGCCTGGAAGCGCAGCCTCGGCAAGCTGTTCGGGACGAATCTCCGCGACGATGAGACGAACCTTCGCTATGGCGTCTTCATCCTGAGCCACTACCTCCGCCGCGCCCGCGATCCCATGGGGAGCGGGGAGGCCTGGCGGTACGGGCTGCTTCGCTACAATGGGTGCGTGCGTGGCACGAACACGCCGAGCTGCCACGGCTATCCGGACATCGTACGATCGCGGGTCGAGGAGCATGCCCGTGCCCTCTGCGGGGACGGCGACTTCGATTCGTGCGTGAGGCAGCCGCTGCACCTGACGCTGCGCGAGGATGCCGAGAACGCCGATCAGTCCCTGAGCGCCGCGTCGGCCGTAACGCGTTAGCGGCCTCAGGTTCGCGGCTTGATGAGCAGCGAGTCGCCGGAACGGATGTGATCGCTCGCCATCGAGTTCAGCGCTCGTAAACGCTCCGGCGTGGTGCCATAACGAGCGGCGATCGTCTCGAGCGCCTCTCCACGCCGTACGATGTGCCAGATGGGTTGCCGCGCGCTCTCGACCGCGGCCAGTCGCGCCAACCCGATCGCCTCGGCGTCCTCGCGCATCCGTCGCTGTACGACGGTTAGATCCGAGATCACCGCTTGAACGTGGCTCCACTGATCCGGCCGGGCGGCCCATCGCTCACGGACGTCCCTCGCCCGCACGGTCACACCGCGAGAGGATCCGAACATCACGCGCCCGGTGTCGATGCGAATCGTCGTATCCTTGGGGAGATCGCGTATGGTCGGCAGCGTCGTTTCCGCCTCCCGCGTGAGCGGGTCCGGTGGCGTGAGCGTCAGCAGTAGAAGGCGGCGATCCGTCGCCGCGAGCACGGCGTGCGTCGATCGAAAGTACGAGAGCGGGCTCCTCCAGTAGAGGAACGCGCTGGCGAGCACCTTTTCGCCCGGATCGAGTGCGTAGGTGGACAGCTCCCTCGTGAGTGTGGACCGAGAGGCGACCGGATCGAGGTGTCTTTGCCAGAGGGCGTATCCACCACCGAAAAACAGCAGGACGAAGCCGAGAAGGACGCCGATGGCGGTGACCGCAGGGCTGCGCCTCCTCCGCGATCGCATCAGGGGCAGATCGCGCGGCGGGGTACCGTCGAGCATCACGTATTCGACCTCAGTCATCCTCGGAAAATCCAGGGTTCCGCACGGGGTTAACTTCAACGACCTCGAATCTCGGATCTTCGAAGTTCGTTCAAGCTCCATTACGAAGCAATGACAAGGCCAATCGCAGAGCCCCCTTTCGAGATACGGCGGTCACGAATCCAGGGTCGCGGGGCGTTCGCCACTCGGCGCATCCGGAAAGGAGAGCGGATCATCGAATACACCGGCGAGCGCATCTCGAATGCCGAGGCTGACCGGCGGTACGATGACGACCGCATGCGGCGGCACCACACGTATCTGTTTACGTTGACGCAGCGCACGGTCGTGGACGGCGGAGTGGGAGGGAACGCGTCGCGATTCATCAATCACTCGTGTGACCCGAACTGCGAGGCCGTCATCGAGGACGGGTGTATCTGGATCGAGGCCGTGCGGACGATTCCCAAGGGACGCGAGCTCACGTACGACTACCAGTACGAACGGATGAGCGACGACGACGAGGCAGACGAGAAGAAGTATCCCTGCCACTGCGGTACCGCGAAGTGCAGGGGAACGATCCTGCTGCCGCGCCGGAGGAAGCGACGCCGGCGCAGATGATCCTCCAGCAGTCCGATCACGACGGAGACGTTCAGTACCTCTGACGGCAGACGTACAGAACTCTTACAACGCATCGAAGACCGCTAGGCATCTTCGTGGTGTCTCTTGTATACGCGGGCGGATGCAGCGCCCGCGCACCTCGACCCCGGAGGCGCCCATCGATACGCTTGGTCCGTTCGAAGTCATCACGCTGGCGGCGCCGGCGCTGGCGCTGGCGGTTTCCTGGACGATCGAGATGTGGAGGCGCGCGCTGATCGCGCGCGCGGAGCACCTGGCGCGGCGCGCGGTGGAGCTGGAGCGACGGCTCAACGACGCGCACGGGGAGCTTCATCAGTGGGAGCGGCGGGCGACATCGGCCTCCTCCGCCCTTACCGATGTCTCCGCGGCTCTCCCCTGGGACACCGCGACCGCGGAACACCGCATCGCGCGACTCGCCGAGGATCTTCGCGAGGCGCTCGCCGACAATGCCGCGCAGCACATGCGACTGGTGCGTGCGGCGGCGTTGACCACACGGCACGTGGTGCGTGCGAACCCGGTGCCGCGCGAACGAAGCGCGTGACGGGCCCCCGGACGGGACGTGCGTCCCGGTGCCGGGGGGCTCGTCACTCGACACGTGCGGGTCGTCCCTGGGCCTTTGCGCACGCGGGCACGCCGCACCGATTCTGACAACATGATGACGTCCCCTGTCTCGCATCGCCTGTCCCCTGCCGAGGCATCGACCAAACCGGGCGGCGGGCGAGCCACGAGGGCGCGAGGACGTCAGCGTCCCCACGCGTGGGTGGCCGCCGTGGGAATCTGGGCGGCTCTGGGACTTGCGTCGGTCGCGTCCCGACCGCTTCCCGACGCGCTCGCCGCGAGCGGATCGGCGGATCGCGTGGTCTATCACCTCGTCCACATCCTGACGTTAGGCGCACTCACCGGCGCGGTCATCTGGGTGGCGCGTCGAACGGATGGGTGGCGGCTCTGGTCGCGCCTCGCGCTGCACGTCGCGATGGCGTCGGTCTTCGCCGCTCTCGTCGCGGCCTTCGGAACGATGGCCCTCGATCCCGGGCGGTCGTCCGTTGGCGACACCTTCTCGCTTCCCACGTTCGAGCTCCATTTCCTCGCGTACTTTTTCGTGCTCGCCGTCGCGCACGCGATCGATTTCGTCGCCTGGCGCCGCGACCAGCGGGTGGAAGAAGCCAGGCTGGCCACGCACTCCGCGCGCCTCGAGGCGCAGCTCGCTCGCACCGAGCTCCAGATACTGCGGAGCCAGCTCGACCCGCATTTTCTCTTCAACGCGTTGCACGTGATCTCGGAGCTGGTGCACGTCGATCCGGAGCGAGCGGACCGCATGGTGGCGCGCCTCGGGGATCTGCTGCGTATGTCGGCGTCGCTCGCCCGCTCCGCCGATGTCCCGCTTCGCGACGAGCTGGCATTCGTGAACGCGTATCTGGAAATCCAGGAGGCACGCTTCGGAAAACGGTTGCGAGTCATTCGTCAGGTTGATCCCGCGACGCTCGACGCCGCGGTGCCGAGTCTTCTCGTGCAGCCGCTCGTCGAGAACGCGATTCGCCACGGCACATCCCGGTGCGCCGCCGGTGGGCAGCTCGAAATCGTCACGCGCCGCGCCGGCTCCTCGCTGGTGATCGAAGTGCTCGACAATGGGCCGGGCCTGCCCGCCGACAGCCCGCCTGACGAGGGTATTGGCGTCGGCCACACACGCGCGCGTCTCGACCAAATGTACGGCGACGAAAGCTCACTCGAGCTCGAGCCGCGAGCGAATGGCGGCACGATGGCAAGAGTACGACTCCCGTTCTCACGGATCGCCCAGCGAGAGGGTGGTCGTGTCGCGATCGATCGGGAGGTGGCGCTGTGACGCTTCGCGTGGTGATCGTGGACGATGAGGAGCTTGCGCGTCAGCGGTTGCGGCGCCTGCTCGAGGTGGAGGAAGACGTCGAGGTGGTCGGTGAAGCGAGCGACGGCATGCAGGCCGTCGAATCCATTCGCGCGCTGGGGCCAGACCTCATCTTCCTCGACGTACAGATGCCGGAGGTCGACGGCTTCGCCGTGCTCGACCGCTTGCGACCCGAGCTGTCTCCGGCCGTCGTGTTCGTGACCGCCTACGATGACTACGCGCTGCGCGCCTTCGACGTGCACGCCGTGGACTATCTGCGCAAGCCGTTCGACGCGACACGCTTCAAGGAGGCGTTCTCTCGTGCGAGGCGACGTCTCGCCGGAGCAGAGGCCCAGGACCGCGTCCGGCGCCTGGAAGCGCTTCTCGCGCAGATCGACGCGCGCCCGCAGCGCTCGCGGGATAGGCTCATGGTGCGCTCGGACGGCCGCCTCTACTTCATCCGCATCGACGACATCGATTGGATCGAGGCGGCCGGCAACTACGTGAAGCTCCACGTTGGACGGGACACACACCTCATGCGTGAGACGATGGCTGGAATCGAGAAGATGCTCGACTCTTCTCGGTTCCTTCGCATTCATCGCTCGGCGATCGTGAACCTCGACCGGGTCCGGGAGATGCAGCCGTGGTTCTCCGGTGAATACACGGTGATTCTCCGCGACGGAACGCAACTCCGTCTGAGCCGTGTCTACCGCGACCGGCTCGAGAGCTGGATGCACGGCCCTCCGGCATAACGGCTGGTCCCAGGGCGCCGGGCCTCCTCCCGGCCCAGGCGCGACTCATCACAATTTCGTTGTCGCCTCGCATCCCCGCGCCGAACATCGGCGGGAACATCCTTTCATGCACTCCCACCATGCTCGAGGAGGGGAAATGCAAGGGACTTTCCGTCTGTTTGCTTTGGTGGCGGCGGCCGTCGTACCGCTTTCCGCGGCGGCGGCACAGGAGGGAGCGACCATTACCGGTCGCGTGACGAGTGAGGCCGGTGTACCGCTCGCGTCGGCGAGCGTTTTCGTCGATGGCCTGAACATCGGCGCGCTCACACGGGAAGACGGAGCGTACAGCTTCGTCGTCCCGGCGGGGCGCGTGCAGAACCAGTCCGCGACGCTCACCGCACGCCTGCTCGGCTACAAGGCGATGACCGTTCCGATCACGCTCTCGAGTGGGACAATCACCCAGGACTTCCGGCTCGCGCCGAACCCGTTGCGGTTAGGCGAGGTCGTCGTGACGGGCGCGGGCACCGCGACGCAAGCCGAGAAGCTCGGCAACGTGCGGAACGCGGTCGCGGCCGAGGACATCGTCAAGTCGAACGAAGCCAACGTGGTGCAGGCGCTGGCCGCGAAGGCGCCAAACGTCGAGGTCACGCAATCGTCAGGCGAGCCCGGGGCGTCGTCGTACATTCGCATTCGCGGGCAGCGGACCGTCACCGGCGGCGCGCAGCCGCTCTTCGTCGTCGACGGCGTTCCCATCGACAATTCGAGCTTCTCGACCTCCAACTTCAACCCGATCGACGAGCTCGGCACCGGGGAGATCTCCGGCACGACGCAGAACAACCGCGCCGTCGATCTCAACCCGGCCGACATCGAGAGCGTCGAGATCCTCAAGGGCCCGGCGGCCGGCGCCATCTATGGCGCACGCGCGGGGCAGGGCGTCGTGCTCATCACGACCAAGAAGGGCCGGGCGGGCCAGACGAAATACTCGTGGCGATCCTCGGTCGCATTCGACGACGTCGCGAAGACGTATCCGCTTCAGATGCGATACGGCGTCGGCCGCTTCGGGGCGTCCGCGCTACCGTGCGACAACATCGACAAGACGACGTGCTTCCGGAGCTGGGGGCCGGACCTCCGCGCCGAGGGCAGGCCGGCGTTCGACCACTCGAACGAGGCGTACGACACCGGAAGCACGTGGGACAACACGATGACGGTGTCAGGCGGATCCGACCGCACCACGTTCTACCTCTCGCTCGGTCGCACCGATCAGGACGGGGTGTTCATCGGGCCGCACAACGAGTTCGAGCGGACGACCGTGCGCCTGAACGCATCGCATCGGCTGACCGATCGCCTGACGGTCTCCGGGAACGTCGCCTATGCGGACACGCGCGGCGAGTTCATTCAGCGCGGCAACAACGTCAACGGGCTTCAGCTCGGTCTCCTCAGGACGCCGCCCGACTTCAACAACTTCCCCTACCTGGACCCGGTGACGGGGCTGCACCGCTCGTTCCGCCTGCAGAATCCCTCGCCGCTGTCGGGCAGCGATTCACGCGGCTTCGACAATCCGATCTTCGCGCTGCACGAGCCGCTGAACCAGGCGCAGGTGGGCCGCACGTTCGGGAACGTGAACGCCGAGTGGATCCCCGCGACATGGCTGAGAGTGAACTACACGCTCGGCGCTGATTACGCGACCGACGAGCGGCTCGAAGGCGCGCCGCAGGCTTCCTCGGACGTTTCCGCTGGCGGCCGCGTGACCGAAGGGAGCATCACCAACTTCGAGCTCGACCACAATCTCACCGGCACGGCGAGCTGGACCCTCTCCCCGGCCATCGCCGGAACGTTCACGTTAGGCCAGAACCTCAGCGTCTCGAACAACCGGCAGCTGTCGGTGGTCGGTCGCACACTCGTCGCGCCGCGGCCGTACCGGCTCTCGAATACCGTCAACCGCGATCTGCCGATCGACGTCGTCACCAATATCCATCGCGAGTCCTACTTCGGGCAGGCGACGATCGATCTGTTCGATCAGCTCTATCTGACCGCGGCGCTGCGCAACGATGGATCCTCGACGTTCGGGAGCGAGGATCAGCGCAACTGGTTTCCCAAGGGGAGCGTCGCGTGGACCTTCACAAACTATCTCGGCCAGCAGCCGTGGCTCACGTTCGGCAAGCTCCGCGTCGCGTACGGTGAGGCCGGGACCGAGCCACTCCCGTATTTCACGTCCGACATCTTCAACAGCGGCTCGATTCTGCTGACGCCGATCTCGCAAGGCACAGGTCTGTCGCCTAGTCAGGGCGGACGTGGCGGCCTGTACTCGTGGATCGTGAAGGCGGCTGATCGCCTTCGCCCCGAGCGCACCAAGGAGTTCGAAACGGGCTTCGACCTCGGGCTGTACCGCGACAAGGCCGACCTCAGCTTCACGTTCTACAACGCGATTACGTCCGACGTCATTCTGCTGACGCCGCTGGCGACCTCCACCGGATACTTCACGCAACCGCAGAACTCGGCGGAGTTCCGCAATCGCGGATACGAGGTCGCGCTCAACGTTCGTCCGGTCACCACCGAGAATATCGCGTGGGACCTCGGGCTTCAGTGGGCGCGGAACCAGAGTCTGGTCACGCAGCTGGATGCGGCAACGTTCATCCCGCTCGACGGCGTGAGCACGATCACGCCGTACAACGTCGCGATGGAAGGGCATCCCGTCGGCGTGTTCTACGACTTCGGGTGGGTTCGATGCGGGATCAGCCCGAACGGGATGGATGCGGCGGTCCGCGGCGTCGATCTCGCGACCGTGTGCGCGGGTCAACCACACGGTGCCGCCTACATCGCGGCCAACGGCTTCCCGGTGGGTGATCCGAATCAGCGCGTCGTCGGTGACCCGAATCCGGAGTGGTCGGGCAGCGTGCGAAGCGGATTCCGGTACGGGAAGTGGCAGTTCTCCGGCCTCGTGGACATCCGCAAGGGCGGCGACATCTACAACGGAACCCGCGGGGCGCTGTACAGCTACGGCACGCACAAGGACACGGAGATCCGCGCGACGTGCGACGGGGAGACGTGCACCGGAAACGAGAAGGTCTTCGGGCAAAACGGCTGGTTCGATGGTCCGGTGGTCGGCCCTGGCGCCGGTGTCGCCGTGCCGATCGGAGAGAACTGGTATCGCCAGGGACTCGGCCCGTGTCCCTTCTCGAACAACTCCGAGGCGTGCATCGAGGATGGCTCCTACGTGAAGCTGCGTGAGCTCTCGCTTGGCTACACGTTCGACGCGGCATGGGTGCGCCGGGCGCTCGGCCTAACGAGCCTCGATCTGCGGGTGGCCGGGCGGAATCTCAAAACGTGGACCGACTACACCGGCTACGATCCCGAGACGAACCTCGGCGGCGCGATTCAGAACACCCGTGGCATGGACTACTTCAACATGCCGCAGACGCGCTCGTTCGTCATCACGTTCAACCTGAACCGCTGACCGCAATGAGGACGACACCAATGAGACGACTCGTCGTGATCGCGCTCGGCGGCCTCCTCGCCGTCGGCGCCGCCGGTTGTACGGATTTCCTCACGAGGGATGGGATCGGAAGCGACAAGGACCCGAACAATCCGCGCGAGGCGACCCGTGATCAGCTGTTCGTCGCCGCGCAGGCGGCGCAGTTCGGAATGCAGGAAGCGAACATCGGGATGATGGCCTGTCTCTTCATGCAGCAGTGCGGCGGTGTGGGCGGCCGCTTCGTGCAGTTCCGCGGGTGGTACTTCTTCAGCGAAGTGGACGCGAACTCGGACTTCATCCAGCTGTACAGCGGGGGAGGCCTTCTCGACCTTCGCCACATTCAGGAGATCTCGGAGGAGAACGGGGACCGCGTTTACGCCGGGGTCGCGAAAGTCCTCGAGGCCATGCTCATCGGACTGGGCGCGGACGTGTTCGGAGACATTCCCTACCGCGAGGCAGCGCAATTCGAGACGATCAAGCATCCGGCGTTCGATCCGCAGGCGCAGGTCTACGCCGACGTCCAGGCGCTGCTCACCGAGGCGATCGCGGACATCGAGAGCGGCGAGGGGGATGGTCCAGCGGCCGCGTTCGACCTCGTGTACCGCGGGGACTTCGACAAGTGGGTGGACGCGGCGTACACGCTGAAGGCGCGCTTCTACCTGCACACTGTCGAGCAACCGAACAACGGCATCAGCGTCACCGCATATCAGAACGCCATCGCCGCCGCGAGCAACGGCATCAGCTCGTCGGCGAACGATTGGCGCGCGTTCCATGGCAGTGCGACCTCCGAGCGCAACATCT